>JAEULB010000119.1 GCA_016792585.1 Rhodospirillaceae bacterium
GGCGTGGTCCTGCTCTGCGGGCGCTACGAAGGGGTCGACGAGCGGGTGATCGAGGCCCGCGAGCTCGAGGAGGTCAGCCTCGGCGATTTCGTCCTGTCCGGCGGCGAGCCGGCGGCGATCGCGCTGATCGACGCGGCGGTCAGGCTCCTTCCGGGGGTCATGGGCGCCGCCGAGGGCTTGGTGGAAGAGAGTTTCGAGGCGGGGCTTCTCGAGTACCCGCACTACACGCGGCCTCGCGAGTGGCAGGGCCGCGCGGTGCCGGAGATCCTGATCTCCGGTCACCACGAGAAGATACGCGCCTGGCGGCGCGCCGAGGCGGAGAAGGTGACGGCCAAGCGCAGGCCGGATCTCTGGTCCCGCTACTCGGGCGCAAGGTCGGGCGAAGGTCGTTAGTTCGAACGAGTTGTCAGACGGGAATGGGTGCCATGAATCTGTTGCAGACGCTCAACAAGGAGCAGGCGGACAAGCTCGCGGCGAAGCGCGCGGTCCCCGAATTCGGCCCGGGCGATACGCTCCGGATCAACGTGAAGGTCATCGAGGGCACCCGCGAGCGGACCCAGGCCTATGAGGGCGTGTGCATCGCCCGCAAGAACGCCGGCGTGAACTCGTCGTTCACCGTCCGCAAGATCTCCTACGGCGAAGGCGTCGAGCGCGTGTTCCCGCTCTACTCGCCGATGGTCGGCTCGATCGAGGTGGTTCGCCGCGGCAAGGTCCGCCGCGCGAAGCTCTATTACCTCCGCGGCCGCACCGGCAAGTCGGCGCGCATCCTCGAGCGGTCGAGCCGCGGCGAGGGCGAAGGCGCCGAGGCCCAGGCCGAGTCCTGATCTTCTAGCTTCTCGTCGTCAGCCGGGGTTGGGGAGGCCGACGCGTCATGGCCGGACCGCGCACGCTATTCGACAAGATCTGGGACAGCCATGTCGTCGACCGCCAGGCCGACGGCACCTGCTTGATCTACATCGACCGTCACCTCGTCCATGAGGTGACGAGCCCGCAGGCCTTCGAGGGCCTGCGCATGGCCGGCCGCAAGGTGCGCCGTCCCGACCTCACGCTCGCGGTCGCCGACCACAACGTGCCGACGACGGATCGCTCGCAGGGCATCGCCGACGAGGAAAGCCGTCTCCAGGTCGAGACGCTCGACGAGAACGCGCGCGATTTCCAGATCCCCTACTTCAACATGAACGATCCGCGTCAGGGGATCGTGCACATCATCGGCCCGGAGCAGGGCTTCACTCTGCCCGGCAACACGATCGTCTGCGGCGACAGCCACACCTCGACTCACGGCGCGTTCGGCGCGCTGGCCTTCGGCATCGGCACCTCCGAGGTCGAGCACGTGCTGGCAACCCAGACGCTGGTGCAGAAGCACGCCAAGAACATGCGCGTCACGGTCGAGGGCGATCTCCCCGTCGGCGTCACCGCCAAGGACATCGCGCTCGCGGTCATCGGCAAGATGGGTACGGCCGGCGGTACCGGCCACGTGATCGAGTACGCCGGATCGGCGGTCCGCGCCCTCTCGATGGAGGGTCGGATGACCCTCTGCAACATGACGATCGAAGGCGGTGCGCGTGCCGGTCTCGTCGCGCCCGACCAGACCACCTTCGACTACATCAAGGGCCGGCCGATGGCGCCGAAGGGTGCTGCCTGGGAAGCCGCCGTCGCCTACTGGAAGACGCTGCCGTCCGATCCCGGCGCCAAGTACGACCGTGAGGTCCATCTCGACGCCAAGGACATCGTGCCCCAGGTGACGTGGGGCACGTCGCCTGAGGATGTGCTGCCGATCACCGGCAAGGTGCCGAACCCGGCCGAGGTCGCCGACGAAGCCAAGCGCGCCTCGATGGAGCGCGCGCTCGAATACATGGGCCTCAAGGCCGGCACGCCGCTTAGCCAGATCAAGGTCGACAAGGTCTTCATCGGCTCGTGCACCAACGGCCGCATCGAGGACCTGCGCGAGGCGGCGAAGGTCGCCAAGGGCCGCAAGGTCGCGAGCCACGTCAACGCGCTGGTGGTTCCGGGGTCCGGCGTGGTCAAGCACCAGGCCGAGGAAGAAGGTCTCGACAAGATCTTCATCGAGGCCGGCTTCGAGTGGCGCGAGCCCGGCTGCTCGATGTGCCTGGCGATGAACGCCGACAAGCTCGAGCCCGGCGAGCGCTGCGCATCCACCTCGAACCGCAACTTCGAGGGCCGTCAGGGCCGCGGTGGGCGCACGCATCTGGTGAGCCCGGCGATGGCCGCCGCCGCCGCCGTCTCCGGCCACCTCGAAGACATCCGGAAGCTGATGCGCTAGCCGCCTAGCGGCTGACGTCGTCGATCAGGTCGTTGTTGTATCCGCGGACCATGCCGGGGATCAGCAGCGCGTCGATCAGCCACCAGACGCCCGGGATCGCCATCAGCACCATGCCGATGACGATCCAGTAGGTCGCGGCGGCGACGAGCGTCAGGATCAGCAGGATGAGGCCGCTGATCCACTTGCCGAGGTAGAAGCGGTGCACGCCGAACCAGCCGAGGAAGAACCACAGCAGGTAGGTGACGATGACCGACTTCTTGTTGGCGTCGTAGCGCATCATCGCGACCGCGTCGTCGGTCGGCCGCCCGGATTGGTTGGTCATCTGGCTTCCTCCTAACCTATTGCGATATTAGGATAAAGATCGGCGCGGCGCCACGCTCTGGCACCCGCCCGCCGAGACTGTTATCAAGACCACCGAATTTTCATCCGAGAACGGCCATGCAGAAGTTCACCCAGCTGACCGGCGTCGCCGCGCCGATGCCGATGATCAACGTCGATACCGACAAGATCATCCCCAAGCAGTTCCTGAAGACGATCAAGCGGACCGGCCTCGGGACGCATCTCTTCGACGAGATGCGCTACGACATGAGCGGCAAGGAGAACCCGGACTTCGTGCTCAACAAGCCGGCCTACCGCAAGGCCGAGGTGCTGGTCGCCGGCGAGAATTTCGGCTGCGGCTCCAGCCGCGAGCACGCGCCCTGGGCACTGCTCGACTTCGGCATCCGCTGCGTGATCGCCCCCAGCTTCGCCGACATCTTCTTCAACAACTGCTTCAAGAACGGGATCCTGCCGATCGCGCTGCCGCAGGCCGAGTGCGACAAGCTGATGAGCGACGCCGACAAGGGCCAGAACGCCCGTATCACCGTCGACCTGGCCCGCCAAGAGATCACGCGCCCGAACGGCGAGGTGATCAAGTTCGACATCGACCCGTTCCGCAAGCACTGCCTCATCAACGGCCTCGACGACATCGGCCTCACCCTCGAGAAGGGCAAGAGCATCGACACCTTCGAGGCGCAGCGGAAGCAGAGCCAGGCCTGGCTCTAGCCGTTCCAGTCGTCTCCCTTCCGATCTGACCTAGAGGTTCCAGCCCCATGGCGGCGAACAAGCAGCTTCTCGTGCTTCCCGGCGACGGCATCGGGCCCGAGGTGATGGCCCAGGTGCTTCGCGTGGTCGACTGGTTCGACAAGCGCCGCGCGGTCAGCTTCAACCTCAAGGAAGGCCTCGTCGGCGGCGCCGCGCTCGACAAGCAGGGAACGCCGATCTCCGACGAGACGCTCGCCGACGCGAAGGCGGCCGATGCCGTGCTGTTCGGCTCGGTCGGCGGGCCGAAGTGGGACACCAACCCCTTCGACAAGAAGCCCGAGCGCGGCATCCTGGCGCTCCGGAAGGAGCTCGACCTCTTCGCCAACCTGCGCCCGGCGCCGGTGTTCGATGCGCTGATCGACGCATCCACGCTGAAGAGGGAAGTGGTGCAGGGCACCGACCTGCTGGTGCTGCGCGAAGGTACCGGCGGCGTCTATTTCGGCGAGCCGCGCGGCATCGAGACCCGCGCCGACGGCACCAAGAAGGCCGTCGACACCCAGGTCTACACGACGCCCGAGATCGAGCGCATCGTGCGCCTGGGCTTCGAGCTCGCCCGCAAGCGCCGCAACAAGGTGCACTCGGTCGAGAAGGCCAACGTGATGCACACCGGCGTGCTCTGGCGCGAGGTCGCCAACCGCATCCACAAGGCAGAGTTCCCGGACGTCCAGCTTGAGCACATGTATGCCGACAACTGCGCCATGCAGCTGGTGCGCAATCCGCGCCAGTTCGACGTGATCGTCACCGACAACCTGTTCGGCGACATCCTCTCCGATTGTGCTGCGATGCTGACCGGCTCGCTCGGCATGCTGCCGTCCGCCTCGCTCGGCGCCAAGGATCCGGTCACCGGCAAGCGCCACGCGCTCTACGAGCCGATCCACGGCTCGGCGCCCGACATCGCCGGCAAGGGCGTCGCCAACCCGCTGGCGCAGATGCTGTCGTTCTCGATGCTGCTGCGCTACTCGTTCGACCTCGGCGACGATGCCGACCTGGTCGAGAATGCGGTCAAGGACGTGCTGGCCTCCGGCATGCGCACCCCCGACATCATGGCGCCCGGCTCGGCCAAGGTCGGCACCACGACCATGGGCGACGCGGTGCTCCGCAGCCTCGACAAGCTCGGGGCTTAGAGCGCGAGGCCATTCGGAACCCTCCCCCGCGCTTCGCACGGGAGAGGGGGTACGAGGCGCGCTCTTTTTCAGTCGGCCGCCGTCACCAGCCCGTCGCGGCGGTCCTTGGCCGTCGCCTCCGCCGGGCGCTCTGCCGGCGCACCGACACCTCCGCCGCCCGGCGTCATCAGCACCAGGCGGTCGCCGGCGGGGATGGTCTGGAAACCCTTGCCCTTGAGCTTGGTGCCGGACTTCAACTGAAGCACGCCTGAGGCGCCGTCCTTGCCGCCGTCGCGGCCGCGGGCCGGATGCTCGATGCGGTCGAAGGCGGCGAGAAGCTCGAAGGGCAGGCCCTTCGAGGACTCGACCTCGATCACCTGACCCATGCCGCCGCGCGTGCGGCCGGCGCCGCCCGAGTCGGGCCTGAGCTCCTTCCGCCAGAAGACGACCGGCGCGATCGACTCGGCGATCTCGACCGGCGTGCCCTTCACGCCCGACGGATAGGCGGTGGCGTCGAGGCCGTCCTTCATCGGACGCGCGCCGGTGCCGCCGTTCGAGGTGATGGTGATCGCGAAGCCGCGCTTGTCGGCCGCGTCCTGGGCGGTGGGCCCGCGCAGGCTCATCATCCAGATGCACGACGTGCCTTCCGCCGGCACGCGCTCGGGCACCGCCTGGCGGAGGCAGCCGAACACCACGTCCGGCAGCATCTGTCCGATCACGTGGCGCGAGGCGACGGCGCGGGGGTAGGGCGCGTTCAGGATCGAGCCCGGCGGTGCCGAGACGGTCAGCGGTGACAGCGATCCGGCGTTGTTCGGGATCCGCGCGGCGACGACACAGCCGAGGCCGAAGCAGGTGTAGGCCTCGGTATAGGCCATCGGCACGTTGATGCCGCGCTTCTGCACGCCGGTCGTGCCGGTGAAGTCGACGTGAATGGTCTTCTCGCCGACCGTGATCGCGGCGGTCAGGTCGATCGGCTCGTCATAGCCGTCGATCCGCATCGTGTTGCGGTAGGTGCCCTTCGGCAGCTTCGCGATCTCGGCCTCGACCGCGGCCCGCGAATGGCTCAGCACATGCTCGGCGAGATCGTCGAGGGAGTCGAGCCCGAACTCGTCCATCATCTCGGAGAGCCGCTTGACGCCGACGTCGTTGCAGGCGGCGAGCGAGTAGACGTCGCCCTCGGTGTCCACGGGGAGCCGCGTGTTCGCCTTGATCATGGCGAGCAGCGTCTCGTTCATCCTGCCCGCCTCGGCGAGCTTGAGCAGCGGGATGTAGAGCCCTTCCATGAACACGTCGGTGCCGTCCGGCCCGAAGCCGATGCCGCCGATGTCCATCAGGTGGCTGGTGCAGGAGAAGAGCGCCACCAGCTTGCCGCGATGGAAGGCGGGGGTGGTCAGCACGAAATCGTTGAGGTGGCCGGTGCCCATCCACGGATCGTTGGTGATGTAGATGTCGCCTGCCTGCATCGTCTCCAGCGGGAACTTCCTGATGAAGTGCGAGACCGAGGCCGCCATCGAGTTCACATGGCCCGGCGTGCCGGTGACGGCTTGGGCCAGCATGCGGCCCTTGAGATCGAAGATGCCGGCCGAGAGGTCGCCGCATTCGCGCACGATCGGCGAGAAGGCGGTGCGGATCAGCGCCTGCGCCTGCTCCTCGACCACCGCGATCAGGCGGTTCCACATGATCTGCTGGCGGATCTGGGCGATCTGAGAGGTCATGAGCGGCGCTCCAGGACGATCGAGCCGATTGAGTCGATGCGTGCGTCGAATCTAGCCGAAAGGAAGGTGGTGGTCTCGTCCTCGACGATCAATGCCGGGCCGGGGACGACATGACCGGCGGCAAGGCCGGTCCGGGCATAGACCGGCACCTCGGCGAAGGCTTCGGTCGCGGCATCGAAGACCTGGCGGCTGCCGATCGGCCTGGCGCCGTCGCGCTTCGGGGCCGCCGCGGCCGGCTTCGGCAGCTCGTTCGATGTGGAGAGCGTCAGGGTCCAGCTCAGGATCTCGATCGCGCCTTCCGGGATGATGCGCTGGAACAGCGCCGCGTATTCGCGCTCGAAGGCGGCACGCAGGTCCTTCGTGTCCGCGACGGCAAGCGTTCGAGCGGGAACCGGCACGACGATCTCGTGGCCCTGGCCGACATAGCGCATGTAGGCGGTGCGGCGCTCCTCGAGCTTCCGGCCGCTTGCGCCGGACTCGACGACCGCCTTCGCCTCTGTCTTCAACGCATCGAACAGCGCATTGGCGGCATTCGCATCGAAGCCGTCGAGGCGCATGTAGCGGCTGCGGACGACCTCGTAGGCGACCGGCGCGCGGAGGAAGCCCACGGCCGAGCCGACACCGGCATTCGGCGGCACGATAACCTTGGCGATGCCGAGCTTCTCGGCTAGGCGGGACGCATGCAGCGGCGCCGCCCCGCCGAAGGCGATCAATGTGGCTTCGCCGATCGCCTTGCCGCGCTCGACCGCATGCACGCGGGCGGCGTTCGCCATGTTCTCGTCGACGATCTCGGCGACGCCGAATCCGGCAACCGAGTCGCTCAAGCCGAGCGGCTTGCCGACATGCTTTCCGAGTGCCGCGGCGGCCTTGCCGGCATCGAGCGGCATCTTGCCCCCGGCGAAGCGCGAGGGATCGATGCGGCCGAGCACGACGTCGGCATCGGTCACCGACGGCTTGTCGCCGCCGCGGCCGTAGCAGGCGGGTCCGGGCTCGGAGCCAGCGCTCTCCGGCCCGACGACGATGCGCTTCAGCCCGTCGACCTTGGCGACGGAGCCGCCGCCGGCGCCGATCTCGACCATCTCGATCACCGGGATGCGGAGCGGCAGGCCCGAGCCCTTCAGGAACCGCGCGGCGCGATCGACCTCGAAGGAGCGGCTGCTCTCTGGCCTGAGATCCTCGATCAGGCAGATCTTCGCGGTGGTGCCGCCCATGTCGAAGGAGACGACCTTGTGCTCGCCCGAGAGCGCCGCGACATGGGTCGCGAGGATCGCGCCGCCGGCGGGGCCGGATTCGACCAGGCGGATCGGGAAGCGTGCCGCGGCCTCGAGCGAGGTGAGCCCGCCGCCGGAGGTCATCAGGTAGACCGCGCCCTTGAAGCCGGTGCCCTTCAGCGCCTTGTCGAGGCGGCCGAGGTATCCGGCCATCAGCGGCTGCACATAGGCATTGGCGACCGCGGTGGACGTGCGCTCGTACTCGCGCACTTCCGGGCAGACCTCGGAGGAGAGCGTGATCGCGACCCCCGGCATCGCCTTGGCAAGGAGCTCGCGCAGCCGCTGCTCGTGCGCCGGATTGGCATAGGCGTGCAGCAGCGAGACCGCGACGCTCTCGATCCCCTCGGCCTTGAGCTGAGCCGGCAGACCGGCAGCTTCCGTTTCGTCGAGCGCCAGCAGCACGCGGCCTTCGACGTCGACGCGCTCCGGCACGGTGAAGCGCCGCGCACGCGGCACCAGCGACACCGGCTTCTCGATGAAGATGTCGTACTGGTCGTAGCGGCTCTCGTAGGCGATATCGAGCACGTCGCGAAAACCGTCGGTCGCGATCAACGCGGTCCTGGCCCCCTTGCGCTCGATGATCGCGTTGGTGGCGAGCGTCGTGCCGTGGACCATCACGTCGACGGACGAGAGTGCCATCCCGGCCTCGGCGAGCAGGGCGAGCGTTCCCTGCATGACCGCCTCCTCCGGGGCTCGGGGCGTGGTCAGCACCTTTTTGGTCAGGAGGCGGCTGTCGGCGGTCTCCAGCACGACATCGGTGAAGGTGCCGCCGATATCGACGGCGAGGCGGGTCTGGGTCACGGAAAAGGAGGCTCCGAAAGCGGCGTGGCGGCAGGGAGCAGGGACGATAGGATGGCGGTATGACCTCGCACAACGATCCGATCGAGACGGTGGAGATGCACACCGGCGGCGAGCCGGTCCGCATCGTCGTCAGGGGCTATCCTCGGCTCCAGGGCCGGACGCTGCTGGAGAAGCGGCGGGACGCTCGCGACCGCCTCGATCATCTCCGGCGCCGGCTGATGCACGAGCCCCGCGGGCATTTCGACATGTACGGCGCCTTGCCGGTCGAGGCCGACCGGCCGGAAGCGGCCTTCGCCGTGCTCTTCCTGCACAACGAGGGCTACTCGACCATGTGCGGCCACGCGACGATCGCGCTCGGCCGCTGGGCGGTGGATACCGGCCGGGTGACGGCGGTCGAGCCGGAGACCCGCTTCGTCCTGCAATGCCCGTGCGGGCCCGTTGCCGTGACCGTGGAGGTGAAGGACGGCCGTGCCGGCCGGGTCCGCTTCGAAAGCGTGCCGGCCTTTGCCGCGGCGCTCGACCGGACTATCGAGGTGCACGGATTCGGGCCGGTCACGGTCGATGTCGGCTATGGCGGCGCGTTCTATGCCGTCCTGCCGGCGCAGCGTCTCGGGCTCGACATGGCGACATCGTCGCTGCGCTCGCTGGTCGATGCGGCGACGGCGGTAACCCATGCCGCCAAGCGCGCGGTGCCCCTCGACCATCCGGACGATGCCGACCTCGCTTTCCTCTACGGCACGATCCTGACCGATGGCGGCAGCGGGAAGGGCAGGCCGTCGGTCAATGTCTGCGTCTTCGCCGAGCGCGAGGTCGACCGCAGCCCGACCGGCTCCGGCGTCACCGCGCGTCTGGCGCTGGCGCATGCGCGCGGCCAGGCGAGGCCAGGCGAGCCGCACGTCTTCGAAAGCCTGACCGGGGCATGCTTCGAAGGCAGCGTCGCCCGCGAAGTATCGCTCCCCGGACGGAAGGCCGTCACCGTCGAGGTCGCCGGGGAGTCCTACTACACCGGTTCGGCCAGCTTCACCGCCGAAGCCGTCGACCCGCTGAAGGACGGCTTCCTGCTGAGGCCGTGAGCCTGGTTCAGCGCTGCGGCGCCGGCGTCTCCTTGACGGCGACCGCCACGATCTCCGCCATCACCTGACTCAGCGCCTGGTCGAATGCCGCGACGACCTCGGGGGCGGTCGAGGTGCGCGCGGTCACCCGTGCCGAGAAGTCGCGCATCCAGATGGTCTGCTGACGGCCGGCGCGCGCCAACCGGACGGTCAGGCGGACATGCACCGTCGGGATCTTGGTGTTGTTGAACAGCTCGGCCTGGAAGTCGCGGAGCTCCGCCTTCAGCACGTAGTCGGCGCGCGGGCCGACCGAGTAGCGGTCGACCGAGGCGACCGCGCCGGTGTGCTCGAACGACTCGACCATCAGGCCCTGGATCATCCGGGTCGCACGCTCGACCCAGCGGACGTCGGCGAAGTAGCGGATCTCGTTCGGGGTCCGCTGCACCGCGATCCGGTTGGCCTCGAGGCCGCCGACTGCGGTCGGCTCCTCGATCAGCAGGTGCCAGGGGGCGCGGACCAGGCCCGCCGGCGGCTGGCTCAGCGCCGACAGCGTGTAGAGGTCGGGCGCCGGCCCGCTGTTGCCGAGCAGGCCCGTGCAGGCGGAGAGGAGGAGCAGGGGAAGGAGGAAAAAGACTCTCACCGTGAGCGCTCCGGCGTGAACTCGGATTCCTGCGAACCGAAGAAGACCTGGCTCGGGTTGTCCTCGATCTTGGTCGCGACCCGGCCGAGATTCTGCACCAGCTGGCGCGCCTCTTCGATGAAGCGGCGGAACTCGGTCAGGCCGTCGGCGGTGAAAGCATCTAACGACTCGCGGTTATCGCCGA
Source organism: Rhodospirillaceae bacterium (assembly GCA_016792585.1). GTDB lineage: Bacteria > Pseudomonadota > Alphaproteobacteria > SHVZ01 > SHVZ01 > SHVZ01. The sequence continues at coordinate 10,131 of JAEULB010000119.1, forward strand.
GGAGTCGGGCTGCGTCCTTGGCGACCTTGCCGATCGCAGCCACGGTCTCGCGCACCTCGCCGTCGATCAGCTGGTCGGCGCCGGCGAGCGTGCCGCGGGCGACGCTCATCGTCGCCGATAGCTCCTCGGCGACGCGGTTCGAGCGGCGAACCAATTCGGTCACGCCGGTGCTGGCGGACGAGAGCTCGTCGATCGCCTTGGCGAGAGCGTCGGCGCGTCCGGCCATCGACTGGGTGATCTGGCGGAGATCGGACAGAGCGGCCGCGAGGTTCTTGCGGTTCTCGTCGTCGAGGATGGCGTTGCCGCGATCGACAAGCTGGGTCGAGCGCTCGAGCAGCTTCGGCAGCTGGTCTACCAGCTCGGCGATCTGCGATGGCCGCGAGCGGATCTCGGGATAGGGATAGTCGGGGGTCGGCGGAATCCTGGGTGAGGCCTGCGTGCCGCCGCTGATCTGCACGAAGGTGACGCCGGTGATGCCCTGGAGCTGCATCGACGCGGTCGAGTCCTGACGCACCGGCACGTCGTCACCCATCTCGACGGTGACGCGTACCCGCGACGGGTTCTCGTGGTCGATCGCGATCCTGGTGATCGCGCCGACCTTGATGCCGTTGAAGCGCACGTCGCCGCCGACCGCGAGGCCCGAGACCGAGTCGGTGAAGACGATGTCGTAGAACGCCTTGTCGCCGTCGCCGCGGGTCTTCGCCAGCCAGACGATGAACACGAACATCGCCGCGACGAAGAGCAGGACGAAGGCGCCGATCAGGACGTTGTGTGCGCGTGTCTCCATGATTCCTGATTTCAGCTCCGGGCGACGAGCATAGCAGAGTCGTGGGCGGCCCGACCCCGGGGACCATGGAAGTATTCGTGGATCCACGGATGCGGGTGCCGCTCGAGCTCGGCGATCGGTGCCGTCACCAGCACCTTCTTGTCGGCGAGGACGGCGATCCGGTCGGTCACCGCGTAGAGCGTGTCGAGGTCGTGGGTGATCAGGAACACGGTGAAGCCGAGGTTTTTCGACAGGTTCTGCAGCAGCTCGTCGAACTGGGCGGCGCCGACCGGGTCGAGGCCGGCAGTGGGCTCGTCGAGGAAGACAATGTCGGGATCGAGCGCGAGCGCGCGAGCAAGGGCGGCGCGCTTGCGCATGCCGCCGGAGAGCTCGGAGGGGATCTTGCGGCCATCCTCGGCCTTGAGCCCGGCGAGCTTGATCTTGAGGAGCGCCAGGTCGCTCGCGAGCGCCGACGGCAGGTCGAGATGCTCGCGCATCGGCACCTCGACGTTCTCGCAGACCGTAAGTGAGGAGAAGAGGGCTCCGTCCTGGAACAGCACGCCCCAGCAGCGCTCGAGCTCCAGCATGGTCTTGCGGTCGAGCGGGTCGACCTTCCGGCCGAGGACCTCGATCGATCCCTCGCGCGGCTTGATCAATCCTAAGATCGTCCGCATCAGCACGGACTTGCCGGTGCCTGAGCCCCCGACGATGCCCAGGATCTCGCCCTTGCGGACGTCGAGATCGAGATCCTTGTGGATCTCCTTGCCGCCCAGCTTGGTGCGGAGCCCGCGGACGCTGATGACGGTCTCGGTCATATGTTGATCAGGTTGAAGAAGATCGAGAAGATCGCATCGGCGACGATCACCAGGAAGATCGACTGCACGACCGAGCGCGTGGTCAGCCGCCCGACCGATCCGGCATCCCCTTTGACCCTGAGGCCCTGGTAGCAGCCGACGAGGCCGATCATCGCGGCGAACACCGGCGCTTTGGTCATGCCCACCCAGAAGTGCCGGATGGGGATGCGGTCCTGGACCCGGGTGATGAAGGCCTGCGGCGAGATGTCGAGGTTGACCCACGCCATCAGCATGCCGCCGAGCAGCCCCAGGATATCGGAGAAGAAGCAGAGGATCGGCAGCGCCACGACCAGGGCGGCGATCCGCGGCAGCACCAGGACCTCGACCGGGTCGAGGCCGAGCGTGCGCATCGCGTCGACCTCCTCGCGCAGCTTCATCGTGCCGATCTGCGCGGTGAAGGCGCTGCCGGACCGGCCGGCGACGACGATCGCGGTGAGCAGGATGCCGATCTCGCGCAAGACCGAGATTGCGACGAGATCGACGACGAAGATCTCGGCGCCGAAGAAGCGGAGCTGGCTCGCACCCTGATAAGCCATGACGACGCCGATCAGGAACGAGATCAGTCCGACGATCGGCAGCGCGTTCAGGCCGACCGCCTCCAGATGGAAGACGAAGGAGGTGAAGCGAAAGCGAACCGGCCGCAGTGCCGTGGCGGCGAAGGTCTCGATCGTGAGGCCGAAGAAGCCCAGGAAATTGCGTGCCTCGCGGATGGCGAAGGCGGTGTGAAAGCCGAGCCTCGCCAGCATCTCCTCGAAGCTCGGCGGCTCCTTCCGCGGCGGATTGGAGTCCTGGTCGACGGCGCCGACGGTTTCGAGCAGGGCCGAGGCCTGGCGGTCGGCGCCGGCGAAGGCGACGCTGACGCCGCCCTCGACGAGGGTCTTGGCGGCCTGGCGGATCAGCCAGGCACCGGCGGTGTCGATGGCGTCGATGCCGCTCAGGTCCAGGGTCGCCCGCTTGGACTTGAGGCGCAGCTTCTTGAGCTGGCCATCCAGGTCGGCGGCGGCCGCCACGGTCCAGGGCCCGGCCAACCGGACACGGGCGGTCTCGCCCTCCTCGCTGACGCTCACCTGGGCTTTGGCAGTCATGGCGCGACTGTCGCGGATCGGGACGGGGGCAGCAACCGTTGACGGACAGGAATGTTATACTGTATCGACACGGTCCCCATGCACGACCATGACCACGCCTCGCACCAACATCCGCCGGCTCCCGGACGTTCCGGAAGCGGGAAGCCTGGGCGTGGCGAGGTGCCGACCTCCGCCCTCCTGACCTCGGCCGCCAGCCGCCTCGGTATCGTCGCGACGGCGATCGCGGGGCTCTGGCTCGCGGTCTTCTGGGCGCTCTAGCCATGGCGACGATCCGCCTCGACGGGCTGACCCTGGCCTATGAGCGCCACCCGGCGGTCCATCACCTGACGGGCGCTTTCGAGCCCGGCTCGCTGACCGCGATCGTCGGCCCCAACGGCGCCGGCAAGTCGACGCTGTTGAAGGCGATCGCCGGCCTGATCCGCCCGGCCGAAGGGCGCGTGACGCTCTCGCGCCTGGACCGGCGCGAGATCGCCTATCTGCCGCAGCAGGCGGAGGTCGACCGCTCGGTGCCGCTTTCGGTGCTCGAAGTCGTGGCGCTCGGCCACTGGCGACGGATGGGGCTCTTCGGAGGGCTCGGCCGAGGCCAGTTGGCGGCCGCGAGCGAGGCACTCGATGCCGTCGGTCTCGGCGGTTTCGAGACGCGTCCTGTCGGCACGCTTTCCGCGGGGCAGTTCCAGCGCGGGCTGTTCGCGCGGATGATGCTGCAGGACGCCAAGGTGATCCTGCTCGACGAGCCGTTCACCGCGATCGATACCCGCACCACCGCCGACCTGCTCGATCTGGTGCGCCGCTGGCACGACGAGAAGCGCACGGTCGTGACCGTGCTGCACGACTACGAACAGGTGAGGCAGGTCTTCCCGGAGACGCTGCTTCTCGCCCGCGAGCTGGTGGCCTGGGGCCCGACCGACCAGGCGCTGAGCCCGGCAAACCTGATGAAGGCCCGGGCCATGGCCGAGTCCTGGCAGGACGACGCGCCGATCTGCCATCGCCCTGCGGCTTGAGGGCATCGGGCGCGTGGGCCTCTCCGCTCTCCTTCTCGATCCTTTCCTCGACTACGCCTTCATGCGCCGGGCGCTGGTGGCGTGCCTCGCGCTCTCGCTGGGATCGGCGCCGGTCGGCGTCTTCCTGATCCTCAGGCGCATGAGCCTGCTCGGCGACGCGCTCAGCCACGCGATCCTGCCCGGCGCCGCGGTCGGCTTCGTCTTCGGCGGCCTGAGCCTCTGGCCGATGAGCATCGGCGGCTTCGGCGCGGCCGTCGCGGTGGCGCTGCTCTCCGGCTGGGTCGCGCGCGCGACCCAGCTCAAGGAGGACGCGAGCTTTGCCGGCTTCTACCTGATCGCGCTCGCGGTCGGCGTGCTGCTGATCTCGCTTTACGGCGGCCCGGTCGACCTGATGCACGTGCTGTTCGGCTCGGTGCTCGCCGTCGACAACGACTCCCTGCTGCTGGTCGCGGCGATCGCCAGCGTGACGCTGGCGGCACTCGCGCTGATCTGGCGCCCCTTGCTCGTCGAGTGTTTCGATCCCGGTTTCCTCAAGGCCGTCGGCGGCCCGGGCGGGACGATCCACATGCTGTTCATGGCGCTGGTGGTGGTGAACCTGGTCGCCGGCTTCCAGGCGCTGGGCACGCTGATGGCGGTCGGCTTGATGATGCTGCCGGCGGCGGCGGCGCGGTTCTGGGCGGCCAGCGTCGAGGGCATGGCGCTCGCCGCCGTCCTGATCGCCGCAATCTCCAGTACTTCTGGTTTGTTGATGTCTTTCCATTTTGAGTTGGCATCGGGCCCGGCCATCGTGCTGATGGCCGGCGTGGCCTATGTCGCCTCGATCCTGATAGGCCCGCGGGAATCCGTCCTCAGGCGCCTCTTCCCGGGCCGCCACCTCGAGGCATAAATCCGTTTGATTAGCGCCCTATCAGGGCGTTACCTGTCGCCCGTGGATGGGGTCTCCTTCGTTTGTACGGTCTTCAACAAGGCCGGCTATCTGCCGGGCGTGCTGGACGCGCTCGCCCGTCAGGTTCCCGATCGCCCCCGCCAGTTCATCTTCATCGACGACGGCTCGCATGACGGCTCGGCCGACCTGGTCGAGCGCGCGATCGTCGATTGGAAGGATGCGACGCTGGTCCGCCAGCCCAATGGCGGGCCGACCTCGGCGACCAACGCCGGCATCGCGCTCGCGCGTCATCGCTACCTGAAGCTCCTGGGGTCGGACGACCTGCTCGCGCCGTTCTGCACGCAGCGCCTGATCGACGTCCTGGAGAAGACCGGCGCCGATGCCGTGTTCAGCCGCCAGGACTACTACCGCGATGCGCGCGATATCGGCTTCGTCGATGCGCCGGTCGAAGTCGAGGTGCCGGAGGATCCGCTTCGCACCGTCATCGCGCGCACGATCTCCGGCACCAGCCAGACGCTCTACCGGCTGGAGGCGATCCGCACCGCGGCCGCCTGCGATCCCGGCGTCTTCGCCGAGGACTTCTCGCTGGCGCTGCGAGTCGCGAGCCGCGGACGGATCGCGCTGCTCGACCTGGTGACGGCGCTCGGTCCCGCCGGCGACGGCGAGCGGCTGATGGTCGGGAGGAAGCACCAGACCTTCCACGACTACAACCTCGCGCTGGCGCGGTTTATCGAGCAGTCCCCGGAGCTTTCCCCGCAGCTGAAGCGGCTGGCGCTCAGGCGTGCCGCCGGTCGTGCCGCCAAGTGGGCGAGGCGGGAAGGTGGGCAGCGGCTGCCGTTGCGCTATCTTGCCCTCGATGTTGCCGCCCGCATCGGTTTGCCGATCGACCACGCCCGCGCCATCCGCGCGACGCTCGCCGCGTTCGCGCTCGGCCCGGCCGCCGTCGCTCGTCCGCTCATCCTTCCGGCCGTCGCCCTGAGATGAAGCACACTCCGGAGATCTCGCGCGCGTTCGTGCACGAGGCGGCGGAGCGCCTGCCGCTCGGCATCGCCGTGTTCGACGCCGAGCAGCGTCTGGTGTGGTGCAACGACGCCTTCGCCGCCTTCCAGGAGGAACAGCCGGCGAAGCTGGTGGGCGAGGCGGCGGCAGCGCTGGTCATGCGCGTGCTGCCGCGCTTCCGCGCGCCGAAGGCGTCGCGCGCGCAGTGGCAGGCCTGGATCGACACCTACTGGACCGAGATCGCCAAGCGGCGGCCGCCGCCGATGGACGTCGAGCTCGCCAATGGCGGCTGGGTCCAGTTCTCGGCGGTGCCGCTGCCCTCCGGCGGCATCGCGGTGATGTGGACCAACGTCACCGAGCACAAGCAGCTGGCGACCCGTTATCGCGAGATCGCCGAGGACGCGTCCGACTGGACCTGGGAGATGGACGCCGATCTCCGGTTCACCTACATCGACGATCGCGCGCGCGCACGCTCCGGCAACGATCCGATGCGCGCCATCGGCAGGCGCCGCGACGAGATCGCCGACACCACGTTCGATCCCGAGGGCTGGCAGCGTCACCTCGAGGCGATGGCCGAGCGCCGTCCGTTCCAGGACTTCGTGTACCGGGTCGAGACCGGCGCCGGCGCCCGCTTCTATCGCACCAGCGGCCGGCCGATCCTCGGCCCCGACGGCGCCTTCCACGGCTATCGCGGCACCGCGACCGACATCACCGCGAAGGTTTCGGTCGAGCACGCGCTCCGCGACTCCGAGGCGCTGAAGGCGGCGATGATCGACACCGCCCTCGACGCCATCGTCGTCATCGATGAGGACGGCACCGTCGTCGCCTTCAATGCCGCCGCCGAGCAGATGCTCGGCATCGCCCGGGCCAAGGCGATCGGCCAGCCGGTCGATCGCGTCGCGGTCCCGCATTCGCTGCTCGATGCGGCCGCGGCGGAACCGGGCCGCCGCATCGAGGACACCGCGATCCGCCAGGACGGCGGCGTGTTTCCTGTCGAGGTCGCGGTGTCGCGGCTTCCTGTCGACGGCCGCTCGGTGACCATCGCCTATCTCCGCGACATCGGCGACCAGAAGGAATCCGAGCGCAAGCTCGAGGCGCTCGCCTATTTCGATCCGCTGACCGGGATCGCCAACCGCACGCTGATGCTGGAGCGCCTCGATCGCGCCGCAGCCGACGAGCGCGACCTGGCGCTGCTCTACCTGGCGCTCGACCGTTTCGAGATCGTGCGTTCCAGCGTCGGCCACGATGTCGCCGACCGGGCGCTGGCGGCGCTGGCGCAGCGGATCGCGCGCGAGCTGCCGCAGACCGAGCTGGTCGCGCGTCTCGGCACGGTCGAGTTCGGGCTCGTGGTCGCCGATCCGGCCGATGCGGCGGTCGATGCGGCGGTGGCCCTCTTGCAGTCGCTACTGGCCAAGCCGATCGCGGTCGAGGGCCGCGAGGTCGTGCTCTCCGGCTCGATCGGCATCGTTCGCACCGGACGACTGTACAAGGCCGGCCTCGAGATGCTGCGCGATGCCGCGGTCGCTGCCGACCACGCGCGTGCCGCGCGTGCCACCGGCCATGCCCGCTTCCGTGAGCCGATGCGCGCCCGCGCGGTCGAGGCGCAGCGGATCGAGAGCGATCTCCGCCGCGCGCTCGAAGCCGGCGACCAGCTCCGGCTCAGCTACCAGCCGATCGTGCACCTGGAAGACGGGCGCCTCGCCGGATTCGAGGCCCTTGCGCGCTGGCGTCATCCCGAGCGCGGGCTGGTCCCGGCCGCGGATTTCATCGAGGTCGCCGAGCAGACCGGCCTCGTCATCCCGCTCGGCCTTACGGTCCTCGAACGTGCCTGCGCGCAGCTCGCGGCATGGCCCAAGACGACGCCGCTCGGCGTGCCGTTCTTCGTCTCGGTCAATCTGTCGGCGCGCCAGCTAGGTCACCCGACGCTGGTCGACGACGTCGGCCGGGTGATCGAGCAGACCGGCGCCGATCCCAAGCGCATCAAGCTCGAGATCACCGAAAGCGCGGTCATGGCCGACGCCGGTGCGGCGGTCGACATCCTGCGCCGACTGAAGGCGCTCGGTGTGCGTCTCGCGGTCGACGACTTCGGCACCGGCTACTCGTCGCTGAGCTACCTCACCCGCCTGCCGGTCGACAGCCTCAAGATCGACCAGTCGTTCATCGCGGCGATCCATGGCAGCGTCGAGAGCCGCGGTGTCGTCCGCGTCGTCACCGAACTCGGCCGTCTGTTGCGTCTGGAGACGATCGCCGAAGGCGTCGAGACCGCGGGCGATCTGGAGATCCTCCGCATCCTCGCCTGCGATCTAGGCCAGGGCTTCCTGTTCTCGCGCCCGCTCGATCCCGAGGACGCCTCGGCGATCATCGCCGCCGGCAAGGTCGAGCGCCGGAAGACCTTATAGGCGGACGATTGCCTGCCGGGCGGCGTCGAACGCCGGCCGGATCAGGGAGAGCTTCAGCTCGACCTCGGCCCAGTCGCCGGCCCTGGCGGCCGCTTCCACCGCCTCGCTCGCTGCCGCCATCGCGCGCGCCCCGGCGCTTCGGGCCGCTCCCTTGATGGAGTGGGCATGGTCCTCGGCCGCGGCAGCGTCCCTGGCGGCGACCAGAGCCTCGAGCTCGTCCAGCATCGGTGCCGTCGTCTCGACGAACATCTGCATCATCTCGCGCACGTCGTCGTCGATCTCGCCGAAAGCGGCGAGGATCTGGCTCAGATCGAGAACGTCGTCGGCGGCGCTCATCGCCCGGAGGATAGCGCATCGGCAGTGAGGAAAGAAAAGCGAGGCGGCGCCATCTCTCTCGGGCGCCTGCCTCGCCAGGACGGGGCTGAAGGAACCCCCTGGGACAGGGGCCGCCTCGGGGGGACCGGTGGGCAGCCGCTGGCCTTGGAAGTTGGTCGGAGAAACACGCGTTTCGGTTCAACGCGCTCCTGAGCCGTCAGCGACCGGCGAGAGCGGTGACCTTGGTGACGGCGGCGAAGGCGTCGACCATGCCGGGACCCGCGGGCAGCGGGCTCGCGGTGTCCCTGAAGATCCGGCGGGCCTCGCCGGATCCCAGCTTCGGCGCCCGTTCCCTCAGCAGCGCCGCGACGCCGGAAACCTGGGCGGCGGCGACCGAGGTGCCGGTCACATAGCCGACGACGCCTTCGGAGACGGTTGCCCGGACGTCGACGCCGGGGGCGGCGACCACGACATGGCTTCCTTGTGCGCCTTCGGCATAGGGCTGGTTCTTCGGATCGGTCGCCGTCACTGCGATCACCCCGTCATAGGCGGCGGGGTATCGGGGCGGCGCGTCCGGACCGTCGTTGCCGGCGGCGGCGACCACGACGATGCCGCGCGAGAGCGCCTGGCGGACGAGGCGGCCGATCAGCGGATCGCGCGGCCCGGCGATGCTGAGGTTGATCACATCCGCCTTGCGGTCGATCGCCGCATCGATGGCGCGCGCGAGGTTGATCGTGGTCGAGACGCCGACGTCGGGATCGCCGGAATCGTCGGCGAAGGCCTCGATGGAGAGCAGGCGCGCCGACGGCGCCACGTCGGCGATCAGGCCGGCGAGCGCCGTGCCATGGCGGCCGCGGCCGCCGTTCGAGATCACGCTGAGCCGCTCAGAAACGTGGCCGATCAGCGACGTGACTTCGGCGACCTTGGTGTCGATCAGCGCCACCGTGACGCCGGCACCGGACGCCATGCCGAGCGCCGGCTGGAGGCGCAGCCGGTCCTGCGGATAGACGCCGCCGACGGCGCCGGAAGTGCGATAGCGGAAGTTCGGCTGCGCGCCCTGGACGCGGGAATCGAGGCCCATCAGGTCGATGGTGTCGCCGAGCCCGCGAGGCCTGAGGACGGTGAAAGTCACGAGACGGACGCCGAGCGAGCGGATCGTCGCCTCTTCGTCGACCGAGAGGCCATAGTCGTTGGCGAGATCGCCGTCGCGCGGGATCGGAACGATGGCGACGAGCTGATTGACGATCATCTCGCGCGCGCCGAGGCCAAGCATCGTCGTCGAGGGCGCGCCGGGGCGGGGGACGACGACCGGAGCGATCGGGCCGGCGGGCACATCGGCCGAGATCGTCGGCGCCGGTGTCGGAGGAGCGGCGTTGCCTGCGGGCGCCGGGGTCGGCGTTGCCGGGGCGGGCGTCGGCTTGTCGCCGCTCGCGACCGGCTGGTCGCCGGATGGCGGACGGTCGCCGGCGGCCGGCGGCTTGTCGCCGCGAGGGGAGTGGTCGCCTTTGCGACGGCGATGTTCCCACCGTTCGCGGCGCGACGGATCCGACGCTTCGTCGGGACGGTGACGATGGCGTCGGCCGCGCGTCTCGTGCGATCGGCCATCCGCCCCTTCGCCGGTGGTCTCGGTGATCGAGGCGATCGGTGCCGGCCCGGCGGGAACGAAGAAGGGAGCGCGAGGTGCGGCAGGAGCGGCGGTCGGCGGCAGCGGGGCTGGATTGGCGGCCACCGGCGGCGGCGCCGTCGGGGCTTTGCCCGGCGTCGGGAGCGGTGCCCGGTCGGGCGCTCGCGGCGGCGTCACCGGTCGCGGCGCGGCGCTACGGCCTCCGGCGAAACGCGCGACATCGGCTTCGTGCGGACGCGCGTCGGCGCCTTCGGCTTGGGCCCGGCCCGGGCCCAGCGCGACCACCACGGCTACGAAACAGATCAGGCCCACCCGAACCAGTTGACGACTCCGTCTAGTCCGTTCGCGCGATCGTCCTCGTGACTCCGCTTCGCTTCAGCCTGTCCAAGGCCTGTTCGCCCTGGGCGGTCTCCAGGATGTAGGCCCCGTCCGGCAGCGGACCGCGCACGATCCCGAGCTCCGCTTCAGACAGGGCCGCTCGGATCGCCGCAACAGAGGCGTCCTCGACGAATTGCACGGCGTACCGTGTGGAGACAACTACAATCTTGGGCGCGGGTGCCGAGGCGGTGCGGTAGGTCGATGCCGGTGCCAGCCAGACCAGCGCCGCACCCTCGACGACGGCGATGAGGACGGCTGCGGCAAGCGCCGGCTTGAGCCAGTTCCGCGCCGGCTTCGCCGTCCGTTGCTCGGCCGCCGTAGCGGCCGCCAGCAGGGCGTCGGGATCGACATCGGCAGGGATCGGCAGCGGTGCCGTGGCCACGGCCGCCTGCAGCCGCCGTTCCTCGTCCAGAGCGAGTCGCAAAGCCGGCGACTGGGCGAGCGCCTTGTCGACCTTGGCGCGCTCCTCGGGCGAGAGCTGGCCAGAGACGTACCAGGGCAGCAGCAGCTCTTCTTCGGGGATATCGACTTCTTGCTTCATGGCTTCACGGCTCCTCCACGCCCGATTCCGCCAGCAGCGTCTTCAGGCGTTTGCGCGCGTAGAACATGCGCGTCTTGACGGTGTTGACCGGGCAATCGACGACCCCGGCGATCTCCTCGACCGACAACTCCTCGCGATAGGCGAGATGCAGGACTTCCCGATGCTCGACGCTCAGACGTTCCATCAGCTTGCCGACCAGATCGGCGACCGATGCCCGGCCGAGGGAGTCCTCGGGACTGGGCGACGGGTCGGGGATCTCCGCCAGCGCTTCCTCGTCCAGCGCGCCCTCGCGGGAACGCCTGAGGTAGTCGATCGCCTTGTGGCGGGCGATGCCGAACAGCCAGGTGGAGACCGTAGACCGGCCCCCGAACCGTCCTGCCCCCTTCCACAGCTCCAGCATCGTCTCGTTCATCAGCTCATCGGCAATGTGCGACAGACGGATAAGGCGCGAGAGATAGGCGTGCACGGGTCGCTGGAAACGACGGAACAGCCAGCGGAAGGCGACGTGATCGCCTCCGGCCACCTTCTCCACGAGGTGACGCAGATCCGCTTCAGCCACCCGTTTTCCAGGCCCACCCTCGGCCATCCCTCCCCTTTCCCGTCCGTCGCGTCGGACGCCGATTTGGTTCAAATCCGGTTGCATCCCAGTATAAGGTGCGCCGCCGTATTCAAGGGAGGGAACCGGGAAATGGCCAAGAAAGCGAGTCGTCCGCTCGTCTACGTTGCGGACAAGCCCGATACGGGGCCGGCACATGCGATCACCCGCGAGAAGATCAAGGCGGCGGCCAAGCGGCATCCCGGCGTCTTCGACAAGGTCGACATCGTCTGGGGGCTGAAGCCCAAGGACCTGGCCGAGGCTGAGATCGTGCTCGGCGTCGCCTTCGATCCGCTGACGCTCCGCAAGGACGCGCCCAAGCTCAAATGGATCCAGTCGCTGAACGCCGGCGTCGAGAAGCTGGCGCCGAAGATGGACCGGAGCTTCACGCTGACCAACGCCTCGGGCCTGCATGGGCCCAAGGGCGGCGAGTTCGCGCTCGCCAGCATGATGATTCTCAACAACGCCGTTCAGTTCTTCGTCGGCAGCCAGCGCAAGCGCGAATGGAAGCCGGTCTTCACCACGCCGATCGAAGGCAAGACGGTCGTGATCGCCGGTACCGGCGGCCTCGGCCAGGCGACCGCCCGACAGGCGAAGAAGCACAAGATGACGATCATCGGCGTCAACACCACCGGCAAGAAGGTCCCGGGCTTCGACCGCGTGGTCAAGGCCAAGGACATGGCCAAGGTGTTTCCCAAGGCCGACTTCCTGGTCGTGACCCTGCCGATCACCAAGGGCACCGAAAACCTGATCGACCGGTCGCTGATCAACCGGCTCCCGAACCATTGCGGCGTCGTCAACATCGGCCGTGCCCGCGTCATGGACTATGGCGCGATGGTCGACCGGCTGCGCTCCGGCACGCTCGCCGGCGCGGTCTGCGACGTCTTCGATCCGGAGCCGCTGCCGGCGGACTCGCCGCTGTGGGACGTGCCGAACCTGATCGTCAGCCCGCATGCCGGCGTCGACGACGGCTCGGTCTATGTCGACCGCGGCCTCGACATCTTCGCCGACAACCTGAAGCGCTACCTCTCGGGCCGGAAGCTCCGGAATGTCATCGACTACGACGCCGGATATTGAGCGGAAGATGAGCGGCACCAACCGGCCACGGGTGCTCGTGGCCGGGATGCAGTACGAGGTCAACAGCTTCACCGCCGGCACCGGCACGCTGGAGATCTTCCGCAAGCGCCGGCTGGCCGAAGGCGACGAGGTCTTCGCCACCAGCCATGGCGACGAGGTCGCCGGCGCCCGCAAGGTGGCGGCGCGGCGCGGCGTCGACCTGGTGCCCATCTTCCTCACCTTCGGCGGGGCCGGACCGCTGCTGGACGACGAGGTCTATCATTACTGCCGCGACAGGATCCTCGCCGGCGTGCGGCGCGAGGCCGGAAGGATCGACGGCATCTACCTGCCGCTGCACGGCGCGATGGCGGCGAAGACCTACCCCGACGCCGAGGGCGACCTGGTCACCCGCATCCGTGAGATCGTTGGACCGAAGGTGCCGATCGTCGCCACCTTCGACATGCACGCGAACTTCACCGACGAGATGGCGCGGGGGCTCGACGGTGCGGTCGGCTTCAAGACCTGCCCGCATGTCGACTATCCCGAGACCGGCGAGGCCGGGATGGAGATCCTCTGCAAGGCGATGGCCGGCGAGGCCAAGCCGAGGCTGATCCATCGCAAGGTCCGGATGATGACCTCGGCCGAGGGGCACGATACGAACACCGGGCCGATGACAGAGGTGATCGCCCTGCTGCGCGAGGTCGAGATGACGCCGGGCGTGCTGTCGGCGACGGTGATTGCGCCGCAGCCCTGGATGGATGTTCCCGAGCTCGGCTGGTCGGTGCTGGTCGTGGCGGACGGCCATGCATCCGTCGCCGAAGGACAGCGCCAGGCCGATCGGGTCGGCCGCCATGTGTGGGGCATGCGCGAGCGCTTTCGCTCGAACCGGATCTCGCTGGAAGAGGCATTCGATGCGGTGGCGGCCAGCTCCGCCGATCAGAAACCCTTCGTGCTGTCCGATGCGTCCGATGCGCCGTCGGCCGGAAGCTTCGGCGACTCGACCGTGGTTCTGAAACATCTGCTGGCGCGGCCGCCGCTCGCGGGTCCCCTGCTGCTGACGCTGACCGATCCGGCGGCGACCGATGCGTGCCACAAGGCCGGTGTCGGCGCCGCTCTCAGCCTCACGATCGGGGCGGCGTTCCAGCCGATCTACTACGAGCCGGTGACCGTCGAGGCGCGCGTGATCGGCCTTTACGACGGGCCCTATATGTCGGAGCTGCCGCCGATGAACCTCGACGCAGGCCGCCGCGCCGTCATCGAGATTCAGGGGTTCATCCGCGTCCTGCTCTCAGAGAAGCCGGTGATTACGCTCGACCTCAAGGGCTACGAGGCGTCCGGTCTCTATCCGCGCGAGGCGAAGACGGTGATCGTCAAGTCCGCTGGGCAGTTCCGCGGCTTCTACACGCCCTTCGCGCACCGGATCGTCGAGCTCGAGACGCCGGGGCCGGTCGACAGCATCCTGCCGCGCCTGCCGTTCCGGAACATCACCCGGCCGCTCTGGCCATTCGATCCCGATCTCGCCGAGCCCTGGGAAGGCGCAGGGCCCTAGTCACGCCGCAACGTCGATGATCATCATCATGCCGCCGTGGTCGCTGCCGTCATGGTTGGTCGCATGGTGGTTGATGTGGCAATGGACCATCCACTTGCCCGGCCGCGTCGGCGTCCATTCGACGTCGTAGCGCTCGCCCGGTCCGATCAGCACCGTGTCCTTCGTCAGCCGCGCCGGCTCCGGCACCGGATAGCCGTCGGTGCCCGCGATCGTGAACGGTGCGCCGTGGAAATGCACCGGATGGATGAACTGCCCGGTCCCGAGCAGGCGGAACAGCAGCCTGTCGCCGACCTTCGCCTTGATCGTCTCGACCGACGGGAAGGCTTTGCCGTTGAAGGTGAAGTGGGTCGGCAGCATGCCGTCCATCTGCATTGCCGGCTGGGTGGTGCCGTCGGGCTCCACGCGCCACTCGCCCATCTGGATCAGGTACTCGCCGGCATAGGCCGGCGCCTTCGGGTCTTCGATGATGAAGGCGCCGTAGAGGCCGAGCGCCTGCTGGCGGTCGGCATGTACATGGGTGTGATACATGAAGGTGCCGGGCGTGTTCGGGATCGTGAAGGCGTAGGTGTGCGTGGCGCCGGGCGCGATCGGCGCCTGGCTGAGGCCGGCAACGCCGTCCTGGTCGAAGGGCACGTCGATGCCGTGCCAATGCACCGAGGTCGGCTCGGCAAGCTTGTTGGTGACCTTGATCCGGACCTTCTCGCCCGGCTTCGTGCGGATCGTCGGTCCCGGCACCTGGCCGTTGTAGGCGAGAGCGTCGACCATCACCGTCGGCAGGATGTGCCAGCGGACGGTGCCGGTGACGAGCTCGAACTCGCGCACGCCGTCGACAGCTTTCGAGACGAGCGGCTGCGCGCCGCGCGTCTCGGGTGCCGCCATCGGCGCGTCGTTCTTCGCCGGCGTCCCGTGTTGCGCGTGCGGATTGCTCGCGGGCGCCGTCGGGCTCGACGTCCGGGGCGGCACGTGATGCTGATGCTGCGCCAGCGCGGGCGTGGCGATCAGCAACGTCGCGAGAACGAAACGGATCATCGGATGTCTCCTTTCGGGCGCCAGTTCCTGAGCGTCAGCGCGTTGGCGACGACGCTGACCGAGGAGAAGGCCATGGCGGCGCCGGCGACGAGCGGGCTCAGGTAGCCGATCGCCGCGACCGGGATGCCGACCAGGTTGTAGACGAAGGCCCAGAACAGGTTCTGGACGATCTTCGAGTGGCTGCGCCCGCCGAGATCGAGCAGGGCAGGCACCAGCCCGAGGTCCGGACGCATCAGCCCGACCTTGGCCGCTTCCATCGCGACCTCGGTGGCGCCGCCGATGGCGATGCCGAGGTCGGACGCCGCCAGCGCCGGCCCGTCGTTGACGCCGTCGCCGACCATCGCGACGACACGGCCCTGCTTCTTGAGCTTCTCGATCTCGGCGACCTTGTCCTCGGGCATCACTTCCGCGATGACGCGGATGTCGCCGAGGCCGGCGGCGATCTTCCCGGCGGCGCCGCGGTTGTCGCCGGTCAGCATGACGACGGCGATGCCCTGTCTCGTCAGCGCATGGATCGCGTCGTGCGCGCTCGCGCGCACGGTGTCGGCCATGGCGACGAGCCCGGCGAGCCGGTTGTCGATCGCGACGAAGACCGCGGTCTTGCCCGCGGCCTCGAGCGCGGCGGCATCG
>JAEULB010000209.1 GCA_016792585.1 Rhodospirillaceae bacterium
TCTAAGCGGGAAACCCTCCTCAAAACCAGGTCTCGCAACCAGAGCCGTGACAGACCATCACGTCGATAGGCCGGAGGTGGAAGTGCAGCAATGCATGCAGCCAACCGGTACTAATCGCTCGATTGGCTTGATTTACTCTTCTTCTGCGAGCCAAAGGACGGGCCAACCCCCGACCCAAACTCGCCGCTGACCGGACGACACCCAGTGTCTACCGGCCCCGCGCGCAGCGGTACTAGGTCCAGTTTCCCAAATGATTTCTCGGTCGCTCGACGACCTGGTGGCCATAGCGAAGGTCCCAACACCCGATCCCATTCCGAACTCGGCCGTGAAAACCTTCAGCGCCCATGGTACTGCGTCCTAAGACGCGGGAGAGTCGGTCGCTGCCAGGTCTTCCAGCGATCGGGAAATCAAGGAAACATCCAAAAGCAACGCGTACGTCGCTTTCACACTCAGAGACCCTATCGCAACGACCCTTTGACGCGGGGTGGAGCAGCCCGGTAGCTCGTCAGGCTCATAACCTGAAGGTCGTAGGTTCAAATCCTGCCCCCGCAACCAAATAAAAACGCCGGCTTCCAAGCGAAGCCGGCGTTTTTTCTTTCGGCGCCCGAGGCCGCGACGACCTCGCCCTACTTGGCTTCGCTCACGACATTGGCCAGCGTGTAGGAGTCGACGCGCGGTGTCAGCGTCAGCCCTTTGCGCAGACCCCACGTGTTCGTCTGGAAGTGGACGAAGATCACGCCGTCATTCTCGCGTGCGACTTCGGTGGCGCGCATCAGGAGCTGCTCGTGCTTGGTCTTGTCGACGGTGACCAGCGCCTGCTGGAGCGCCGTGTCGAGCTCCTTGTTCGAGAAGCGGCCGCGGTTGGCGCCGCCGAGGCCCTTGTCCGGGTCGTTGGTGTGCAGGAGTCCCGCCAGCACCTCCGACGGTTCGCCGGTATTGCTGCCCCAGCCCGCCATCAGGAAGCTGAACTCGAGCTTGGTGCCGCGGCTGAACAGGCTCGCGGACGGCATGGTCTCGACCTTAGTGGCGATGCCGACGCGAACGAGCATCTGGGCGATCGTCTCGGCGACCTTGTCGTCGTTGACGTAGTGGTTCTTCGAGGCATGAAGGGTCAGCCCGAACCCGTCGCCCCAGCCGGCTTCGGCCAGCAGCTTCCTGGCGCCATCGGGATCGAACGCTTCGGGCTTGAGCTTCGGGCTCGCCGCGAAGGTGCCGTCTAGCTGGATCTGCCCGGCAGGGAAGCCGTTCTTCTCCATCACCCGATCGACGATCACCTCGCGGTTGATCGCCTTGGAGATCGCGCGGCGCACGCGCGCATCCTTGAGCGGGTTCTTGTCCAGCGGCCGCCCCTGCTTGTCGGTCACGAACGGCGAGGCGTCCCGATTGCTGTCCATGGCGAGGTAGATCATCATGCTCGAAGGCCCCTGCACCAGGCTGACCTTCGCATTCGACTTCAGGTTCGCGATATCGGTCGTCGGCACCTGCTCGACGACGTCCACGTCGCCCGCCAGCAGGGCTGCGACGCGCACCGCGTCGCTGCCCATCGGCCGCAGCGTCACCTTGTCCCAGGGGGCCTTGGCACCCCAGTAGGCGTCGTTGCGGGTGAACACGATGCGATCGCCTTTCACCCACTCGACGAACTTGAAGGGACCAGTGCCCATCATGGCTTTGCCGGTGTTGTAGTCGGCCGTCTGAAGGTTCTCGGCGTGCTTCTTCGAAACGATCGCGAACGTCGCCAGATACCGGGGGATCAGCGGAAACGGCGCCGCGGTCTTGAGCCGGACGGTCGTCGGATCGACGACCTCCACCTCGGTGATGGGCTTGAGAAAGCGCTCGTAGGACGACGGGCTGTTCGGAATGCTGACGGCCCGCGCGATCGTGAACTTGACGTCCTCTCCCGAAAGCGGCGTGCCGTCGTGGAACCTGACGCCGGGCCGCAGCTTGATTTCCCAGGTCCGATCGTCGGTCGCGGTCCACGACGTCGCCAGGCCGGGCACCAGATTCATCTTCTCGTCGAAATTGACGAGCTTATCGAAGGTATACATCCCGATCATGATGTTGGGCGAGAACACGTGGAAATGCGGGTCCATCGAGCTCGGCTCGGTCTTGAGCGCGACCCTCAGGTCTGCCGCTTCCGCCGTCGCGAACGTCGCGGTCCCGACGACCAGAGCCGCGGCGGCGGTTCGCATCGCTTTCGAGAATGTGAGCATGGACGCACCCTCCCTCGTGTTCGTGTTTCCCTGATAAAACAACATTTTACCCGGTTTTCCGGCGTCGCTTTACATGCGATTCGAGAACAACTGTGTTGTCGCGGCCAGTCATGATGACGGGCGGTGCTGCTGTTATCCTCGGTTCTTGGTGGCGCGACGTAGCTGCGCCTGGACTCATGCAACCCCGGCAGGCGACGGTATCGGTGTGATCATCTACGTCGCACGGCGCCTGGCGCAAGCGTTGCTCGTGGTCTTCGCGATGACGCTGATCGTCTTTCTCGGCGTCAACGTGATCGGAAGTCCCGTCGACATCCTGATCTCCCCGGACTGCAACCAGGCCTGCTACCAGGCCTCGCTCAAGGCGCTCGGCCTCGACCTGCCGCTTCACCAGCAGTACCTGGTCTTCCTGAAGAACGCGGTGACCGGCGACCTCGGCAAGTCCTTCGCCATTGGGGTGCCGGCGCTGCCGCTCATCGTCGAGCGCATGCCGGCGACGCTCGAGCTCGCCCTGTCGGCGATGTTCCTTGCGATCGTCATCGGCATCCCGCTCGGGATGTGGGCCGGCCTGAAGCCCGACTCCGTCGCCGGAAAGACGATCATGGGCGGCTCGATCCTAGGCTTCAGCCTTCCCACGTTCTGGGTCGGGCTGATGCTGATCATGGTGTTCGCGGTATATCTCGGCGTGCTCCCATCCACCGGGCGGGGAGAGACGGTGCAGGTATTCGGCGTCCGTCTAAGCATCCTGACCCTCGACGGGCTCGCGCATCTGATCCTGCCGGCAGTCAACCTCGCCCTCTACAAGATCTCGCTGGTCATTCGCCTGACGCGGGCCGGCGTCCGTGAGACGATCACCCAGGACTACGTGAAGTTCGCGCGGGCCAGAGGCCTGAAGGCCAGGCGGGTGATCCTCGTCCACGTCCTCAAGAACATCATGATCCCGGTCGTCACGGTCGTCGGGCTCGAGCTTGGCAACGTGATCGCGTTCTCCGTGGTGTCGGAGACCA
Source organism: Rhodospirillaceae bacterium (assembly GCA_016792585.1). Taxonomy (GTDB): domain Bacteria; phylum Pseudomonadota; class Alphaproteobacteria; order SHVZ01; family SHVZ01; genus SHVZ01. The sequence goes on from JAEULB010000209.1 coordinate 3,215, forward strand.
TCTTCTCCTGGCCCGGCATGGGCAAGCTGCTCATCGACTCACTTCGCCTCCTCGACCGGCCGGTGGTCGTGGCATACCTGATGATCACGGTTCTCATGTTCGTCGTGATCAACCTGATCGTCGACGTCCTGTACACGGCGCTCGATCCGAGGATCCGCCTGCAGGGCGCGGCGATATGACGGACATCGCGAACCCGCCGGCGGCGAGCGTCGACGAAACCCCGTTCCGTCGGTTCGTCGCCGATTTCTGCGAGAGTCGCGTGGCGATTGCCGGCCTTGTCGGATTCATCGCCGTGCTTCTGGTCGCGGTCTTCGCGCCGCTGATCTCGCCGACCGATCCCTACGACCTGATGCAGGTCGACGTGCTCGACAGCCGGCAGCCGCCGGGGGCCAAGCGGTATACCGACGGCATGGTGTACTGGCTCGGGACCGACGGCCAGGGTCGCGACATGCTGAGCGGCATCTTCTACGGCCTCAGGACCAGCCTGTTCGTCGGCGCGATGAGCGGCTTCGCCGCGATGCTGATCGGCATGACCGTGGGATTGCTCGCGGCATATTTCGGCGGCCGGACCGACACCGTGATCATGCGCCTCGTCGATCTCCAGCTCAGCTTTCCGACCGTCCTGGTGGCGCTGATGCTGCTTGCCGCGCTGGGCCAGGGGGTGGGCAAGATCATCATCGCCCTCATCGTCGTCCAATGGGCCTACTACGCGCGCACCATCCGCGGGACCGCGCTGGTCGAGCGGCGAAAGGAGTACATGGAGGCGGCGCGCGGGCTGGCGCTGGGTCACCCGAGCCTCCTGTTCCGCCACCTCCTGCCCAACTGCCTGCCGCCGCTGATCGTCGTCGGCACGGTCCAGGTGGCGCATGCGATCGCGCTCGAGGCGACGCTGTCGTTCCTTGGCCTCGGCCTGCCGCCGACCGAGCCGTCGCTCGGCCTCCTGATCGCCAACGGCTTCGACTATCTGCTGAGCGGGCGCTACTGGATCAGCTTCTATCCCGGCGTCGCCCTCCTGATCACCATCGTCTGCATCAACCTGGTCGGAGACCAGGTGCGCGACGTGCTGAACCCGCGCCTGAGACGCTGATCATGGCGGAGACCCTGCGCGTCGAGAACTTGAGGACCTCCTTCCTGACCAAGTGGGGAGAGGTGACGGCCGTCGACGATGTGAGCTTTTCGGTCGACGCCGGAGAGATCCTCGGCATCGTCGGCGAATCAGGTTCGGGGAAGACGGTGACCGGGTTCTCCATCCTCGGTCTCATCGATCCCCCGGGGCGGATCAAGGGCGGGCGCATCCTGTTTCAGGACGAGGACCTGGTCGGCCTTCCCGAGAATCGGATGCGCGAGTACCGGGGCAAGCGCATCGCCATGGTCTTCCAGGACCCGATGATGACGCTCAACCCGGTCTTGAGGATCGACACCCAGCTGATCGAATCCGTCCTCGCCCACGACAAGGTGGACCGGGTCACGGCACGCCAGCGCGCCCGAGACGCGCTCGGACAGGTCGGCATCCCTTCGCCAGACGAGCGGCTTGCCTCGTATCCCCATCAGTTCTCGGGCGGGATGCGTCAGCGCGTCGCCATCGCGATGGCGCTTCTGCATCGTCCGGCGCTCATCGTCGCCGACGAGCCGACGACCGCCCTCGACGTGACGATCCAGGGCCAGATCCTGTTCGAGGTCCAGAAGCTCTGCAAGGAATCGCGCACGGCGCTGATCTGGATCAGCCACGATCTTTCCGTGGTCGCCGGCCTCGCCGACCGGGTCGCGGTCATGTACGCCGGAAAGCTGGTCGAGCAGGGAAGCGTCGACGATGTGCTCGACCGGCCGATGCATCCCTATACGAGCGGGCTGATCGGCTCCCTGCCCAGCAACAACATCCGCGGCCAGCCTTTGCGGCAGATACCGGGCATGACGCCGTCGCTGCTCAACCTGTCCGCCGGCTGCGCGTTCCGGACCCGGTGTCCGCGCGCCGACGCGGCATGCTTGGAGTCGCCACCGGTGTCCGTGCCGGCTTCCGGTCGCGAGGTGCGCTGCGCTCACCCCCTGGTTGGGGGCGGGTCATGACGGCGCCGCTGATCGAGGTCAGGAACGTCTCGCGGCTCTTCGTCAAGCCGATCGATCTGGCCCAGCAGATCGCCAATGCTTTCGGTGCGCATCAGCGTCCCGAAATCGTTCATGCCGTCGACGATGTCAGCTTTGCGATCGCCGAGGGCGAGGTCGTCGGGCTCGTCGGCGAGAGCGGCTGCGGCAAGTCGACCGTCGGGCGGGTCGTCGCCGGCGTCCTCGATCCGAGCGCCGGCCAGGTGCGGTTTCGCGGTCGCGATGTCGCGGAGCTCGGGTCCGAGGAGCGGCGACAGGTCAAGCTGAAGACCCAGATGATCTTCCAGGACCCCTTCGCCTCGCTGAATCCGCGCATGCGGATCGGGATGACGATCGGGGAGGCGCCTCGCCATCACGGCCTGGTCGCGGCGGAGGAGCTCGACGCCTATGTCGACGACGTCATGGCGCGGTGCGGTCTCGAGCCCGGCTTCAAGCGCCGCTACCCGCACCAGTTCTCGGGCGGCCAGCGCCAGCGCATCAGCATCGCTCGTGCGTTGGCCGTCAAACCTGAGTTCCTGATCTGCGACGAGGCGGTGGCTGCCCTCGACGTGTCGATCCAGGCGCAGATCCTGAATCTCTTCATGAAGCTGCGCGCCGAGCTCAGGCTCACCTATCTCTTCATCAGCCACGATCTCGGCGTGGTCGAGCATCTGAGCGATCGGGTGATCGTCATGTATCTCGGCCGGATCGTCGAGATGGCGCCGACCGAAGAGCTGTTCCGCCGTCCCGTCCATCCCTATGCGCAGGCATTGCTTGCCGAGGTGCCGCGCATCTCGAAGCGCCGCTCGCGCTTTGCCCCGGTCAAGGGCGAGATCCCGTCGCCGTTGAACCCGCCGCCCGGCTGCCATTTCCATCCGCGCTGCCCGCATGCCCTGCCGCGCTGCAGGGTCGAGGCGCCGGCGCTCAGGGAGATTGCACCCGGCCGCTGGGCCGCCTGCCACCTGAACGACACGCCATAGCCCGGCCTCGGACGCGCCGGGACAGATCACAGGAGGACGTCATGCTCGCCCCGCCGCACGATATCGTCGCGCAGCCGTTCGCGCGTCTTCCCGAGGCGCTGCACTATCGCGGCGAGCCGAATATCTGGGTCCGGACCACGCGTCCGGGCATGCGCCTTCACTCCTTCCTCGAAGGTCCATGCTTCGATCGGCATGGCGACCTCTGGCTCGTCGATGTCCCTTACGGCCGCATCTTCCGGATCAAGCCCGACGGTGCCTGGTCGCTCGCAGTCGCCTATGACGGCGAGCCGCATGCCCTCGCCCTGCTCGACGACGGACGCTTCGCCGTGGCCGACTACCGGCGCGGCCTTCTCGTGGTCGATCCCAGGACGGGCGATCGCGAGGTGCTGTGCGATCGCATCAACAGCGAGGCTTTCCGTGGCTTGGGGGACATGACCCGCGCGCCGAACGGCGATCTCTGGTTCACCGATCCCGGCCGCAGCAGCCTGTCGGACCCGACCGGCCGTCTGTTCCGGCTGCGTCCGGGAGCGGACCAGGCGGAGCTGGTCCTGAATTGCATCCCATACCCTAACGGCGTGGCGCTGAGCCCGGACGGCAAGCTGGTCTATCTGTCGGTCACGCGCGCGAACGCCGTCTGGCGGCTCATGGCGGATGCGCCGGATCCGGTCTATCCGATGGTCGGCACGTATATCCAGCTTTCCGGCGGTCTCGGGCCGGACGGCCTGAGCATGGATGCCCGCGGGCGCCTTGCCGTCGCTCATGGCCAGGCCGGGCGCGCCTTTGTATTCGATGCGATCGGAGACCCGATCTGCCGCATCCGTATGCCCGAGGGCATGTGGACCACGGCGGTCGCCTTCGCGCCTGATGGCAAGTCGCTGTTCGTCGTCGAAGCGCAGACCGGGTCGGTCTACCGCGCCGACCTTTCGGCCTTCGGGTAGGCGAAGCCGGCTCTCCGGTTCCAGCTCAGGAGACGAGAAGAACGGACGCGTCCGACTTCTGCAGTACCGATAAGACGACATTGCCGAAGAACATCGTCTCGCCGGGGCGGCGGTGCACGCCCATGACGATCAGGTTGTGCCGGCCGCGCTTCGCCACCTTCAGGATCGCTTCGTCCGGATGGCCGTCGACGAGGACCGAGGTTCGGGCCTCGGTGTCGTAGCGCTCGGCCAGGAGCGCCACGTCCTTCAGGATCTCTTCCTCGTGCCGTCGGCTGACGCTGGCGCGCGTCCGCCTCGACTGCCCCTCGACGGCGCTCGAGACGTAGAGGGCAGTGATCGGCACGTCGTTGGCACGCGCCAGCGCGACCGCGACCTCGGCCGCGCGGCGCGAGACATCGGTGCCGCTGACCGGCAGCAAGATACGGAAACCGCTCTCGGGCCGCTCGAGATGCTTGCCGCGCCCCGCGACGATCAGCGACGGGCCGTCGAAACCCGAGGCGACGGCGGCGAGCTTCTCATCGAAGGTGCCCTTGGGGTCGAGCGTGCGCTCGAGTCCGATGACCATGAGGTCGTGGCCCTTGCGTGCCTCCTCGGCGACTGCGTCGACCGGATTCTCGACATTGGCGCGGGTGGTGACATCGACCTTCGCCGGCTTGGCCTCGTCCAGCTGCTGCTCGACCTCGGCGACTGCCGCGGCGCCGGCCTTGGCCGCCGATTCCGGGCTCTGCTCTTCCTTCGCCGCCTTCTTCGTCCGCTCCTCCTCGCCAAGGTGGAGGACGGTGATCGGCTTGCCGCGGGCGCCGGCGATCAGGCCGGCGACGCGCGCGGCGAAGCGGCCGTTCGGGCTGTCGTCGACCGAGACGAGGAAGCGCTCGACGTTGGGGAGGAAGCCCTTGGCCTCGAACTCCTCGCGGGCGAGGCGGGCGCTCTCATCCTCGCTGAGCGGCAGCCGCCCCAGGGCCCAGCGCAAGGTCGGCGGCATTGCCAGCGTGGTCAGGATCGCCATGGCGACGATCATCGTGAAGAGGTCCTGACTTAGAACGCCCATCGAGAGGCCGATGGTGGCGACGATCACCTCGGTCGAGCCGCGGGCGTTCATGCCGAAGGCGAGCGCCAGCGCCTCGCGCTTGCTCAGGCCGCCGAACTCGGCGCCGAGGAAGGCGCCGCCGAACTTGCCGAAGCTGGCGATCGCGATCAGGCCCAGCGTCAGGAGGAGAAGCGTCGGATCCTTGAGGATCGACAGATCGGCGCTGAGCCCCGCCATCGCGAAGAAGATCGGCATGAACAGGCCGGCGATCAGGCCGCGAATCTGCTGCTCGATCTGCTTGGTCAGGATCGGCGACTCGCCTACCAGGATGCCGGCGACGAAGGCGCCGAGCACGGTGTGCACGCCGATCCCCTGCGTCAGCAGCGCCATCGCGACCATCAGCAGCACGATCACCGAGATCACCCCGGCCTCGCTGATCATCGAGTCGTTGGCCCAACGGATCAGCGTGAACACAGCCCGGCGGCCGACAGTCAGGCTGACGATGAGGAACAGCAGCGTCCCGACCACGGCCTTGGCGAGCGACGTCGCGTCCAGCGTCCCATGGCTCGCCAGGCTGAAGGTGATCGCGATGATCACCCAGCCGATCGTGTCGTCGATGATCGCGGACGCGACTATCACCTGGCCCAGGTTGCGGCGCATGAAGTTCATCTCGCGCACGACCATCGCCACGATCTTGACCGACGAGATCGACAGCGCCGTGCCGAGGAACAGCGACGCGACGGTCCGCTGCGCCGGATCGGGCAGCAGGGAATCAGGAATGAACTGGCCAAGCAGGAAGCCGCAGACGAAGGGGACGGCGACGCCGGTCATCGAGACGCTGGTCGCCGCCCGCCCGGCACGGCGCACCAGCTTCAGGTCGGTCTCCATGCCGGTCAGCAGCAGAAGCAACAGGATGCCGAGCTGCGAGACGGCATCGATCATGCTCTTCTGGCCAGGGTTCGGCGGGAAGATCGCGTGCTGCAGCTCGGGCCAGAGCGCGCCGAGCACCGACGGGCCGAGGAGAAGCCCGGCGATCAGCTGGCCCATCACCGCCGGCTGGCCAACCCTCTGGGCCGCCTCGCCGAGAAGGCGTCCGGCGAAGAGAAGCACCAGGATCTGGACGAAAAACACCACGTCGGACGGCCCGCCCGCGCCGCTGGCGGCGAAGGCCGGCTCTGCCGATAGAATCATCGCCCCCGACAAGGGCGACAGCCGCCGAGCCTGGCGGCGAATATGCCCATGTCGCTGCGAAGCCGCAGGACCGGTGCAGGATATGAGGAAGGCGGGGATGGGGAGGTCTCCCGTAGAGACCGGATAACGGGTTGAAGGCGGTGTGGTTCCCCACGATCACGTGACTCTGGCTTGACTTGAGGTGTCCTCGCCTCGACCATCCCGGCGAGATTTCCGCCGCCGGAGGATTCGGATGATCAAGCTCGCTTCCGCGCATCTCGTGGTCGCGGTCGTGCTCGGCGTGGCGCCCGCTGCGCTTGCGCAATACGGCGGCGGTGCCAACAGGTTCCCTGACGGCCCCGGCAAGGAGCTGGTGGAGGGCGTCTGCACCGGCTGCCACCAGCCGAACATGATCACGCGGAGCTCGGGCTACACCCGCGAGGGCTGGCAGGAACTGATCGGCACGATGATCGATCTGTCGCACAGCACCGATACGCGGGACCGGATCGTCCAATACCTGGCCACCCAGTTCCCGCCCAACACCCATCGCGCACCGAAGCCGATGCCAGGGCCGCATCAGGTGACCTTCGCCGAATGGTTCGTGCCGACGCTGGGCCAGCGGTCGCGCGATCCGGTCGAGGCGCCGGACGGATCGATCTGGTGGGTCGGACAGTTCGGCAACGTCATCGGCCGGCTCGATCCGAAGACCGGTGCGATGAAGGAATACCAGCTGCCGCCCGAGGCGCTGCCGCATTCGGTGACGCTCGATGCGTCCGGCACGCCCTGGTATCTCGGCAACGGCAACGGCACGATCGGCAAGCTCGATCCGGCGTCCGGCAAGGTCACCGTCTTCAAGATGCCCGATCCGGCCGCGAAGGACCCGCACACGGGCGAGTTCGACAAGAACGGCGTCCTCTGGTTCACGCTCCAGCAGAGCAACATGGTCGGCCGCCTCGATCCGGCGACCGGCGACATCAAGCTCACCAAAACTAAGACGCCGGGCGCCAAGCCCTATGGCATCAAGATCGATGCGGACGGCACCCCCTGGTATGCGTGCAACGGGGCTGCCTGTCTTGCCAAGATCGATACGGCAACGATGGAACTCACCGAGATCAAGCTGCCGACGCCCGGCACCACCGTGCGCCGCCTCGACATCGCCGAGGACGGGATGATCTGGTACGTGAACTCAGGCAAAGGAAGGATCGGCCGCTACAATCCGAAGACCGGCGAGATCAAGGAATGGGACTCGCCGAGCGGCCCGGAGTCCCACCCCTACGCGATCGCCGTCGTCGACGGCGTCGTCTGGTACAACGAGTCGGGCGTGCGCCCTGACATGCTGGTGCGCTTCGATCCGAAGAGCGAACGCTTCCAGAGCTGGGCGATCCCGTCCGGCGGTGTCCACGCCGGCATCATCCGCCACATGCGGCCGGCGCGTAACGGCGATCTCCTGATCCACCAGAGCAGCACCAACCGGATCGGCCGCGTCACGCCCAAGACGCCGGGCCAGTAGCCTAGAGCCTGACCCGGAAGTCGTTGCGGCCGCTCAGGTCCCGGCCGCGCATCAGGTAGAGCGTGCGGTCGGCGTGGCCGGCAGCCAGCTTCTTCTCCTCGGTCTGCCGGCGGGCGAGATCGCGGTCGAACACCGAGTCGGTCGGCATGTAGCGGAGCGTCATGCCGCGGCGCGAGTTGGGCGAGGTGTTCGCCTCCGAGCCGTGGACCAGGAACACGTCGTGCAGCGAGACCTGGCCGGTCTCGAGCACCAGGTCGACCGCGTCCTTCTCGTCGTACTCCTCCGGCTGGAGCTCCTGGTTCAGCGTCAGGTTGGTCGCATCGTTGCGGCTGTGCTTGAACAGGCGCCGCGCCTTGTGTGAGCCCTTGATGATCCGAAGGCAGCCGTTCTCGCGGGTGGATGCGTCGACGGCGATCCAGACCGTGCACGTGGCGATCGGACGGATCGGCCAATACTCGCCGTCCTGGTGCCAGGGTGTCTTACGGCCCTTGAAGGCGGGCTTGGCGAAGAAGCTCGAGTTCCAGAGCGCGAAGTTCGGGCCCAGGATCTGCTCGACCATGTCGACGATCGCCGGAATCCGCGCGTAGTTGAGGAAGGTCGTGTCGTAGGCCAGCACCGTCGGGCAGTAGTCGACGAACTGCGGATGCCTGGCGATCAGCTTGTCATGGTCGCGCCTGATGTCCTCGATCGTCGACATCGGCAGCTTGAAATCCGGGATCACGTAGCCGTTCTCGGCGTAGGCGGCCAGGTTCGCCTGGGTCAGCATTCTCGTCTCCTCCGATATCGATCAGATCACTCCGCGTCGGAGCCGTCGATCCTGTTCTGCTCCGGCTTTATGTACCAGCGATGCTGGTCTTCCGGGTCGATGTTGCGGGCCCAGGCGCCGATCACGTCCTTGTCGCGCCGCCGCTCGCGCATGCGGGCGTCGATCTCCGCCGGATCCCAGTCGGCGAGCAGCCTCGCCTCGAGCCGGGCGCGCGTATCGCCGTGCGCCGGATCCTCGGCGAGGTCGCGAAGCTCCTGGGGATCGCTTTCGAGGTCGAAGAGCTGCGGCCGGTAGCCGTGATAGTAGGCGAGCTTCCATCGCCCGGAGCGGATCATGCGCTGGCGAACGGCCATGCCGCCGGTCCAGGCCGGGATCTCGTCGGTGCAGTATTCGGAGAAGGCTTCGTCGGTCCAGGCAGCGGCGCCGTCCTTGGCGACCGCGAGGAAGCTCCTTCCCTGGCCATGCGGCAGCGCCGGTGCCTCGAGCGCATCGAGGATCGTCGCGGTGAGATCGATCAGGCCGACGACCTGGCTGCGGCGCTCGCCGGCGGGAAGCTGTCCGGGCCAGCTCATGATCAGCGGCACGGTCACCGACTCCTCGTAGAAGGTGTGCTTCCACCAGAGCCCGCGCTCGCCGAGCTGGTCGCCGTGATCGGAGGTGTAGGCGACCAACGTGTTCTCGCTCAGGCCCAGGCGGTCCATCGTGTCGAGAACCTTGCCGATCATGAGGTCCATGCGCGTGACCAAGCCCCAATAGGCCGCCCGCGCGCGAAGCGACGAGGCCGCGTCGACGTCGGCTATCCCGCGATCCTTTCGCCACCAGTCGAGCCAGGGATGCTCGGAGGCCGGCGCGCCGGTCCTCGGCAGCGGCACCTTGCCGGCATAGAGCGCATAGTCCTCGGGCCAGGCGACGTAAGGCGGATGCGGCAGCATGAGGCCGACCGACAGGCAGAACGGCTCGGTATCGCCGTCGCGTCGCCGTGCCGCGATGCGTTCGAGCTCGGCGCAGGCGGCCTCGACCGTGTCGGCGTCTTTGAGCTGATAGGCGCTCTGGCCTGCTCCGGAAACGTCGAGGCTCACCCGCCAGGGATCGTTCGTCCGGTGCAGCGGCCCCATGTCGCGGCGCGGGATCGCGGCATAGTTCGCCGAGTGGTCGCCGACATCGCGCGTGGCATAGCCGTGCATCTGGTCCGGCCCCATCGCATGCAGCCGTCCGGCGAGATGCGGGCGGTAGCCGGAGGCTCCGAGCGCGTGCAGCCACGTGGGGCGGTCGGAAGCGAGGAAGTCGTCGTTGGTCCAGCAGTCCTGCGCCGAAGGATGGCGCGCGGTCAGCATCGACATGCGGCTCGGCACGCAGATCGGCGACGGGCAATAGGCGTTGTCGAAGACGACACCGCCCGCCGCCAGCCGATCCAGGTTCGGCGTCCGCACCAGGCCGTCGCCGTAGCAGCCGGTCACGTGGCGGGCGTGCTGATCCGAGAGCAGGTAGAGAAGATTGGGCTTGGCCATTTAGCGCGGGATCACCGGAAGCGTGATGCGCGACGGCTTGTCGGCATCGTGATGGATGGTCTGGTCGGCAGCCTTGCCTTCGCTCTCGAAGCCGACTCGGCCGCCGGTGTTCAGGTTGCGGTCGTAGCGCGGGAAGTTGCTCGACGAGATCTCGACACGGATGCGGTGCCCCTTCTTGAAGAGATTGGCGGTCGACCAGAGATCGATCTTGAACTCGGCCGGCGTGTTCGGCGTCAGCATCTCAGGCTTGAAGCCCGGCTCGTAGAGTTTCTCGTAAGGTGCGATGCCCTTCCGCAGATCCTCGGGATTCCAGCCGTCAGCGGCCTTGCGGAATCGCGCTCGGCAGATGCCATCGGTCAGCAGCAGGGCGCGGCCGTCAGGGTAGACGTCGACCAGGGTCGCGGTGAAGTCGGTGTCGATGGCCGAGGAGGAGGCCCAGATCGTCGCCGTCACCGGGCCGGTGACTTCGACGTCCTGGGTCAGCGGCTCGGTCGTGTAGCAGATCACGTCCTTCCGCTCCTCGACCTTGCGGCGGTCGCGCGGACCGCACAGCTCCTTCATCTGGTAGCTGCCGCCCCAGGTCGGCACCGGGTCCTTCGGATCGTAGCGGTACTTGTCGGGCGTCTCGGGGCCCGCCGGCCTCACGGTGTCGAGCTTGCCTGCGGCATGGAGGTAATAGTCGGTGAAGCGCGTGCGCTTCAGCGGCCACTCCTCTTCGTGACGCCATGTGTTCTCGCCCTGGATGAACAGGTGGAGCGCCGGCTCCTCGTCCATCCCGTTCTTCACCCCCTTCAGGCGTGCGTCGTACCAGCGAAGATGCATCTCGATCGCGTCAGGCTCGGCCTTCGGCCTGCAGACCATGTCGGTGAAGGTACCGTTCGGGCCGAGATGGAACTCCGGCGCGTTCCGGCCCCAGGGCGCCACCTGGTGGCCCCACGGACCGATGATGATCTTGGAGAACTTCCGCGCCTCGGGCGAGCGCGCCTTCTTCTTCCAGCCCTGGAACACCCTGATCGTCTCGTTCAGCAGTGAGTCGTACCAGCCGGTCATGAAGTACGACGGCACGTCGACCTTGTCGTAGCGGTGCCGGAGCGAATAGTTGGACCAGAAGTGCCCGTAGGACTCGTTCGCGATCACGTCGCGGACATAGGGGCTGTCGGCGATTTCGTCCCAGACATTGTGCAGCGGCAGGTGGCTCTGGATCGCAGCCAAGTCGAGCTGGGCGATCGCCTCGCCCTGCATCGTGCGGCCGACCATGTTCGGGAAGAACACGGTGTTGGCCCAGGCGATCAGTCCGTCGCAGCGGTGATGGCCGAAATTATCCTGCTGCGATGCGATCGGGACCAACGCCGCCAGATGCTTGCTGCCGTCGGGGGCCGGGCAGGTCTGGGTGAATCCTGGATAGGAAATGCCGAAGGTGCCGATCTTGCCGTCGCTCCAGGGCTGCCGGCCGATCCACTCATGCGTGTCGAACCCGTCGGGAATCTCGCAGATATAGGGATCCCAGGTGCCGTCCGAGTCGTGTCGCCCGCGCGAGTCCTGCAGCACGACCGCGTAGCCGGCCTTCACGAATCCGACCGCCCAACGGACGTAGCGCGCTTCCTTCGAGTGGTAAATCGTCCTCAGGAGGAGCGTCGGATAGCGCTTCTCGCCATGCGGCAGATAGATGTCGGCCGACAGCTCGACCCCGTCCCGCATCGGGATCTTCTGGTGCAGCTTGAGGCGGAACGGCTGGGCGGGACTGGTCACGCGCGGTCTCCCCTGGATCAGCCCCAGCGTCCATGGTCCGCGCGACGTTTCAAGTGGGTTCGACGGTGCGCGAACCCCTCTCCCGATGCCTCATCGGAAGAGGGGATCGACCTCAATCCGCCGCGGCTATCGTCAGGGCCGTACCCTTCATGTCGCGCTCGGCCTTCAGCTCCTCGGCGAGCAGGAAGGCGAGCTCGAGCGCCTGCGAGCCGTTGAGGCGCGGATCGCACTGGGTGTGGTAGCGCGCACTCAGGCCCTCCTCGCTGATCGCCTGGGCGCCGCCGGTGCATTCGGTCACGTCCTTACCGGTCATCTCGATATGGATGCCGCCGGCATGGGTGCCTTCGCCGCGATGGATGTCGAAGAAGGCGCGGACCTCGGCCAGGATCCTGTCGAAGCGGCGGGTCTTGTAGCCGCCGGCAGCCTTGATCGTGTTGCCGTGCATCGGGTCGCAGGACCAGACGACGGCACGTCCCTCGCGCGCGGTGGTCCGTACCAGGGTCGTCAGCACGCCACCGATCTTGTCGGCGCCCATGCGGCTGATCAGCGTGAGGCGGCCGGGCTCGTTCCCGGGATCGAGCGCGTCGATCAGGCGAAGGAGATCGTCCGGCGTCGTCGTCGGGCCGATCTTCACGCCGACGGGGTTCTTGATGCCTTGGCAGAAAGCGACATGCGCGCCGTCGAGCTGGCGCGTGCGCTCGCCGATCCAGGGAAGGTGCGTCGAGCAGTCGTACCAGTCGCCGGTCAGGCTATCGACGCGGGTCAGCGCCTCCTCGTAGGGCAGAAGCAGCGCCTCGTGGCTGGTGTAGAAGTCGGTCTGCGCCAGCGAGGCGACGGTGTCCGAGGAAATGCCGCAGGCGGTCATGAACGCCAGCGCCTCGTCGATGCGTTGCGCCAGCCGCTCGTAGCGGAGCCCCTGCGGCGATCCGGCGACGAACTGGAGGTTCCACTGATGCACGCGCTTGAGATCGGCGAAGCCGCCCTGGGCGAAGGCACGGAGCAGGTTCAGGGTCGAGGCCGACTGGGCGTAGGCCTTGAGCATCCGCCTCGGATCGGGTGTGCGCGATGTCGCGTCGAAGCCGCTGCCGTTGACGATGTCGCCGCGATAGCTGGGAAGCGAGGTCTCGCCGACCGTTTCCATCGCCTCGGAACGAGGCTTCGCGAACTGCCCGGCGACCCGGCCGACCTTCACCACCGGCGAGGCGCCGCCGAAGGTCAGCGCCACGGCCATCTGCAGGAGCACCTTGAAGGTATCGCGGATCGTGTCGGCCGAGAACTCGGCGAAGGACTCCGCGCAGTCGCCGCCCTGAAGCAGGAAGGCCTCGCCCTTGGCGACGCGGGCAAGATCGGCCTTCAGGCTCCTAACCTCGCCGGCGAAGACCAGCGGCGGCGATCGTCGAAGCGCTTCTTCCGCGTCGGCCAGCGCCGCCACGTCCGGATATGCGGGGGCCTGCCGGATCGGCTTCGACCTCCAGCTCTCCGGTGTCCATGTATGCGACGTCATGCTGACCTCCTGTTGGAGGCCGCTCATCGTCGGCGGGAGTCGTGGAACGGGGGTGTCCCCAGAAACACAAAAGCCGCCTCGGATGGGCGGCTTCGGGGTTACGCTTTGGGTGCGTGATCCTTAAGCCGCCGGTCCGTACCAGCGGGTAAAGTATCGCGCAAAATAGAGAGCGCCGGCGGCCGGCGGCATCTTCGACATGGCCGGCACCCTATCCCTGCTGATTCGTCTTGGCAAGCTCAACGATCGGCGAAGCGGATCTTAAGCCCGCCGAGCTTGCCGAAATCGCAGGCCACTTCGTCTCCGGGCACGATCGGCAGCGGGATCACGCAGGTGCCGGTCGTGACGACTTGGCCGGCCTTGAGGGGTATCCCCAGCTGCGAGAGCTCGTTGGCGATCCAGGTCAGCGCCACGCGCGGATCGCCCAGCACATTGGCGCCCTTGCCCTCGCGCGTCAGCTTGCCGGCGACGGTGCCGGTCACCTTGTGCTCGATGAGATCCATCGACCGCCAGTCGGCGCTCACCGCCTCGCCCAGAACGAAGTCGTGGGCACAGGCGTTGTCGGCGATCAGCTGCGCCGCGCCGACAGTGACGAAGTCCTCGTAGCGGGAGTCCGGAACCTCGATCGCCGGATGCAGGGTCCCGACCGCGCTTAAGACCTCCGGTACCGAGTAGGGCTTGGCGCGCGGCGAGAGATCGTGTCCGAAGCGGAATGCGAACTCGGCCTCGGCTACCCGCATCGCATTGCCGCCGAACGGCAGCGGCGCGCCTGCGTCGCGCACGCGCTCGGCAAGGATGCGCCCGGCGATCGGGCCATCGACGTTGATGTGCTTCTGCCCGGCGATGCTGGTCGCAGCGATCTTCCAGCCATAGAGCGGGGCTTGGCTCCGCTTCTCGAGCTCGGCCTGGATCGCATAGCCCTCGGCGCGGGTCGCCGGTCGGACCTGCGCAGGCAGTGCTGCGAGCCGTGTTCCTTCCTGCCAGTGGGTCCACAGCAGCCCGGAGGCGGTTTCGGCATGTTGGCGGGTCAGCATGGTCAATTCCTCGGCCGGGGAGGCTTGCTGGACAGGGAGTATCGCCTTCGCTACCGGTTTTACATTGGAATTCTTCGAGCCCGCTCGGCTCATCCACGCCACAGGAGTGTCTCATGCGCGCTTCGTTCGGCTTGATGGTCGCGGCGGCGATGGCCGCCGGCATCTCGGGGGCCTCGGCACAGACCGTGCTCAAGGTCGTCCCGCAATCGGATCTCCGCGTGCTCGATCCGATCTTCGGCGGCGGCACGATCATCCGTAACCACGGAGCGATGATCTACGACCAGCTCTTCGCGCTCGATCTCAACCTGGCGCCGCAGCCGCAGATGGTCGAGAGCTTCAGCCAGTCGGCCGACAAGCTCACCTACACCTTCAAGCTCCGTCCGGGCTTGGCGTTCAGCGACGGCGCGCCGGTGCGCCCGGAGGACGTGATCCAGTCGCTCGACCGCTGGTCGAAGCGCGACATCATGGGCATCGCGCTCTACGCCAAGGTGGCGAAGGTCGAGAAGGTCGACCCATCGAGCTTCCGCATGACGCTGAAGGAGCCCTACGGCCAGGTATTCGAGTCGCTGGCACGGATGAACAGCAACATGCCGTTCATCATGAAGGAGGAGGTCGCCAAGACCGATCCCTTCCAGCAGATCCAGGTGCATATCGGCTCCGGCCCCTTCGTCTTCGAGGAGAAGCAGTGGGTTCCGGGCTCGAAGGTCGTCTACACCAAGAACGCCAAGTACGTGCCGCGTTCCGAGCCCGCCAGCTTCGGCGCCGGCGGCAAGGTGGTGAAGGTCGACCGCGTCGAGTGGCTGATCATGCCGGATGCGGCGACCACCGCGGCGGCTCTCCAGTCCGGCGAGGTCGACTATTGGGAGACGCCCGCGGTCGACCTCGTGCCGGTGCTGAAGCAGAACCCGAACGTGGTCGTGGTCTCGACCGACCCGTGGGGCCTGCAGACCATGATCCGGCCGAACCACATCCACCCGCCCTTCAACCACCCGAAGGCGCGCCAGGCGCTGCTCTGGGCGGTCGACCAGGAGGAGTATCTCCGCGCCGCCGCCGGCAGCGACAGCGCGTTCTGGAAGGTCTGCCCGGCCGCCTTCGTCTGCGGCACCCCGTTCGAGAGCGATGTCGGCGCCGAGGCGGTGAAGGAGAAGGATCCCGCCAAGCGCATCGCGACGGCGAAGCGCCTGCTTGAAGAGTCGGGCTACAAGGGCGACCCGATCGTCGTGCTCGACCCGACCGACTTCCCTATGTTCCACGCGGCGGCGCTGCTGACCGCGGCCAACCTGCAGAAGATCGGCGCCAAGGTCGACGTCCAGGCGATCGACTGGGCGACCATGCTACAGCGGCGCACCAAGAAGGACGCACCCAACGCAGGCGGCTGGAACATCTTCTTCACCTCCGAGAACGGCTTCCAGGCGGCGACGCCGTGGGCGACCGCGGCCGCGACCGACTGCGACAAGGCGTGGCACGGCTGGCCTTGCGACGACGAGATCCAGAAACTCCGCGCCGCCTGGATTGCCGAGCCCGACCTCGAGAAGCAGAAGAAGATCGTCGTCGAGCTGCAGAAGCGCCAGTACGAGGTGCTGCCCTTCATCTCCTTCGGCCAGGTGTTCCAGCCGATCGCTTACCGCAAGAACCTCGAAGGCGTGATGCGCTCGCCGTCGAGCTTCTATTGGAACATCGCGAAGAAGTAATGGCCGAGCCCAGCCTGCCGACGCCGAGGCGGAGCGTCCTCTACCGCCTCGGCGTAGAACCCGGCGCCTATGAAGGTGCCGCGTCGCTCCACCCCGACGTCCTGCTGTTCGAGATCGAGGATTCGGTGCCGCCCGGCGACAAGGACCGGGCGCGCCAGCGCGTCATCGACACGCTGAACAAGGGCGGCTTCCGTCACCAGGAGAAGCTGGTCACCGTCAACGGCCTCGACACGCCCTGGGGCTATGACGACCTGAAGGCGCTGGCGAGGGCACCGGTCGATGGGGTCGTGCTGGCGAAGACCGAGGGCGCCGATCACGTGCGTGCTGCCGAGGCCGTGCTGGTCGCCAACGGCGCGCCGCCGACCTTGCGCATCTGGGGCATGATCGAGACGCCGAGAGGTCTCGTGAACGTGAACGAGATCGCCGGCGCCTCGCCGCGCGTGGTCGGGCTCACCGTGGGCCTCGGCGATCTGTCGCGCGGTCTCAATGCATTTCGTCGCCCGGCCGAGAACCGCTGGCCGGTGATGCCGGCACTGGGCCTGCTGGTGCTGGCGGCGCGCGCCCACAATCTCGCGGTCATCGATTCCTCGTTCCGCGAGCCGAAGGACCCCGAAGGTTTTCGCGCGTCCTGCCTCGCCAGTCGCGAGGCGGGGTTCGACGGCCGCGTGTTCGAGGATCCGGCGCTGATCCCGGTCGCCAACGAGGCCTATGGCCCGAGCCCGGACGAGGTCGCCTGGGCCAAGAAGGTGATCGTCGCCCGCAAGTCGGCGACGCCGACCGGCGAATACTATGTCGACGGCGCCCATATCGACCCGCAATACGAGGCGCTGGCCGAGCGGATCCTGTCCTTCCGGATGGCGATCGACCGGGTCGAACGGACCTAGGCTCATCCTTTGGTCGGTGTGCTTCGTCGATCATGGCGGTTGCGCGGAAGAGCGGGGAATGATCCCATTCTTCCGATGGACACGGGCGATCTTCGCATCTTCGAGGCGGTGGCCAGGCTCGGCGGCATGAACCGCGCCGCGGCCGAGCTCAACACGGTGCAGTCGAACATCACGGCGCGCATCCGCCATCTCGAAGCCTCGCTCGGCGAGACCCTGTTCCAGCGCCACAGCCGCGGCGTCGCATTGACGCCGGCCGGCCAGCGGCTTCTTCCGTATGCGCGGCGTGCCGGGCACCTGATCAACGAAGCCCGCCGCGCCGTCGCCGATGACGGCAGGCCCAAGGGCGAGCTGGTGATCGGATCGCTGGAGACGACGGCGGCGGTGCGGCTGCCGCAGGTGCTTTCGGCCTTTGCCGCCGCGCATCCCGACGTCGACCTAGTGCTGCGGCCCGCGACGAGCGGCGAACTGATCGAGGACGTGCTCGCCCACCAGATCGAAGGTGCCTTCGTCTGCGGCCCGGTCGATCATCCCGATCTGGTCGAGGAGACGGTCTTCGTCGAGGAACTGGTGCTGGTCACCTCGCGCCGGGTCGCCAGGCTGGAAGACCTCTCGCACGACCCCAGGCTCAAGATCGTGGTGATGCGCATCGGCTGCTCCTATCGCCAGAAACTGGAAGGGTTTCTCGCCGGGAAGGGGATCGTCGGGCTCCGACGGCTCGAATTCGGCACCATCGATGGGATCGTCGGTGCCGTCGGCGCGGGGCTTGGCGTCAGCCTGCTGCCCCGCTCGGTGGTGGCGGCCGCGGCGCGCGACGGCCGCGTGACGCTGCATGCGCTCGCGCCGGACGAGGCCGAGGTTTCGACCGTCTTCGTCCGCCGTCGCGACGCCTTCGTCTCCAGCGCGCTCCAGGCCTTCCTCGACCAGGCGCGGCCGGTGCCGGCCCATGCGGCTGCGGCCGAGTAGCTATCTCAGGCCGCGATAGCGGCTATCACGCAAAGCCGTTTCTCGCCCGATCCCGATCGGCCTAGGCTCTCCTCGAACCGAGGAGTTTCCGATGCCGCTTCCGACCGCACTGACCCAGAGGCTGGGGATCTCGCATCCGATCATCCAGGCGCCGATGGCTGGCGGCAGCGACACGCCGGCGCTGGTCGCGGCGGTCGGCGAAGCGGGTGGCCTGGGAACGGTCGGCGCCGCCTACCTCGCGCCGGCCCAGATCCTGGACGCGGCGAAGTCGGTGCGCGAGAAGACCAGGCGTCCCTTCGGCATCAACCTGTTCTCGCCGCTGCCGGCACCGACGCCGCCCAAGGACTACACCGCGGCGATCGCGCAGCTGGCCTCATACTTCGCCGACCTCGGCCTGCCGGCGCCGACTCCGCCGGGACCGCCGGCCTATTCCTTCGACGACCAGATGGCAGCCGTGCTCGAGTCCGGCGCCACCGTCTTCAGCTTCGCCTTCGCGTCGGTCCCGGCCGCGACGCTCGCCGCCGCGAAGGCGCGTGGCATGACGGTCATCGGCACCGCGACCACCGTCGAGGAGGCGGTGGCGCTGGAGAAGCTCGGCGTCGATGCGGTCGCCGCCCAGGGAAGCGAAGCCGGCGGCCATCGCGGGAGCTTCGCGCAGCCTTTCGAAGACGCGATGATCGGCACCATGGCGCTGGTGCCGCAGACGGTCGATGCCGTTCGTGTGCCGGTGATCGCCGCCGGAGGAATCATGGACGGGCGCGGCATCGCCGCCGCTTTCGCGCTTGGCGCCAGCGCGGTGCAGATGGGCACCGCTTTTCTCACCTGCGACGAGGCGGGGCCGCCGGAGGCCCACAAGCAGGCGATCCTCAATGCCCGCGAGCACGAGACGCGGATCACCCGCGCCTTCTCCGGGCGGCCGGCCCGCGGCATCGTCAACCGCGTGATGACCGACCTGGCGGATGCCGAGATCCCCGAGTTCCCGCTTCAGAACGCGCTGACCCGGCCGATGCGGACGGCCGCCGGCAAGGCGGGCAAGGCGGACTATCTGTCGCTGTGGGCCGGCCAGGGCTTGAGGATGGCACGCCGGCAGAAGGCAGGCGACCTGGTCCAGAAGCTGGTGAAGGAGACCGAGGAAGCTCTCGGCCGGCTCGGCTAGACGGCCTTGGTCGTCGAGCGGCGGAAGACGGCCTCGGCGACGCCGATCGTGGCGATGATCGACTGCCCGACATTGCCGCCTTCGTCGAAGATCCGATGCGCGATTGACGAGCCCAGCGCGGTCACGTGCGTCAGGAGGAAGCGCGAGAGCCGGTCGGAGATCTCGTAGGCGCCTGAGGTGTAGTGGTGAAGCGAGGTCGAGATCGCCGCCATCAGCGTGAAGCCGGCGGTGCTGGTGTCGTTGGCGATCTGCAGGGCAGTCCCGTTCATGCGCCGGAGCGTGTCGCCGGTGCCGCCGCCGCGCACGAGGGCGTCGCTTTCGACCTTCAGCGCCGAGTGCCTCTCCGAGACCTTGGCCAGCACGCGCTCGCGCACCAGCGGGATGTTGTGCATCGCCGGGCGCAGATGCGAGCGCAGCAGGTAGTCGCGGAAGACCTCGGGCCCGGCACGCGACAGGCGGAGTTTCAGGTAGTCGAAGACGACGACCACGGCGTCCTTGTCGATCGTATAGCTGGACGGGTCGTCGACGATCTGGGTGTCGCCGGAGCGCTGGCTGCGCTGGTCGATCTTGATCGGCCGCTTGGAGACGCGCCGGTCGGGGCCGACATAGGCCGGGCTGACGATGAAGTTCGGGTAGGCGCTGGCCGCCTCGTCGACGATCTGGGTGACGCGGCTCGTGTTGAACGGCTTCTGCATCACCAGATGCGCGCCGGCATGGCGCGCCGCCTTTATCGAGTCCTGAGGGAAGGCGGACGACATCAGCACGACCGGCAGGTTTGGGCGCGGGCTCGCGTCATCGGCGCGCACCCAGCGGGTGAGGCGGACGCCGGAGTCGTCGGGAAGCTGGGCGTCGACGAACATCAGGTCGAAGGCATGCTCGTCGGCGGAGAGGGCCGCCTTGGCCTCGGCGGCCGTTCCGGCAAAGGTGAAGTCGGCAGGACGCCAACCCTGCACCGAGCGCATGATGAGCTGGCGGGCGACCTGATCTGGATCGGTGACAAGGATGCGAAGCGGTGCAGCCATGCGCTCGAAGAACCCGAACTCACCTCGGACGGTTTCCGAAGCTATGTACTTGCGGCCCGTTTGTCCATAACACTCCGCGCCGAAGCTGCCAGCCCCGGGAATGATTCTCATGAACCGTATCGACCTCCGTTCCGACACCGTGACGTTGCCGTCGCCAGCCATGCGCAAGGCGATGGCCGAGGCGCCGGTCGGCGACGACCAGTATGGAGAAGATCCCTCCATTAACCGTCTTCAGGAGCGGGTCGCCCAGCTTCTCGGCAAGGAAGCGGCGCTGTTCGTGCCTTCGGGCACGATGGCGAACCAGGTCGCGCTGCAGGTGCTCACGCGGCCGGGCGACGACGTCGTGATCGGCGTCGAGAGCCACATCGCCTGGCACGAGGCCGGTGCCTCGGGCGCCAATGCCGGCGTGCAGTTCACCGTGATCGGCAAGGGCGGCCTCTTCACCGCCGACGAGTTCGAGGCCGGCGCGATTGCCCGTGGTCATCACGTCTTCCCCGGCACCACGGCCGTCGTGATCGAGAACACGCACAATCGCGGCGGCGGCGTGATCTTCCCGCAAGCCGACGTCGAGGCGATCTGTGCGGCGGCGAAGAAGCGCGGCATCGCGAGCTACCTCGACGGCGCGCGCATCTTCAATGTCGCGGCGGCGACCAACCGCTCGATCGCCGAGCTGGTGAAGCCCTTCGACACGGTGGGCGTGGCGCTCTCGAAGGGCCTGGGATGCCCGGTCGGCAGCCTCGTCGCCGGCAAGGCCTCCGACATCGCGACCGCGAACCGCGCGCGGCGGCGCTTCGGCGGCGGCATGCGCCAGGCCGGCATCCTGGCGGCGGCCGGGCTCTACGCGCTCGACCACAACATGACGCGGATGCCCGAGGATCACGCGAACGCCAAGGCGCTCGCCGAGAAGCTCGTCGGCGTCAAAGGCGTGATCATCGACATGAACACCGTTCAGACCAACATCGTGATCTTCCGCACCGGCCCCGGCGCCCCGGACGCGGCGACCGTCGCGGCGAAGGCAAAGGAGCAGGGCGTGCTGGTCAACGTCTTCGCCGCCCGCACCGTGCGCGCGACGACGCATCTCGACGTCAACCGCGAGCAATGCGTCAAGGCCGGCGAGGTGCTGGCGAAGATCGTCGCTGGCGGCTGAGGTGGGGCGGGCACTCCTTCTCTCGCTCCTGCTGATCTTCGCGATGCCGCTCGCCGCCGATGGCCCGGGACTGATCGCCGCCGCGGAGAAGGGCGATCTCAAGGAGGTCGAGCGACTGATCGCGGCGAAGGCCGACGTCCACGCGCGCGACGGTCGGGGCCGGACCGCGCTGCTGGCGGCGACGCATGGCGATCACGTCGAAGTCGCTCGCGCGCTGATCGCTGCCGGTGCCGATGTCAATGCCAAGGACGACATCCAGGACAGTCCCTATCTCTATGCCGGCGCGCGCGGCCATCTTGAGATCCTGAAGCTGACGCTCGCCAACGGCGCCGATCTCAAGAGCACCAACCGCTACGGCGGCACCGCCCTGATCCCGGCCTGCGAGCGCGGTCATGTCGAGACCGTGCGCACGCTGATCGAGGCGGGCGTGAACGTCGATCACGTCAACCGCCTCGGATGGACCGGGCTGCTCGAGGCGATCATCCTATCGGACGGCGGTCCCCGGCATGTGGAGATCGTCCGACTGCTGCTCGAAGCAAAGACGAGCCCGAACCTCGCCGACAAGGACGGCGTGAAGCCGCTCGCTCATGCCCGCCAGCGCGGGTATCGCGAGATCGAGCGGCTGCTGCTCGCCGCCGGGGCCAACTAAGGTCAACCTTGCTACTTGTATGATGATACGACAAAGTATCGTCACGAGTTGAACGAGGCCGCTGGCAAGGCGGCAGGGTAACAGTCGTTCCTTATGGGAGGAAAACCGAGATGAAGCGCACTTATCTGGTGGCGGCGGCGGCCGTCGCGGCGTTCGGGTTGGCGTGGCCGGCCACGGCGCAGGTCAAGCTCAAGTACGCGCATGTCTACGAGACTAACGAGCCCTATCACACCGAGGCGGTGTGGGCGGCCGGCGAGATCGCCAAGCGCACCAACAACAAGTATCAGATCGATGTATTCCCGGCGTCGGCGCTCGGCAACGAGCAGCAGATCAACCAGGCGCTGCCCCTGGGCACGATCGACATGATCTATACCGGCGCCGCCTTCGCCGGCGCGACCTTCAAGCCGATCGCGATCTCGAACGCGCCCTACATGTTCCAGAGCTTCGATCACTGGAAAGCCTACTCGGAGAGCCCGCTCTTCAAGGAGCTGGCCGACGGCTACGACAAGGCGAGCGGCAACAAGATCCTGGCGCTGACCTATTACGGCGCACGCCACACCACCGCCAACAAGGCGCTCATGACGCCGGCCGACACCAAGGGCATGAAGCTCCGGGTGCCGCAGGCGCCGCTGTATCTCATGTACGCCAAGGCGATCGGCGCCAATGCGTCTCCGATCGCCTTCGCCGAGGTCTACCTGGCGCTTCAGCAGAAGACCGTCGATGGCCAGGAGAACCCGCTGCCGACGATCCAGGCGAAGAAGTTCTACGAGGTGCAGAGCCACATCAACCTGACCGAGCACATCTTCGAAAGCCTGGTCACGGTCGTCGGCGGCCCGCTGTGGAACCGCCTCACGCCGCCCGAGCGCCAGATCTTCGATGAGGTCTGGAAGCAGGCGGCGGTGCGCGCCACCTCGGCGATCCGCGACTCCGAGCAGAAGCTGCCGGACTGGTTCAAGTCCCAGGGCAAGACCGTGGTCGTGCCCGACAAGGCGGCGTTCATCGAAGCCTCCAAGCCGCTCCACAACGACGCCGCCTCCGGCGCCGGCTGGACCAAGGACCAGTACGACCGTCTCCAGGCTCTCGGCAAGAAGAGCTGATCACCGGGTGCGAGGTCCGGATGGCGGCTTGCCTGCCGCCATCCGGCATCGCTCATAACGACAGGGGGCGGGCGTGTCCCACGCACCGGCGGGAGGTCCCGATCTCGGCGAGCCGATGATCGGGACTGCGGACGAGAACGATGTCCGGCTCTCGGACTACGGTCCCGAGGACTGGGTCGCGTTCGTGCTCTTCTGGGGCCTGGCGATCGTCGTCTTCCTGCAGTTCTTCACCCGCTACGTGCTCAACGACTCCCTGGCCTGGACCGAGGAGATCGCGCGCTACCTGCTGATCTGCGTCACCTTCATCGGCGCCGGCATGGCGGCCAGGAAGAACACGCACATCCATGTCGAGTTCTTCTACGTCTATCTGGGGCCCAGGCTCGCCTTCGCGCTGTCGACCGCGGTCGACGTGGTCCGCATCCTGTTCTTCGCCTATGCGGCCTGGCTCGGCTGGAAGGTCGCCAACGTCATGCAGTACCAGCGCATGGTGGTGATCGACTGGCCGATGAGCATCGTCTTCGGCATCGGCGCCGCCGGCTTCGCGATCCTGACGCTGCGCTCGATCCAGATCGCGATCCGCCACTGGCGGACCGGCGAAAGCGCGCTCACCCGCGTTCACACCGAGGGGCGCCACCAATGAGCCTCGTTCTCATCCTGGTCTTCCTCGGGCTGCTGATCGTCGGCGTCCCGGTCGCGATCGCGCTCGGCGGCTCGTCGCTGCTGATGGTGATGGCCGAGGGCAACTCGCCGCACCTCGTCGTCGTCCACCGCATGATCGCTGGCGTCGACTCCTTCCCGCTGCTGGCGATCCCGTTCTTCATCATGGCCGGCAGCCTGATGAACTCGGGCGGCATCACCGCACGCATCTACGACTTCGCGCTTGCGCTGGTCGGCTGGCTCAAGGGCGGCCTCGGCCATGTCAACGTCGTCGGATCGGTGATCTTCGCCGGCATGTCCGGCACCGCGGTGGCGGATGCCGGCGGCCTCGGCAACATCGAGATCAAGGCGATGCGCGACCACGGCTACGACGTCGACTTCGCCGTCGGCATCACCGGGGCGAGCTCGACCATCGGGCCGATCATCCCGCCGTCGCTGCCGATGGTGATCTACGGCGTGATGGCGAACGCCTCGATCGGCCAGCTGTTCGCTGCCGGCCTGATCCCGGGCCTGCTGATGGCGGCGACGATGATGGGCATGGTCGCCTGGTACGCGCATGTGCGCGGGTTCCATCGCGACGCCACCTTTGCGCTCGGCCGGCTCTGGTTCACCTTCCGCCGCGCCTTCCTGCCGCTGATGACGCCTGTGCTGCTGATCGGCGGCATGACCACCGGCGTCTTCACGCCGACCGAGGCAGCGATCGCGGCGACGGCGTATGCGATGGTCCTCGGCCTGTTCGTCTACCGCACGCTGACCTGGCGCGGCCTGATCAAGGTCAGCATGGAGACGGTCGAGACCACCGCGATCATCCTGCTGATCGTCGCCGGCGCCTCGATCTTCGGCTACCTGATCACCATCACCAAGATCACCGACAACGTCGCCGACCTGGTGCTGTCGATCACCAGCGAGCCCTGGCAGGTGCTGCTGCTGGTGAACATCTTCCTGCTGATCGTCGGCTGCTTCATGGAGACGATCGCCGCGATCACGATCCTGGTGCCGGTGCTGCTGCCCCTGATGGAGAAGATCGGCGTCGACCCGGTCCATTTCGGCCTGATCATGGTGCTGAACCTGATGATCGGCCTTCTGACGCCGCCGGTCGGGATGGTGCTCTACATCCTGGCGCGCGTCGCCAATATCTCGTTCGAGCGTGCGACGCGCGCCTGCGCGCCGTTCCTGATTCCGCTGCTGATCACGCTCGGCTTGGTGACCTATTGGCCCGAGATGGTTCTGTGGCTGCCGACCGTCTTCTACAGATCCTAGGTCGCGGTGATTTTAGATATTTATCGTAGGTACTGTTACATTTCTGCTGCATTGCAAAATGTGGCCGGCTCGCCCAAATAGCAGCCAATCCCCACCGGGCCGGCACTGATCGGTTCGGGTCGAACGACGAGGTTTCACGATGCCTTCTCCGATCCGCCGAGCGCCGCTGGCGCTGGCCGGCTTTGCTGTCGTTGTTTTCTTCGCGATGTCGGCTTCGGCTCAGATGCCCGGCGCCGGCGGGCCGCCGCCGGTGTCGGTGGCGAAGCCGATCGTCAAGGAAATCGTCGAGTGGGACGAGTTCGTCGGCCGCTTCGAGGCGCCGCAGTCAGTCGAGGTCCGCGCCCGCGTCGCCGGATATCTCGAATCTTCGAACTTCCGCGAGGGCGCGCTGGTGAAGGAGGGCGATCTCCTCTTCGTCATCGACAAGCGCCCGTACCAGGCCGCGTTCAACCGCGCCCAGGCCGCGGTCACCTCGGCGCAGACGCGCACCACCTTCACGCGCTCCGATCTCGAGCGGACGGAGAACCTGACCCGCAGCGGCGTCGCCGCCGAGCGAACCCTCGAGGAGAGGCGCCAGCAGGCGCAGTCGGCGGAAGCCGAGCTCGCCGGCGCTCGCGCCGCGCTCGAGCAGGCGCGCCTCGACCTGGGGTACACCGAGATCCGCGCACAGATCTCGGGCCGCATCGGCCGGCGCCTGGTGACCGAGGGCAACCTCGTCCGCGCCAACGAGACGCTGCTGACCACGATTGTCTCGCTCGATCCGATTCATCTCTACTTCGAAGTCGACGAGCGCTCTTACCTTGCCTACCAGCGCCAGCTCGGCCAGCCGCGCACCGCGCTCGGCGAGGCCAAGACCCAGGTCTTCGTCGGCATCGGCGACGAGAAGACGCTGGATCGTCCGGGCGTGCTCGACTTCGCCGACAACCGGCTCGATTCCCGCAGCGGCACGATGCAGCTCCGTGCCGTGCTCGAGAACAAGGACCTCGTCCTGACGCCGGGCCTGTTCGGCCGCGTCCGCGTTCCCGGCACGCCCCGCTACAAGGCGGTGCTGGTGCCGGACGAGGCGATCTCCGCCGACCAGGACCGCCGCGTCGTCATGGTCGTCGGCGACGACGGCACGGTCGCGCCCAAGGTGGTGCGCCCGGGTCCGCGCGAGGACGGCTACCGCGTCATCCGCCAGGGCCTCACCGGCGACGAGTCCATCGTCATCAACGGCCTGCAGCGGGCACGGCCCGGGACCAAGGTGACGCCGCAGATGACCCAGCTGCCGCCGTCGCGCTGAGATCGCTCCCATGAAGTTCGCGCATTTCTTCGTCGACCGGCCGATCTTTGCCGCCGTCATCTCGATCGCGACGGTGATCATCGGCATCATCGCATTCTTCCGGTTGCCCGTCAGCGAGTACCCGGAGATCGCGCCGCCGACGATCACGGTCCGCGCCGTCTATCCCGGCGCCGACGCCGAGACCGTGGCCGCGACCGTGGCGACGCCGATCGAGCAGGAGGTCAACGGCGTCGAGGGCATGATCTACATGTCCTCCTATTCGACGTCAGACGGCGCAATGACGCTGTCGGTGACCTTCCGCCCGGGCACCAACCTCGATACCGCCCAGGTGCTGGTGCAGAACCTGGTCAGCGTGGCGACCCCGCGCCTGCCGGAAGAGGTGCGCCGCCAGGGCGTCGTCACCCGCAAGAGCTCGCCCGACCTGATGATGGTCGTCCACATGCTGGCGACCGACGACACGCTTGACGAGCTCTACGTCTCCAACTACGCGCTGCTGCGCGTGCGCGACCAGCTCGCCCGCATCGAAGGCATCGGCGATCTGATCGTCTTCGGCGCCCGCGAATACTCGCTCCGCGTCTGGCTCAACCCGGACAAGCTTGCGGCCTACGGCATCTCGGCCGGCGAGGTGGTGCGGGCGCTTCAGGAGCAGAACGTCCAGGTCTCCGGCGGCGCGCTCGGCCTGCAGCCGAATCCCGGCGCCAACGCCTTCCAGATCACGGTGACGACCCAGGGCCGCTTCGAGGACGTGCGGCAGTTCCGCAACGTCATCGTCCGCTCCACCTCCGACGGCCGCATCATCAAGCTGGAGGACGTGGCGCGGGTCGAGCTCGGCGCCCGGGACTACGTCACCAACAGCTACCTCAACGGCAAGCCCGCCGTCGCCATCGGCATCTTCCAGCGTCCAGGCAGCAACGCGCTCGACACCTCGGCCGCGATCCAGAAGCGCCTGGCCGAACTCAAGCGCGACTTCCCCAAAGGGCTCGACTACACGATCGTCTACAACCCGACCGACTTCATCGCCGAGTCGATCGATGCGGTCTACGAGACGCTGATCGAGGCGATCCTGCTGGTGGCGCTGGTGGTGGTGATCTTCCTCCAGTCCTGGCGCGCCTCGCTGATCCCGATCCTGTCGATCCCGGTGTCGCTGATCGGCACCTTCGCCGTGATGGCGGCGCTCGGCGTCAGCCTCAACGTGCTGACCCTGTTCGGCCTGGTGCTGGCGATCGGCATCGTCGTCGACGACGCCATCGTCGTGGTCGAGAACATCGAGCGCAACATCCGGAACGGCATGACGCCGAGGGATGCCGCGCACGAGACGATGGACGAGGTCGGCACCGCTGTCATCGCGATCGCCATCGTGCTGTCGGCGGTATTCATCCCGACCGCGTTCCTGCCCGGGATCTCCGGCACCTTCTACCGGCAGTTCGCCGTCACGATCGCGGTCGCGACCGTGCTGTCTGCGATCAACTCGCTGACATTGTCGCCGGCGCTCGGCGCCATGCTGCTGAAGGCGCACGACCCGAACCATCCGCCGAAGACGATCATCGGGCGCGCCGGCGCCGCCTTCGCCCGCGGCTTCAACCGCGCCTTCGACAAGATGGGCACCGGCTACAGCCACACCGTCCGCCGCACGGTCGGGCGCAAGGTGCTGATGCTCGGGCTTTATGCCGGCCTCGCCGGCCTGACGGTGCTGACCGTCCAGAAGGTGCCGACCGGGTTCATCCCGGCACTCGACCGCGGTTATGCGATCATCGTCGTCCAGCTTCCCGACGGCGCATCGCTCTCGCGCACCGACGCGGTGCTGCACAAGGTCGCCGACATCGTGAAGAACACACCCGGCGTCGACGACACCGTGTCGTTGGCCGGAGTATCCCGCGCCCCCATCACCAACGCAACCAACCCGGCGGTGATCTTCGCGCGCCGCAGCCCTTTCCCCGAGCGCATCAAGGCGAAGCTGCCGGACACGGCGATCGTCGGCCAGCTGTTCGGCCGCTTGCAGGCGATACAGGAGGCCTTCGTGATCGCGATCCCGCCGCCGGCCGTGCCCGGCGTCGGCACCGGTGGCGGCTTCAAGATGCAGATCCAGGATCGCGGCGGCCACGGCACGCGCGCGCTGCTGGGTGCCGCCTACCAGATCATGGGGGCGGCGGCGCAGACGCCGGGCCTGTTTGGCGTCTTCACCACCTTCAGCGCCAACTCGCCCCAGTTCTTCCTCGAGATCGACCGCACCAAGGCGCAGATGCTGAACGTGCCGATCCCGGCGATCTTCGAGACGCTGCAGGTCAACTTGGGCTCGGCCTACGTCAACGACTTCAACGTCTTCGGCCGCGTCTACCAGGTGCGCGCCCAGGCCGACCAGGGCTTCCGCATGGAGCCCGAGGACATCGTCGGCCTGAAGGTCAGGAGCGCCACCGGCGCGCTGGTGCCCTTGGGCACGCTGGTCAAGGTGCTGCCGTCGAGCGGTCCGGACCTCGTCCAGCGTTACAACAGCTTCCCCTCGGTGCCGATCCAGGGCAGCGGCGTCCCCGGCCTCTCCTCGTCGGTCGCGCTCGGCCTGATGGAAGGCATCGCCGAGCGTACGCTGCCGCCGGGCATGAGCTTCGAGTGGACCGAGCTGGCGCTGCAGGAGAAGCAGGTCGGCTCGGCGACGATCATCGTTTTCGCGCTCGCCATCGTCTTCGTGTTCCTGGCGCTGGCGGCGCAGTACGAGAGCTGGGTGCTGCCGTTGGCGATCATGCTGATCGTGCCGCTGAGCGCGCTCGCAGGCCTCGGCGGCATCATGCTCCGCGGCATGGACAACAACGTGCTGGTCCAGATCGGCCTCGTCGTGCTGGTGGGATTGGCGGCGAAGAACGCGATCCTGATCGTCGAGTTCGCGAGGCAAGCCGAGCATGAAGGCAAGTCGGCGGTCGAGGCGGTGATCGAGGCGGCACGCCTCCGCCTCCGCCCGATCCTGATGACGGCACTCGCCTTCATTCTCGGCGTCGTGCCGCTTGTGACCGCGACCGGTGCGGGCGCCGAGATGCGCCAGGCGCTCGGCACCGCCGTGTTCTTCGGCATGGCCGGCGTGACGCTGCTCGGACTCTTCTTCACGCCGGTGTTCTACGTGGCGCTCCGCCGCTTCACCCGGCAGCGGAAAGCTGCGTCCCACACCACGCTCCGCGAATAGGCGGTGGGCGAGGTCCTGCTGAGGCCGGCGCGGGCGAGCGACGTCGCCCGGCTGATCCGCGTCTGCCTCGACGCCAGGGCTTCGGCCGATATCCCGAACCTGCACACCGACGCCGAGGATCTCGCCTTCTTCTCGCGCCTCTTCGCGTCCAAGCCGACAATCGTCGCGGAGACGGCGGGCGTGCCAGTCGGCTTCGCCGTCGTCCATGACGGCTGGCTCGAGCATCTCTGGGTCGACCCGGGGCATCACCGCCGGGGCATCGGCCGGACGCTGCTCGCCTGGGCGCGGGCCGAGGCCGCGGGCGACCTCCGCCTCTACGTCTTTACCCACAACGTGCGGGCGATCGCTTTTTATAGAGCGCATGGCGCCGTGCAGATCGCCGACTCCGACGGGCAGGGCAACGAGGAGAAGCTGCCCGACCTGACGCTCCTCATCCCCCAGGCCTGACCGGCGAGACTTGACCGGAGCCGTCATCGGCGCTGCACTCTTTCCGCATCGGAAAAACGGGAGGGGTCGATGGCGAAGTCTGGTCTGGCGATGAGCTGGGAAGAGTGGTCAAGCAAGGACGGGATCGCGATCGCCGATCTCGTGAAGAAGAGGAAGGTCTCCGCCCGCGAGGTGGCTCGCCAGGTCGCCGCCGGCGTCGAGATGCTGAACCCGAAGCTCGAAGGCGTGCTCGAGGTCTTCGCCGACGTGGTGAAGAACCCCGACACCGACAAGCCGGCCAAGGACGGCCGCCTCTACGGCGTGCCGATCTTTCTGAAGGACTTGGGCTCCGGCCTCAAGGGGCGGAAGCGTGAGTCCGGCTCGAAGATGGACAAGGACCAGGTCGCCAAGGTGACCGACCCCAACATCGAGAACTTCCTCTCCGCCGGCCTGGTGCCGATCGGCCGCTCGACCACGCCCGAGTTCGGCATGACCTTCGACACCGCGACCAACTATCTCGGCCGGGTGATGGTCACGCGCAATCCGTGGAACCTCAAGCACACCGCAGGTGGCTCCTCCGGCGGCTCGGCGGCGATGGTGGCCGCGCGCGTGACGCCGATCAGCATGGCGTCCGATGGCGGCGGCTCCACCCGCATCCCGGCCTCGTATTGCGCGCTGGTCGGCCTCAAGGCGACGCGCGGCATGGTGCCTCGTCCCTTGAGCCAGAGCGAATACGGCGTGCGGATTTCCTGCGAGGGCGTGGTGACGCGCAGCGTCCGCGACACGGCCGCGGTCTACGACTACATCACGCGCGTGCCCAACGGCGGCAGCTTCATGAACGTCGCTCGCTACCAGGGCTCATATCTGCAGGCGATCAGGAAGGATCCGCCGAAGCTCAAGATCGGGCTCTCGACCGGCACCTGGGGCCGCCCGGGCAAGACCGACGAGCAGGTGGCGAAGCGCGTGCGCGAGGTCGCCCGATTGATGGAGAGCCTCGGTCACAAGGTCGAGGAGGTCGACGACAAGAAGATCTGCGACTGGGATGCGATGTGGCAGGGCTACTACTGCCAGTGGATCGGCAGCCGCGCCCAGTTCCGCACCATGGCCGCGGACCGCGGCATCAACACGCCCGACCTCAAGGATCGTCTGGGCCCGATGGTGCACCGGCACCTCGAAGCGGCCGATCGCTACGACAAGTACGACATCTGGAAGATGATGAGCCAGAACAACAGCGTGACCCGCAGCTTCGGCGCGATCATGGAGAAGTACGACGTGCTGCTGACGCCGACGCTGGCGATCCGCGTGCCGGAAGCGAACGGTCCCTACTCGCTGCTCCGGAACGAGGCGCTCGATCCGTGGCTCGATCGGCTCGCGAATGCCTGCCGCTACACGATGCCCGGCAACGAGACCGGGCTTCCCGGCATCTCAGTGCCGGCCGGGCTCGACAATGAAGGGCTGCCGATCGGCGCGATGTTCTATGGCAACTGGTCGCGCGAGGACCTGCTGCTGCAGATCGCCCGCCAGCTCGAGAAGGCGAAGCCCGAGTGGTTCGACCAGTCGGCGCCGCTGAACGTGACGACGGGGTGAGCTAGCGGCGTCCGATCAGCGCGCGGTGCACGGCGAGCCCGAGCACCGCGCAGCCGCCGATCATCGCCGCCATCGGCACCGCCGAGGTCTTCGGCAGCGCCGCGACGATGGCGCCCGAGATCCCGCCCATCGTGAACTGGATGGTGCCGAGCACGGCCGAGGCGGCGCCGGCATTGGCGCCCATCGGCTGAAGCGCGCGGGCGGTCGAGTTCGGCCCGATGAATCCTAAGCTGGTCAGGAAGAAGAACAGCGGGATCAGGAGCCCGACGAGGCCGCCGATGCCGGTGACCGCGGCGAGGAGGACGAAAGTGCCGGCGATCGCCGCGGCGGTGAGGCCCAGCAGCAGTAGCACGCCCGGCGTGGTGCGCGAGAGCAGGCGCACATTGACCTGGGCCGCGGTGATGAAGCCGACGGCGTTGGAACCGAAGATGAAGCCGTAATACTCGGCCGGCACGCCGTAGAGCGAGATCAGGACGAAGGGCGAGCCGGTGATGTAGGCGAACATGCCGGCGAAGGTCAGGCTCTGCGAGAGCGAGTGACCCATGAAGTAGCGGTCGGAAAGGATCCGGACATAGGTGCGGAAGACCGATCCCGGATGCAGCGAACGGCGCTTGTCCTCGGGCAGCGTCTCTTCCAGGCCGAAATGGACGGCGGCGAGGATCAGTACGCCGAAGCCGGTCAGGATCCAGAACATCGCCTGCCAGCTCATGTAGATCAGGAGCTGGCCGCCGAGCAGCGGCGCCAGGATCGGCGCCACGCCCATGATCGCCATCAGCGTCGCGAACATTTTCGCCGCGCCGCGCTCGTCGAAGAGGTCGCGGACGATCGAGCGCGAGATCACCATGCCGACGCAGCCGCCGAGCGCCTGCAGGAAGCGGAATGCGATCAGCCCCTGGATGCTCGGCGCCAGAGCGCAGCCGAGCGAGGCCAGGATGTAGATGATCGAGCCCACGATGATCGGCGGCTTCCGGCCGAAGCGGTCGGCGACGGGCCCGTAGATCGCCTGGCCGATCGCGAGACCCAGGAAGAACGTCGAGAGCGTCAGCTGCACGTCGGAAGGATGCGCGGCGAAGTACCGCTCGAGCGCCGGGAAGCTCGGCAGGTA
Source organism: Rhodospirillaceae bacterium (assembly GCA_016792585.1). Taxonomy (GTDB): domain Bacteria; phylum Pseudomonadota; class Alphaproteobacteria; order SHVZ01; family SHVZ01; genus SHVZ01. Next base: position 35,572 of record JAEULB010000209.1, read on the forward strand.
CATGTCGACCGACATCGGGGTGAAGGCTGTCAGCGCGCCCAGGATCAGGACGAGCAGGAGGGAGGGCTTGTAGGGAGCCATGGGCGGCCGGCACAAGACCAGCTTCGGAGTTCCGCCGCAAGGCGCGGATAGAGGCACGGCGCGCATGGCAGCTATGCAGCGGGTCACACTTGAGGGAGATGCCCGATGCTTCGGCTCTATGACTATCTGCCGTCACAGAATGCCTACAAAGTGCGCATGCTGCTCGGTCATCTCGGCCTCGCCTACGAGACCGTGCCGGTCGAGATCTTCCAGGGCGAGTCGAGGACGCCCGCGTTCCTCGCGATGAATCCGGCCGGCGCCGTGCCGGTGCTGGAGATCGCACCCGGCCGCGTCATCGCCGAGTCCAACGCGATCCTCTGCTACCTGGCCGAGGGAACCGCCTATCTGCCTTCGGACCGTTTCGAGCGGGCGAAGGTCATGCAGTGGCTGTTCTTCGAGCAGGACTACGTCCAGCCGAGCATCGCCACGATCCGCCACTGGACGATGACGGGGAAGCTCGAGCGCAACGCCGCTCAAGCGCCCGGTCGCAAGGCAGCAGGCGAGCGCGTGCTCGATCTGCTGGAAAGCCATCTCGCCGGCCGTGCCTTCCTCGCCGACTGCGGCTACTCGATCGCCGACATGGCGGTCTTCGCCTATGTGCACCGGGCGGAGGAGGGCGGCTTCGATCTCTCCGGCCGCCCGGCGCTCCGCGCCTGGTTCGAGCGGGTCGCCGCCGAGTCCGTGCCGCTTCCGCCGGTTTATCCCTATTCGATCGATCCCTATTCCCATCGGAGCCTGCCGGTGGAGCCGGAGGCGGCATCGTCGTAGGCTCCTCGCGGCTTTCGAGGAGGATCTAGGATGGCGGACGTGGCGGTGATCGTCGGCGCAGGCCCGGGTCTGGGCGCCGCACTGGCCCGGACGGCGGCGGCCGACGGCATGAAGGTCGCCGTCGCCTCGCGCGATCAGGCCAAGATCGCCGAGGTCGCGCGCTCGACCGGTGCTGTCGCGATCGCCTGCGATGCGACCGACGGCGCCTCGGTCGATGCCCTGTTCGATCGGGTCGGCCGCGAGCTCGGCGTGCCGTCCTTCGTCGTCTACAACGCCAGCCGACGCGTTCGCGGACCGGTGGCCGAGCTCGATCGGGCAGCGGTGCGCCAGGCGATCGACATCACCGCCTATGGCGGCTTCCTGGTGGCGCAGGCGGCGGTGCGCGCGATGCTGCCGCAGGGCCGCGGCAGCCTGCTGTTCACCGGCGCCAGCGCCAGCGTGAAGGGCTATGCCGAGTCGGCGACCTTCGCGATGGGCAAGTTCGCGCTGAGAGGCCTGGCCCAGAGCCTGGCGCGTGAGCTGGGCCCGAAGGGCCTGCACGTGGCGCATGTGATCATCGACGGCGCCATCGGCCGCGCCGGGGCGAACGAGGCCGGCAAGCTCGATCCGGACGCGATCGCGGCCGCTTACCTGCAGATCCATCGCCAG
>JAEULB010000210.1 GCA_016792585.1 Rhodospirillaceae bacterium
GCTTCGACAAGATGGTCGAGGCGACCGACGACCGCACGCTGGTCGTCAAGCTGCCGAAGCCCTATCCGACCGATCTCGCGATCTCGGCGCTGTTCACCGGCGGCATGGGCATGGTGCTCGACTCGGTCGAGGCCAAGAAGAACGTCAAGGGCGACGACCATGCCAACGCCTGGCTCAAGACCAACACCGCCTGCGTCGGCGCCTACAGGATGCGCAGTTGGGCCGCCAACGACACGATGATCCTCGAGCGCAACGACGGCTACTGGCGGGGCGAGCCGAAGCTCCGGCGCGTCATCATCCGCCATGTGCCCGAGTCGGGCGCGCAGCGGCTGATGCTGGAGAAGGGCGATGCCGACGTCGCGCGCATCCTCAACGCGACCGACCTCGAAGGCGCGCTGAAGCACGCCGACGTGCACCAGTTCCAGGTGCCGCTGCATCACTTCTGGTACCTGGCGATGAACGCCTCGGATCCGATCCTCGCCAACGTCAAGGTGCGCCAGGCCTTCAAGCACCTGATCAACAACGAGGAGCTGGAGAGGACCTTGATGAAGGACCGCGGCACCGCGCGCCAGAGCGTGGTTCCGCTCGGTGCCTTCGGCGCGCTCTCCAAGTCCGATGGGCTGCCGTACAAGCCGGACGTCGAGGCGGCGAAGAAGCTGCTGGCGGAGGCCGGGTATCCCAACGGCTTCTCGGTGAAGCTGATCCACACCTCGAACTCGCCGCAGCTCGAGCTCGGCCAGTACATCCAGGGCCAGGCGGCCAAGGCCGGCATCAAGATCGAGATCGAGGCCGGCGCCGGCGCCGTCACCATCAACCGCAGCCGCGCGCGCGACTACCAGCTGGTGCTGACCGGCTGGGCAGCCGGGTACCCGGATGCGGATGCGATGGTCTCGCTGTTCGCGGTCAATCCCGACAACCGCAAGGAAGCCAACCTGGTCGGCTATCCGTCGTGGATCTCGGCTTGGCAGGACACCGGCCTGAACATGCTCGCCGACCAGGCGCGGATGGAGCGGGATCCGGCGAAGCGGGCGGACCTCTACAAGCAGATCCAGCTGAAGCACATGGCCGAGGGCCCACACGCCTTCATCACCCAGTCGGTCAGCAACCTTGCCGCCAACAGGCAGCTGAAGGACATCAAGCAGAACGGCTTCCGCGTCTGGTACGCGACCGCGACGAAGTAGACCATCGATGGCAGTAACGCCCGCGCTGGCGATCCGCCGGCCGAAAGGCTGTTGGCATCGCCAGCGCGGGCTTTCCTTTTTGCCGCAGCCCGCACGCGCCCACTCGCCGCAATCTTCGGCTGCAGGACAATCGTTGGAGCAGATCGCGGGCGTCGCAGGAATCTGATCCGGCTCAGGCGCGGTCGATCGAGTTCGATTGGACAATTTTCACGGTTTTGCGGCGCAAAGATGATTATCGCCGGAACGCTGTTGCCTCGGATACGGACTCGCCGGATATTCGCAACCCCGCCGTGCAGGCCCTCCCTTCGAGCGAGCTCGTCATGACCGTGATGCGTGGCCGTCAGTTCTTCCAGAACCCGGGTCCGACCAACATTCCCGACCGCATCCTCCGCGCCATGGACCGCGCGTCGATGGACTTCATGGGCAAGGACTTCGCCGAGATCGCCGACTACTGCTTCGACGGGTTGAAGCGGGTCTTCAAGACCAAGCAGACGATGTTCGTCTACGCCTCCAACGGCCACGGCGCCTGGGAAGCAGCTGTCGTCAACCTGTTTTCGCCCGGCGACAAGGTGCTGGTCCTGGAGACCGGCCGCTTCTCCGCATCCTGGGGCGAGATGGCGAAGGCCTACGGGCTCGAGGTTGAGACGCTGAACTTCGACTGGCGCACCGGCGTCGAGCCGGCGAAGGTCGAGGAGCGCCTCAGGAAGGATACCGCCCGCGAGATCCGCGGCATCCTGCTCGTCCACAACGAGACCGCGACCGGCGTGGCGCACCCGGTCGCCGAGGTGCGCAAGGCGATCGACCGCGCCGGCCATCCCGGCCTCTTCCTTTCCGACACGATCTCGTCGCTGGGTTCGATCGACTTCCGCATGGACGAGTGGAAGGTCGATGTCGCCGTCGGCGGCTCACAGAAGGGCCTGATGCTGCCGATCGGCATGGGCTTCACCGGCGTCAGCAAGAAGGCGCTTGATGCGACCCAGTCGGCGACGCTGCCGCGCGCCTATTTCGACTGGCGCCTGATGCTCGGCCGCCAGCCGCAGAAGTTCCCGGGCACCGCACCGGTGCACCATTTCTATGGCCTTGCCGAGGCGATCAAGATGCTGGACGAGGAAGGTCTCGACAACGTCTTCGCCCGCCACCACCGCCTGGCCGAGGCGACCCGCGCCGCGGTCCGCGTCTGGGGCGAGGAGGGCAGCATGGAACTCTTCTGCCAGAACGAGAGGCTCTATTCGGACTCGGTGACCGCGATCCTGATGAAGCCGGGCATTGATGCCGAGAAGGTCCGCCAGGCGGCACTCGACCACTACAACGTTTCGCTCGGCGGCGGCCTCGACAATCTCAAGGGCAAGGTCTTCCGCATCGGCCACATGGGCGATCTCAACGAGCCGATGCTGCTGGGCGCGCTGGCCGCGGTCGAGATGTCGTTCAAGTCCGCCGGCATTCCCTACCGCAAGGGCGGCGTCGACGCGGCGATGGCGAAGCTCGCTCATTAAAGATGAGCCTCGCGCACACACCCGACCTCGTCATCTTCGACTGCGACGGCGTGCTGATCGACAGCGAGATCCTCTACTGCCGGATCGACGCCGAGGAGTTCACGCGCGCCGGCTATCCGATCACCGCGAATGAGTTCGCGCGGAAGTTCGTCGGCATCTCATTCGACAAGACGCTGAAGATAGCGGCCGAGGAGATGGGGCGGCCGCTGCCTGACGAAGTGGCGATCCGGGTCAACGAACGCGTGGCAAAGGTCATTCCGGAGGAGCTGAAGGCGGTGAAAGGCATCGCCGCGCTGCTCGACCGGATCGGCCTCCCCTTCTGCGTCGCCTCCAACACCGAGACCGAGCGGCTGCGCTGGAACCTGGAGATCGCAGGCCTGCTGAATCGCTTCGACCCGCATGTCTACAGCGCCAAGATGGTGGCGCGGGGCAAGCCGGCGCCGGATCTCTTCTGGCATGCGGCGAAGCAGTTCGGTGTGCCGCCGGAGCGCTGCCTGGTGATCGAGGACTCGACCGTCGGAGTCGGCGCCGCGGTCGCGGCCGGGATGCCGGTGCTGGGCTTCGTCGGCGGCGAGCATTGCTGGCCCGAGCTCGGCGATCAGCTCCGTGCCGCCGGTGCCTTCGACGTGGCCTCGACCTGCGAGGACATCCACACGACCCTGGCCAAGGCGGCGATCCCGGCGGACTGAAGGCGTTTGCGCTTGGCGCGCGGTGGTCCTAGCCTTGGGACCGTCATGAGCGAGCCCGGCCCGACGCAACGCATCGACGACGAAAAGATCCGGGAGCTGATCTCCGGCCTTCGCATCGGTTCGATCCGACAGCTCCCGGACCTGAGCGGCATCAATCTCTCCAGCCTCGATCTCGAGGCGCTGCCACTCAAGAAGGCGAGGCTCTGCAATGCCGACCTCCGCCGGACCCGGCTGGTGCGGGCCAACCTGGTCGAAGCCGATCTTTCCGGTTCCGACCTCACCGAGGCCGATCTCACCGGCGCCGATCTCTCGAAGTCTCAGCTCAAGGGCACGCGACTGCGCCAGGCCAACCTCAACCGCTGCATCCTGACCGGCGCCGATCTCCGCTCTGGCGGTGCGGCGGGCAAGGCCAAGGACGGTGTGCTGGGAGCGGCAACCGATCTTTCAGGCTGCACGCTCGAATTTGCGGAAGCCTCGATGGCGGTGATGTCCGGCGTCGACCTGACCGGTGCCAGCCTGGTAGGCGCCGATCTCACCGGCGTCGAGCTGCACGGGGCCAACCTGACCGGCGCCAACCTGTCCCACACCGATCTCAGAGGCGCCAACCTCGCCGATGCGGTGTTGGGCGCGGCGGTGTTCGTCGGATCGGATTTGCGCGGGGCCAAGCTGACCAATGCCAAGGGGCAGGGCGCCACCTTCGTCGGCGCCAAGCTCGAGGGAACCGAGTTCGGCGGTTCCGACCGCGGGATCTGGCGCGTCGACGACAAGACCCCGATCGTCGGTCCCGGCCGCTTTCCCAACAGCGTGCTCGCGGCCCTGGACCAGCACCAGGCCTGGCTCGGCTCCGACGGATCCCGCGGCGCGCGTGCCGTGCTTCACGGCGCCGATCTCAGCTATTTTGATTTCTCCGCCCGCGATCTTACCGGCGTCGATCTCTCGGGCTCGCGCCTGCTCGGCGCGCGGCTGCGCGGCACCAAGCTCTCGCTGTCGACCCTGTCGCGCTGCAACCTGACCGCGGCCGACCTCGCCGGCGCCGACCTGACCGGAGCGGTCCTTGCCGGCGCGGTCCTCCGCCGTGCCAGCCTCGCCCATGCGCGGGTCGGGTCGGTCCGCATCCCCGACGGCAAGGGCGGCGGCCGTGACCAGGCGACGGTGCTGATCGGCGCCGACATCAGGGACGCGGACCTTCGCGGCGTCGATCTCGCGAAGTGCCTCACCGAGTAGCCGTCCTGCTATAGAGTCGCGGCGCCATGTCTCAGCCTGCCGCGATCCGCCTGATCCTGCTCCTGGTCGCGGTCACCGCCATCAGCCAGTTCTATCGCGCCTCTGCCGCGGTGATCGCGCCGGAGCTGATGGCCGACCTCCGGATCGGGCCGGAGACGCTGGGACTCGCCGGCAGCGCCTTCTTTCTCGCGCTCGGCGTCATGCAGATTCCGGTCGGCATCCTGTTCGATCGGATCGGGCCCAGGCTCACCGTCGGCAGTCTGACCCTGGTGTCGGTGCTCGGCGCGATCCTGCATGCGCTCGCAGACTCGGGATCCATGCTTGTCGTCTCGCGCCTGATCCTCGGGCTCGGATCGGCGGCGAGCTTCATGAGCGTCGTCGTCCTCTGTTCGCGCTGGTTTCCGCGCGAGCGGCTGAGCCTGACCTTGAGCTGGGTATTCTCGGCGAGCCAGGTCGGCATCTTCGTCGCGACCACACCCCTGGCGCTGGCGACCGCCGCGGTCGGCTGGCGCTGGAGCTTCGTCGCCGCGGGTCTCGCGACTGCCGCGATCGCGCTCGTGTTCCTCTGGCTGGTGACCGACGACCCGCCCGGCCACACCTCGCCGCCGCGTGCATCCGAAAGCCTCGGCGATATCCTGCGGGGGCTCCGCGAGGTCTGGCGTACGCCCGGACTGCCCAAGATCCTTGCGGTCCACACCTTCATCTACGCCAGCATGGCGACCGTGCTGGGCCTTTGGGCCGGCCCCTATCTCCGCGACGTCCACGGCCTCGATGCCGTCGAGCGCGGCAACGTTCTTCTCGCGATGGCGGCAGCACAGGTCATCGGCATCCTCGCCTTCGGACCGCTCGACCGGATCCTCAACACCAGGAAGTGGGTGGTGATCGCCGGCGGGATCGGCACCGTCTCAACCCTCGCGGGCTTGGCGCTGGTGCCGGCACCGCCGCTTGCAGCCGCGGTCGTCCTCCTGGTGCTTCTCTGCGGCACCACCTCGTACAGCCTGATCGTGGTGGCGCATGGACGAAGCCTCTTTCCCGACCGCCTGGCCGGACGCGGCGTGACCACTGTGAACATCGCCCAGGTGAGCGGCAGCGCCTTTTTGCCGATCCTGACCGGGATGATCATCGGTGCCGCTTCCGGCGATGCCGACGTGCGGCCGGAGATCGCCTATCGCCTTGCATTCGCTGCGATCGGCGCCTGCCTAGCGGCCGGGCTCGCGGTCTACCTGACCGCCGAGGACGCCAAGCCCCGGCAATCGTGATGGTCCCGATGGTGAATAGTCATTGTCATGCAACCGTCATGTTGCTTGTATCATAGGTGCAAAATTGACTCATAGACTGGCCGCCCAGCCAGCGAAGGGGAGGTTCGAGATGAAGTCGATGCTGAAGGTGCTGTCGCTTTCGGCCCTGGTCGCGGTCGCGATGTCGTCGGGCGCGCAGGCCCAGATGGACAAGCTGATCGCCGACGCGAAGGCCGAAGGCATGCTGACGACCATCGCCCTGCCGCACGACTGGTGCGGCTATGGCGAGCTGATCGCCAGCTTCAAGTCCAAGTACGGCATTCGCGTCAACGAGCTCAATCCTGACGCCGGCTCGGCGGACGAGATCGAGGCGATCAAGGCCAACCGCAATAACAAGGGCCCGCAGGCGCCGGACGTGATCGACGTCGGCCTCGCCTTCGGCCCGTCGGCGAAGCGCGAAGGCCTGCTGCAGCCCTACAAGGTCGCCACCTGGGCCTCGATCCCGGATGACGCCAAGGATGCGGAAGGATACTGGTACGGCGACTACTACGGCGTGCTGTCGTTCCAGGTGAACGCGGACATCATCAAGGAGATCCCGCGCGACTGGTCCGACCTGCTGAAGCCGGCCTACAAGAACTCGGTCGCCCTTGCCGGTGATCCGCGCGCCTCCAACCAGGCGATCCAGGCGGTTTACGCCGCCGGACTCGCGATGGGCGGCAACGACCCGGCCAAGGCCGGCGAGGCGGGCCTCAAGTTCTTCGGCGAGTTGAACAAGGCCGGCAACTTCGTGCCGGTGATCGGCAAGGCCGCGTCGCTGGCGCAGGGTGCTACGCCGATCGTGATCCGCTGGGACTACAACGCGCTCGCCGACCGCGACACGCTGAAGGGCAACCCGAAGGTCGAGGTGGTGGTGCCGAAGTCGGGCGTCGTCGCCGGCGTCTACGTCCAGGCGATCAGCGCCTTCGCTCCGCACCCGAACGCGGCGAAGCTGTGGATGGAGCACCTCTACTCCGACGAAGGCCAGATCGCGTGGCTGAAGGGCTACTGCCACCCGATCCGCTTCAATGACCTGGCGAAGAACAAGAAGATCCCCGCCGACCTGCTGGCCAAGCTGCCGCCGGCCGAGGCCTATGAGAAGGCCGCGTTCCCGACGCTCGATCAGCAGAACGCCTCGAAGGAAGTCATCACCAAGCAGTGGGACACCGTCGTCGGCGCCAACGTGAAGTAGCCGCCGTTCTCCGATGCGGGCCCCTCGTGGGCCCGCATCGCCCCGCCTAGATGACCCAGTCCGCATCGCCCCAGGCTCTCTCGTCCCGCGCGCCCGGCTTCAGCTTGAGCCGGGTCTCCTGGGATTGGCTCGGCGTCGTCCCCTTCTTCCTGTTCGCGATCCTGTTCCTGATCCTGCCGACCGCCTTCCTGGTGGTGGGCGCCTTCCAGGATTCCGTAGGCAACTTCACGCTCAGGAACATCGCCAACCTGACGCAGCCGTCGATCGTCGCGGCCTACTGGATCAGCATCAAGGTCAGCGCCGCCTCGGCGATCATCGGAGGCGCCGTCGGGTTCCTGATCGCCTATGCAGCGATCGCCGGCGGCGTGCCGGGCTGGATCCGGCCGACGCTGATGACCTTCTCAGGCGTGGCATCCAATTTCGCCGGCGTGCCGCTGGCCTTCGCCTTCCTGGCGACGCTGGGCCGAACCGGCCTCGTGACCGCGATCCTGATCAAGTACTTCGACTTCAACATTTACCAGCACGGCTTCAACCTGCTCAGCTTCTGGGGGCTGGTGCTGACGTATCTCTATTTTCAGATCTCGCTGATGATCCTGATCATGGCGCCGGCGATCGACGGCTTGAAGCGGGAGTGGCGCGAAGCCGCGACCATCCTCGGCGCCACGACCTGGCAGTACTGGCGCTACATCGCGCTGCCGGTTCTGGGGCCGAGCCTGCTGGGCACGACGCTGCTGCTTTTTGCCAACGCCTTCGGCGCGATCGCGACCGCCTATGGACTTACCGGCAGTTCGCTCAACATCGTCACCATCCTGCTCTTCGCCCAGATCCGTGGCGACGTGCTGCACGACCAGAACCTGGGCTATGCGCTGGCGCTCGGCATGATCGTGATCACCGGCGCCTCGAACATCGCCTACATTTGGCTCCGCGCCCGCAGCGAGCGGTGGCAGCGATGAAGCGCGCCAAGATCGGTCCCTGGATCGCGCTCTTCCTGGGCACGCTCTATTTCATCGTGCCGCTGATCGCCACGTTCGAGTTTTCGCTCCGGATGCGTCGTGGCGAGTACAGCTTCGATGCCTATGCGGTGGTGCTGGCCGATGCCCGTTTCCAGGCGACCTTCGGATACTCGACCGCGCTCGCCTTCGCCACCATCGTCGTCGGCGTGCTGCTGGTGGTGCCGACGGCCTACTGGGTGAACCTCCGCCTGCCGAAGCTCCGCCCGGTCATCGAGTTCATCACGCTGCTGCCGCTGGTGATACCTGCCATCGTTCTCGTCTTCGGCTATCTCCGGATCTACAACAGCGAATCCTGGCTGCCGATGACCTCGAGCGAGCGGCTGACCGACCTGCTGCTCACCTTCGGCTACGTCACGCTGGCGCTTCCCTACATGTATCGGGCGGTCGACAACGGGCTTCGCGCCATCGACGTCCGCACACTGACCGAGGCGGCACAGAGCCTGGGGGCGGGCTGGCCGACCATCCTGTTCCGCGTGATCCTGCCGAACGTCCGGGTGGCGGTCTTAAGCGGAGCCTTCCTCACCTTCGCGATCGTGATCGGCGAGTTCACGCTGGCGGCGCTGCTCGACCGCCCGGCCTTCGGGCCTTATCTGCAGCTGATCGGTGCCAACCGCGCCTATGAGCCTTCGGCGCTGGCAATCATCGCCTTCGGCGTCACCTGGGCCTGCATGGGCCTGATCAATGTCGTCGGCCGCGCCTCGCACGGCCAGACGCCCAAGGCACCCTGAAGGAGCGCGGATGGCTTTCCTCGAGATCGAGCATCTGCGCAAGTCTTTCGGCACTCTCAACGTCGTCGAGGATTTCGACCTGGCGGTCGCGCGCGGCGAGTTCATCTCCTTCCTCGGCCCCTCCGGCTGCGGCAAGACCACGACGCTTCGCATGGTCGCCGGGTTCGAGACGCCGAGCGCGGGCGCGATCCGGATCGACGGCAAGGACGTGACCGAGGCCAAGCCGAACCAGCGCAACGTCGGCATGGTCTTTCAGTCCTATGCCCTCTTCCCGAACATGACGATCGCCGACAATGTCGGCTTCGGCCTCAGGGTCGCCGGCCGGCCGGCGGCGGAGATCAAGTCCCGGGTCGAGGAGATGCTGGCGCTGATCAAGTTGCCGCAGCTGGGCGGCCGCTATCCGTATCAGCTCTCCGGCGGTCAGCAGCAGCGGGTGGCGCTCGCCCGCGCGTTGGCGGTCAAGCCGAAGCTGCTGCTGTTGGACGAGCCCCTGTCGGCACTCGACGCCAAGATCCGTGTCTCGCTCCGCCAGGAAATCCGCCAGATCCAGCGCGAGCTCGGGATCACCGCAATCTACGTGACCCACGATCAGGAAGAGGCGCTGTCGATCTCCGATCGCATCGTGGTGATGAGCCAGGGGCGGATGGAGCAGGTCGGCACGCCCTTCGAGATCTACAACTACCCCCGTACCCGCTTCGTTGCCTCGTTCGTCGGCACGCTCAACGTGCTCAAGGCGCAGGTGGTCGACGTCTCCGGCAAGCTGACGGTCGACGGCCAGCCGGTCGCGACGGCGGCCCATCTCGATGGGACCAGGCCGGGTGAGATCCGCTCGGTCGCGCTTCGCCCGGAAGCGGTGTCCTTGGCGGACGCCGACGGAGAGTCGAACCGCCTTCACGGGACCGTGGAGGAGGTCAGCTTCCTGGGATCGGTGGTCCGCATCCGGGTCCGGTTCGGCGAGAACGCGGTGTCGCTGGACACCTTCAACAAGCCGAGCGTGCCGCCGCCCGATCGCGGCACCAAGGTCACGGTCAGCTTCGCCCGCGACGCCCTGCTCCTGCTGGACGGCGACGCGACCTGACGGATGCTACATCTTGGCGATGTTCCAGAACACCTGGGTTTCCGGCACCGCGAGGATGCCCTGCAGGCTCGAGCGGAAGGCGATCGGCGTCTGCCACTGACCGTAGGGGATGTAGAGCACGATCTCCATCGAGCGCTTCTGGATCTCGGTCGCGACCTGCTTGCGGGCGTCCAGGCTCGGCGCCTTGACCCAGTCGACGCGGAGCTTCTCCATCACCTCGTCGCAAGGCCAGCCGAACCAGGCCTTGTCGCAGGCGGCCGACATCGGGATGTGGAAGGCCGGATTGGCTGCCGAGAAGCCGCCACCGGAGGTGAGGAAGATGTGCCAGCCGGTCGCACCTACCTCCTTGCGGTTCCGGCGCGTGATCACTGTGCCCCAGTCGGATGTCGCGAGCTGGACGTTGACGCCGCCCTTCCTCAGCCAGGATTCGATCACGGTCGCGACCGGGTGGAAGATGTTGTGGTCGGCCGAATGCAGCAGGATCACCGGCTCGCCCTTGTAGCCGGCATCGGCCAGCGCCTTCTTGGCGCGGGCGATGCGCTCGGCCTCCGGCAGGTCGGCGATCATCGCCTCGGCGCCGGCCTCGCTTCCCATCGGCGAGCCGCAGATCAAGATCGCGCCACAGACCGCATAGCGCGAGGGATCGCCGATCGCCGCCCCCAGGATCTCCTTCTGGTTCACCAGGTGCAGCATGGCGCGGCGGATAGCCGGGTTGTCGAACGGAGGGTGCAGGTGGTTGAGCCGCATGATGCCGGCCGATCCCAGCGGGCTCAGCGTCTCGACCCTGACGCCCTGGCTCTGCTTCAGGATCGGGATGAAGTCGGCGGCGATGCCTTCGTAGTAGTCGATCTCGCCGCGGCCGAGCGCGGCCGTGGTGGTCTGCGCGTCCGGCAGCACCATCCACTCGACCCGATCGACCTTGGCGATCCTGCCGCCGGCGGTGCCCGAGGCCGGCTCGCTCCTCGGCACATAGTCGGCGAATTTCTGATAGACCGTGCGCGAGCCCGGGACCCACTGGTCGCGCACCATCCGGAAGGGGCCGGAGCCGATCGGGTCGTCGATCTGGGTGCTGGGATCGGTCGCGGCGACGCGCTTCGGCATGATGAAGGCCGGCGTCGAGGTCGGCTGCGCCAACGCGTCTACCACGAGGCCGAACGGCTCGGAGAGCGTCAGCCTCACGG
>JAEULB010000235.1 GCA_016792585.1 Rhodospirillaceae bacterium
GGTACCGCCGGGTGGCCCGGCCCTTGCAATTTGTGTTCGGGAGAGAGCGGCGGGCACTATATCAGCGGCCCGCCGGACGTCCCAGGCTTGCCCGGAGCGAACCGACCATGACGCCGAGCCGTATCCTTCTCGCCCTGCCGCTGCTGGCTCTTGCTGCCTGCATCGACAACCCGATCTCGCGCCATTTCGAGTGGCAGAAGCATGCCGAGACGGTCGAGTTCGCCCCGGAGCCGCTCTACTGCTACCGCACGCTCGCGGAATCCACCTGCTACGCCCAGCCTCTCGACCGGCGCGAGGCGAACCGCGTCGTGGGATTCTATGGTCCGAGCCCGGGCCGCATCGTCGCCGCCCCGCCGCCGGCGCTGCCGCGCGAGAAGATGGGCCCCGCGACCGAGTACCCGCCGCTGATGGTGCCGCGCGACAAGGTCGACTCCGAGCCGCTCCAGCTGGTGCCAAAGCAGCAGTCCAAGGTGATGACCGAGGCCGGTACCGACTGACCCCGCTGGCGTCGTCCCTCCCCGGTCGGCTATGACCGGTCCATGACAACCGGAACGAAACGACCTGCCGACCCGGCAAATTCTGCCGGGCCGGTCCGTCGTGTCGTCTCTCGATACCCGTCGGGTCTCGCCGGCCGCGCCGCCGTGTTCCTCGATCGCGACGGGGTGCTGAACCGCGACCTCAACTACGTCCATTCGGCCGACCGCTTCGAGCCGGTGCCTGGCGCGGCCGAGGCGATCGCCTGGCTGAACGCCCAGGAGCGCAAGGTCATCTTCGTCACCAACCAGGCCGGCATCGGCCGCGGCTACTACACCGAGGAACAGCTCGGCTCCTTCACGCGCTGGATCGAGGACTGGCTGCTCGAACGCGGCGCTCGGATCGAAGCCACATACTACTGCCCGCATCACCCGACCGCGGGACAGGGCGCCTATCTCGTCACCTGCGAATGCCGGAAGCCCGAGCCCGGCATGATCCGCGCCGGCATCGCCGACTTCGATCTCGACCCGACGCAATGCTTCCTGGTCGGCGACCAGCCGACCGATATCGGCGCGGCTGCGGCGGCCGGCATCCCCGGCCATCTCTTCGACGGCAGCAATCTCGAAAGCTTCGTGAAGCGCCTCCTGGCCTAGCGGCCGGCGAGCATCTTCTCGAACAGCGCCTTGTAGCTGGCGACGACCGCGGCCTCGGTGAACTCGGCCTCGTAACGGCGGCGGCCGCCCGCGACCAGCTTCGCCTGCAGGGCACGATCCCCGATGAGGCGGTTCATCGCTTCCGCCAGCGCCGCGCGATCGTCGATCGGGACGAGCAACCCATCCGATCCGTCCTCGATCAACGCACCGGGTCCGGCGGACCTCGTTGCGATCAACGGCACCTTCGCTGCCCAGGCCTCGATCGAAACGATGCCGAAGGGCTCGTATCGCGACGGGAAGACGCAGACGTCGCAGGTCGCGAGAAGATCCTCGCGGTCGTTTCGCCATCCGAGCAGCCGCACGCGGTCGCCGAGCCCAAGACGCGCGATCTGCTGCTCCAGCGACGCGCGCAGATGCCCCTCTCCCGCGATCCAGAGATGCGCTGCCGGCACGTCCGCCATCGTGTCGATCAGCACGTCGAAGGCCTTCGCCTCGTGCAGGCGGCCGAGCGCCAGCAGCAGCGGCGCTTCGGGCCGATCGAGGCGCCGGCCCCGGGCCTCCGGTGCATAGGCGCGAAGGATATGCGCGCGCTCCGCCGGCCAGCCCGACTTGACGATGTGATCGCGCATGTCGGCGCTCATGCCGGCGAGGTGATCGCAGTTCCGGTAGTATTTGAGATCGTAGAAGCCGCCGAACCAGCCGAGGTTCACCGCGCGGCCGCGCGTCATGTAGCTGCCGGCGCGGCGCATCCACGCCATCGCGATGTCGGGCTTGTACGCGTCGATCACGCGCGCGAGGCCGAATCGCGTAGGCAAGTCGATCCAGCGCGCGCCGAACGACAGCTCGACCGGATCGAGGCCGCCGTCGCGGAGGATCTTCGCGCGGGCCGGGTCTCGGCGGATCACGATGCGCTGGTCGATGCCGGCGCGATGAAGCGCCTGGACCGTGTCGACGAAGCAGGTCTCGGCGCCGCCGTGAGGCGCGCCGGCCATCACCTGCAGGACCCGCATCAGATCAGTTTCTCGAAGGCCTGGGCGGCCTCGTCCCAGCCCCAGGCACGCTGGCGTTCGAGCGCGCGCCGGCTCATCCGCCGCCAGAGGCGATCATCGGTCAGCAGCGCCAGCGTCTTGTCGCCGAACAGCCGCTCGTCGCCTTCGACGAAGCCGGTCTCGCCGTCGGCAACCCGTTCGGCCATGCAGCCATAGGGGCCGACCACTGCCGGCAGTCCAGCCGCCTGCGCCTCGGCGACGGCGAAGCAGAAGGTCTCTTCCTTGTCGCCGCGATAGACCAGCACGCGGGCGGCGCGCATCTCGTCGGCGAGCACGCCCTTCGAGACCGGCGGACGCAGAACGACGCCGCGGTCGGCGAGCTGGCGCGCGTACTCCAGGATCGGCTCCATCTCCTTGGCCTTCGCCTCGCCATAGGCGCCGTATGTGGCGGCGCCGGAGAAGACGTGCAGCTCGGCCGTCGGCATGCGCGGATGGATGTAGCGTGCCCAGAGCGTCAGCAGCCAGTCGAGGCCGCGCATCGGATTGGAGACGAACAGGGCCCGCGGCGGCGGCGGCTCGTCCGGCGGGTCGAGCTCGGTGAAGGATCCCGAGACGCCGAGCGGAATCACGACGCGGCCGCCATCGGGCGCCCAGGCCGGATAGGTATCGGCGTGATAGAGCGAGGTGAAGACCACCACCGGCTTGAGCCGGAACAGCTTCGAGAGATAGCGCCACTTGAGCAGGTAGCGCGCCGGGTTCTGGATCCAGAACAGCCTGCGCCGCGCTCTGGGCACCATCGGCAGCAGGTTGTGCGCGCGGTAGGCGATGTAGAGATCGGCCGACTGCGGAACGCCGGCATCGAGCGAGTCCCAGTCGACGCCGTCCTCGCGCACCGGCTCGGTGCAGCGGTTGCGGACGGTGACGTCGTGGCCGTGGCGCGCAAGCGCATAGGCCAGATGCGTGAACGCGGTCTCGGAGCCGCCGAGTGGTCCCTGGTAGACGCTCCGCGCATTGAAGCGGAGACCGTCATCGGTCATGACGATATGGGCCATCCGCCTTCTCTCTCGACCCTCTCCAGCAAACCTCGCGTCACCCGCTCGACCTCGTCGACCTCAAGCCCGTCCATCAGCGTGCCGGACGTCCGATGGTCCCAGGCGGGGTCGGACATCAACTCGTCCGGCCCCTTCGGCGTGCGAGCTACCTCAGTCCATCGTCCCCAGGGGCGATAGTGCTTGACCGGGCTCGGACCGAAGAGGCCGACCGTCGGGGTCCCGACGGCGGCCGCCACGTGCATCAGACCCGAATCATTGCCGACGAACAAGCGGCAGCGCGCAAGACACGCTGCCGCCTCAAGAGGGTCGATCCGCCCGACCAGGTCGATGCGCCGTTCCACCGGAAGGGAGTCGAGAACCGGTCGGACGGCCGCCTCTTCGCCGGCGGCGCCGAACACGGCGACGCGCGCATCCTTAAGGAGGCCCGCGCGCGTCAACCGGGAGGCGAGCTCGGCGAAGCGCTCGGCCCGCCAGGTCTTCGCTCGCCAGTTCGCCGCAGGCCCCAGGGCCAGGACCGGCGCCCCGTCGGGGACCAACCGCGTCGCGAGTCCGCGCTCTTCGGGCCCCATCCAGAGCTTCGGTGCCGGCGGCGTATCGCCGCAGCCGACAAGGCGGCCGAGCTCCTCGATGCGATGCTCCTCGCGGCGCCCCTTGCCGAGGACGAGGCGGTCGGGGGCGAGCACGAGCCAGGCCAGAGCCGAGCCGCGCAGGTCGACAACCTGGGTCCACGGCCGGACGACCGATCGCGCCCAGAGATCGAGCCAATGGCCGCCCAGCGGCCGCTTGGCCATTACGTGCACCCGCTCCAGCCCCGGGACGCGCCGGAAGATCGGTGCCGCGACCGGCCCGGCAGCGATCGTCACCCGGGCACCGGGCAGCCGCTCGAGGCAATGGCTCAACACGCCGGTCGACAGCACCGCATCGCCGAGCCGGGTCGAAGTGACGAACAGGAGGGAGGCCGCCATCGCCGGGGCTTATAGGGCCCTCTCGTCTCGCTTGCAAAGCAGAGCCGGCCGGGCCACTTGATAGAGCGTCACGCGCCAGGAGATCCCCCATGGACCGCTACGTCTTCCTCGAAGAGCGCGGCCTCGTCACCATCGCCGGCGAGGACCGGGTCGCCTTCCTTCAGGGGCTGATCTCCAACGACGCGGCCAAGGTCTCTCCGGGCCACACGCTCTACGCCGCCTTCCTCACCGCACAGGGCAAGTTCCTGCACGACTTCTTCGTGATCGACATGGGGGAGATGCTGGCGCTCGACTGCGAGCGCAGCCGCGCCGAGGACCTGAGGAAGCGTCTCTCCCTCTACAAGCTCCGTTCCAGGGTCATGCTCGCCAATGTCAGTGACGAGTATCGGATCTTCGCCGCGTTCGGCCCGACGGTCGCAGACAAGCTGGAGCTGACCGAGCCCGGCCAGGCACGCGAATATGCCGGCGGCATCGCCTATCTCGATCCGCGCCTCAAGGAGATGGGCGCCCGCTTCCTGATGCATGGCGGCCTCGGCGAGGATCCGCTGATCGCGCTTGGCTGCGTCCGCGCCGAGCCCGAGGACTACCACGCCGTCCGCATCGCCAACGGCCTTCCCGACGGCAGCCGCGACCTGCCGGTCGAGAAGGCGATCCTGCTCGAAAACGGCTTCGACGAGCTCAAGGGCATCGACTGGGACAAGGGCTGCTATGTCGGTCAGGAGCTGACCGCGCGCACCAAGTATCGCGGACTCGTGCGCAAGCGCCTGATGCCGGTCGAGATCGAGGGACCGCTGCCGGCCTTCGGCACCGAGATCGCCCTCGACGGCAAGGAAGCCGGTGAGATGCGTTCTGGGCAAGACGGGCGCGGCTTGGCGCTGCTTCGCCTCGAAGCGGTGGAGAAGGCTCTGGCCGAAGGCCAGAAGCTCACCGCCGGCGAGGCAAAGCTGACGCCGGTGAAGCCCGGCTGGGCGACGTTCTAGGCCGCCTTCGCCAGCTCGCGTCCCCGGATCCAGCGCAGCGTCGCCTCGGCGACGCGCCGGCCGAAGTGCTCGGCGGTGCGGTGATCCGCATCTGGCGGTGCTACCTCCGCGCTCTGGTCGGAGTTCGCCTGGGTCATCAGGCCGACGAACGATCCCAGCCGGTTGAGGTCGTCGGTGCTGCCCTTGGTGCTGTTGTTCCCGGGCAGGAGGTCGAGTCCGACCCACACCATGCCGTGCTGAGCGGCGAAGACCTGCAGGCTCGCCAGCGTCGCCAGCTTGTCGCCGCTCTGGGACGCCGAGTTGGTGAAGCCGGCGGCGATCTTGTCCTTCCACTCCTGGCCCATCCACTTCTTCGACGTGAACTCGGCGAAGGTACGGAACTTGGCGGAGGCGCCGCCCATGTAGGTGGGCGTCCCGAAGATGATCGCATCCGCCGCATCGAGCTCGGCGATGCGCGCTTCCGCTTCCTCGACCGGGATCAACGTGGCCCGCGCGCCGCCGAGCTGGGCCGCGCCGCGGGCGACGGACTCCGCGACTGCCTTCGTGTGGCCGTAGCCCGAGTGATAGACGACCGCGACCGAAACCATGGCACTCTCCAATTTTGTAACAAATATTGATACTTATCGAGGCGCACGACGTTCGGCCCCGATCTGCCTAACGAGATGGGCAGCTATTTGTAAGATTCAAGGTTACGAACCCGTGAGCATCCGCAAGGTCTCGGGTGCCACCGAGAAGGTCGCCGGCAGCGTGCCGACAATGTCGCCGTCGGCCTGCACCGGCTCGTCTGCGGGTCCGTCGACATGCAGCATCGGCGCGCTCAGATGGCTGACGCCCGGCGCCCAGCCGATCCGGCCGATGCCGAGCGCCAGCGCTGTCGCCAGGACCTGCGGGCGGGTCGACGAGTTGAGGAGGCAGAGCGACAGCTCGGGCCGCGAGAGGTCGGCCGTCGGGCAGGCGACGAAACCGCCGGCGTAGTGGCGGCCGTTGGCGACGATCACCGATCCGACCTCGAGCGCGGTGTCGCCGGTCTGCACGCGATAGCGCGCGTTGCGTCCCCTCGCCCAGAGATCGGCAGTCGTCGCGGCATAGGCGAGACGGCCGAAGCGGCGCTTCGCTTCCGGATCCACGGCCGCCACGACCTGCGCGTCGAAGCCGACGCCGGCCATCATCACGAAGCGGCGGCCGTTGACGAGGCCGAGATGAACCTTGCGGCTGCGCGCCGTCGCCAGCGCGGTTGCCGCCGCCGCCGGACCGAGCGGGAGCCCGAGCTCACGCGCCAGCACGTTGGCGGTCCCGAGCGGCAGCACGCCGAGCGCCGGCGGTCGCGGCGAATCGGCCAGGCCGTTGATGACCTCGTTCACCGTCCCATCGCCGCCGCCGACCAGGACCAGGCCGACGCCCGAGGCAGCAGCCTCGCGCGCCAGCCGCTCGGCATCGCCGCGTCTCTGGGTCTCGACCACGGCCGTGGTGCGCCCGGCGGCGGACCAGGCGCTCAACGCCTCGGCGAAACGCCGCCTGCGGCCGGCCGCCGGGTTCAAAATCGTCAGAACTCGGCCATAGTCTTCGAAGTGAAACAAAACGATGATCTTTCAGTAGTACTTGGCAGGGTAAGTAGCGCCGGCACTGTTATAAACAATTCACTGTTCGATACCAACTACATCCTGTAGATGATTGCTCCGACTTCGCAAGAGTTAGCCCCTAAGTCCAGGCGAGCCGGCGATTCATGAATGCGATCCCGCCCAGCGACTCGAACGAGCCGACTCGGTACCGGACGATCTGGATTTCCGACATTCACCTGGGCACGCGCGGCTGCAAGGCCGACTTCCTTCTCGATTTCCTGAAGCACAACGAGTCCGACACCCTCTATCTGGTCGGCGACATCATCGACATCTGGCGCATGCGCCGGTCCTGGTACTGGGTCCAGCCGCACAACGACGTCGTGCAGAAGCTGCTGCGGAAGGCGCGGAAGGGCACCCGCGTCGTCTTCATTCCGGGCAACCACGACGAGATCTTCCGCGAATACCTCGGGAACCCCTTCGGGGGCATCGAGGTCGAAGAGGAGGTGATCCATACGCTGGCCGACGGTCGGCGCTTCCTCGTGCTCCACGGCGACAAGTTCGACACGGTCGTGCGCTACGCCCGCTGGCTGGCGGTGCTCGGCGACTCGGCCTACGCGATGAGCCTGGCGATGAACGCCTGGTTCAACGCGATCCGCCGCAGGCTTGGATATCCCTACTGGTCGCTCTCGGCCTACCTCAAGCACCGGGTCAAGAACGCGGTCGAGTACATCGGCCGCTTCGAGGAGGCGGTGGCGGACGAGGCGCGACGGCGCCAGGTCGACGGCGTCGTCTGCGGCCACATCCACAAGGCCGAGATCCGCGACATGGACGGCATCACCTACTGCAACGACGGCGACTGGGTCGAGAGCTGCACCGCTCTCGTCGAGCACGCCGACGGCCGGCTCGAGATATTGAGCTGGGCCGAGGTCAGGCAGCTCTCGTTTGCATGACCGACAATAGACGCATCCTGATCGTCTCGGATGCGTGGAAGCCGCAGGTCAACGGCGTCGTCCGCACTATCGCGCATACCATGCGCGAGCTGGAAAAAATGGGCCACACGGTCGAGGTCGTCGGCCCCGAGCGCTTCCGCACCTTCCCGCTGCCGAGCTATCCCGAAATCCGCATCGCATGGTGGCCGAAGCCCGGTATCGCCAAGGCGATCGACACCTTCAAGCCGGACGCGATCCACATCGCAACCGAAGGCCCGCTGGGCAAGGCCGCGCGGAGCATCTGCCTCAAGCGCGCCTACGCCTTCACCACCGCCTACCACACCCAGTTCCCCGAATACGTCCATGCGCGGATCCGGGTGCCGCTCTGGTTCACCTACGGCATCCTGCGCCGGTTCCATGCCGCCTCGAGCGCAGTGATGGTGGCGACGCCGAGCCTGGACGAGACGCTTGCCGCCCGCGGCTTCAGGAACCTGGTGCGCTGGTCGCGCGGCGTCGACGTCGATCTCTTCCGGCCGCAGTCGAAGGACATCTACAGCTTCCCGAGGCCGATCCTCCTCTACGCCGGCCGCGTCGCGATCGAGAAGAACATCGAGGCTTTCCTCGCCCTCGACACGCCTGGCACCAAGGTGGTGATCGGCCGCGGGCCGGCGCTGGAATCGCTCAAGGTGGCCTATCCCGAAGCGAAGTTCCTGGGCTTCCTCGACAACGGGAAGCTCGCCGCCCACTTCGCCGGTGCCGACTGCTTCGTCTTCCCGAGCCGCACCGATACCTTCGGCCTGGTCCTGCTCGAGGCGCTCGCCTCGGGCGTGCCGGTCGCGGCTTTTCCGGTCACCGGTCCCCGCGACGTGATCACCGACCAGAAGATCGGGGCGCTCGACGAAGACCTGGGCGCTGCCGTCCGCCGCGCGCTCAGCGGCGATCCCGAGGCCTGCCGCACCCACGCGCTCGCCTACTCCTGGGAAGCCGCGGCGCGTCAGTTCCTCGTCAACCTCGCGCCGATGACCGAGCGCGCTACTCCTTAAGGACCCGACCCCATGACTTCGCTTGCGCTTCGGCGCGCCGTGCATCGGAGCCCGATCGCCTCGACCTCCGGCCTGCTCGAACGCCTGTTCACGCTGTGGTTCGCGCGCCTCATCTACACGCAGATCTGGGAGGACCCGCGGGTCGACCGCGAGGCAATGGCCTTGACGCCCGAGAGCCGGATCGTCGCGATCGGCTCGGCCGGCTGCAACGCACTCGCCTACCTCGCCGACGACCCCGCCTCGATCGACGTAGTCGATCTCAACAAGGCGCATCTGTCGCTGACCCGCCTCAAGGTCGCGGCGATGCGCCATCTGCCCGATCACGCTGCGACGGTGCGTTTCCTCGGCGCCGCCGATCGCGCCGACAACCCCGCACTCTATCGCGAACACATCGCGCCGCATCTCGATCGCGCCACCCGCGCCTTCTGGGAGAGCCGCCGTCCGATCGGCGGTGCCCGCATCCGCCTGTTCGCTCAAGGCCTGCATCGCTGCGGCGCCACCGGGCGCTTCATCGGCGTACTGCACTGGCTCTGCCATCACATGAGCTACCGGCCGGAGCGGATCCTCGAGGCGGTCAGCCTCGCGCAGCAGAAGCAGATCTTCTCGGAAGAGATGGCGTCCGTGTTCGAGACCCGTCTCGCCAGGCTGATCTGCAGGCTGCCGATCTCGTTCTACAGCCTCGGAATCCCTCCGGCGCAGTACGAGGCGCTGGCGGCCGAATCCCGCGGCTCGATCGTCGATGTGTGGAAGTCGCGGCTGGAGCGGCTCGCGACCGGCTTCCCGATCGCGGACAATCCGTTCGCCTGGATCGCCTTCGGCGGCCGCTACGACCTGGACGCAATGCAGGCGGTGCCCGAGTTCCTGAAGGCAGACCGCTACGAGGCGATCAAGTCGAGGACCCAGCGGGTCGCCACCCATGCCGGCTCGATGACCGCGTTCCTGGCATCCGCGCCCAACGCCAGCTACGACCGCTACGTGCTGCTCGACGCCCAGGACTGGATGACGCCGGAGCAGCTGCAGCTCCTGTGGCGCCAGATCTGGCGGACGGCCAGGCCCGGCGCGCGCGTGATCTTCCGCACCGCCGGGTCCGCCTCGCCGCTCGAGTCGGCGCTGACAGGCGACCTGATCAAGCCCTGGCGCTACGACGCCGAGACCAGCAAGAGGCTGCACGAGCAGGACCGCTCGGCCATCTACGGCGGCTTCCACCTCTATCGCTGGGCGGCGTGACGCCGTGAGCGACGCGCTTGTCCGCATGGAGCGGATGTACCGGCCGCAAGCCCGGTTGTACGACCTGACGCGCAAGCACTACCTGCTGGGCCGCGACCGCCTTCTGGAGACCATGCCGCTCAGGCCCGGTGACTTCGTCTGCGAGGTCGGCTGCGGCACCGGCCGCAACCTGGCGCGGCTCGAGCGCCGGGATCCGACGCTCCGTCTCTTCGGCCTCGACGCCTCGGCCGCCATGCTCGAACGAGCGAGGCCACGCACGCGCGCCCGTCTCGCCCGCGGCCTCGCCGAGGCGCTGGATCCGGCCGCGCAGTTCGGCCTCGACCGGCCGTTCGACCGCATCGTCTTCTCCTACGCGCTGTCGATGTTCCCTGATTGGCGGGGCGCGCTCGGCCAGGCGCTCACGGCGCTGCACCCTGGCGGCACGATCGCGATCGTCGACTTCGGCGAACAGAGGGACTGGCCCCGGCCGCTGAAGCGCGGCCTGCGCGCCTGGCTCCGGCGGTTCGACGTGAACCCGATAGACGGGCTCGGCGAATACCTCGACGGTCTCGCCTCAGCCGGTGCCGGACGCGTCGAGACCGGCATCGTCGCCGCCGGCTACGCCCAGCTCGCGTTCTTCGAGAAGACTTAAGCCGCTTCCGAGTTGAGGTCGGTCACCACCTCGGCCAGCGAGGTGCGCTTGAGTTCGCGCACCAGTGCCGCCTCGGCACGGCCGAGCACGCCCGACAGTACGCGCTCGATGTTGCGGCCGACCGGGCAGACGGTGCTGGGATGGTCGTGGATCGCAAACGGCTCCGGCGCTTCGACCGCGGCCCGCAGGTCGTGGAGCGTGATGCGCTCTGCCGGCCGCGCCAGGGTCGATCCGCCCGAGGCGCCGCGCCGCGCGGTCACCAGCCCGGCGCGGGCCAACGCCGCAACGATTCGGCGGACGACCACCGGGTTGGTGTCGATCGAATGCGCGATCTCGGCCGACGTCTTCGGCTCTTCGCCCGAGAGGGCGAGCAGCGCCGCGATATGGACGGCCATCGAGAATTGGCAGTTGCCGGGCATGGTCGATTCTTGAGCTTGAGTCTAACACAGGTGGCAGCCCCGGCTTTCCGTTTCAAGGCGGGCGGGAGTCCCGTATCCTCGCCGCCGAGCATGGTCGATGTCCCTTCCCTGGTTCGGCAGACGCAGGCGCATGCCCAGCAGGCGTTGCAGGAGGGCGACCTGTCCCGGGCCACCCGCCTTCTTCAACGACTCCACACCGCCGGCCTCGCGGACGCCACGAGCCATCAGATGCTGGCGATCGCCGCGATCGGACTCGGGCTCTTCGAGCCGGCCCGCCGCCACATGGACGCGGCGCGGCGCCTGACGCCGGCGCCGGGCGGGCGCGAGCGCTTCCTCGTGATCCGTGCCTGGGGCGCCGGCTTCTGGGCCGACGTGCTCCACACGGTCCACGGCCTTGCTCTCGCCGCCGCATCCGGCCGGACGCCGATCGTCCATTGGGGGCTCGAAAGCCGCTACCGCCGCGCCGGCATCGAGAACGCGTGGCCGCTCTACTTCGAACCGGTATCGCCGCACACCATTGCGACCGCCGAAGCCGAGGGCCTGTCGATCTTTCCGCCGAAGTGGACCGGCACCAATCTGCGCGCGCTCCGCGTCAACAAGGACGACGGCGAATGGAGCTCGCTTTCGGGCATGTACCTGATCGACCGTCCGGAAGACGTCACCGTCCTCGACTTCTTCACCGAGCTCGACGACTTGGCGCCGTGGTTTCCGGCCGGGAACGAGCTCGCCGCGGCCGATCCTGAGCCGGCGCTCGGCCGGCTCTATCGACGCTACCTGCGCCTTACGCCCGATCTCGCCTCCGAGCTCGACCGCTTCGAGGCCGCCCTGATCGGCCGGCGGCCGACGATCGCGATGCATTACCGCACGCAGGGCCTGCCCAAGGTCACCGAAGCCGTCGACCGCAAGGGTCTCGGACCCGAGCGCTTCGCCGAGGCGATCGATCGCTATCTCGCGAGCCACCCGGATGCCGGTATCTACCTGATGACCGACTTCGCGCCGGCAGTGCTCTATTTCCGCGAGCGCTACGGCGATCGCGTCGCCTGCCGCGAGGTCACGCGGGTGGCGCGGGTCGAAGACCAGTCGCTCGAGATCCACCAGCAGCATGACGGCGTGACGCTCGGGCGCGAGGTCGTGCTCGACACGTTCCTTGCCGCGCGCTGCGACGCCTTCATCGGCGACGGCGCGTCCGGCGTCTCGCAGGCAGTGACCCGCCTCAAGGACTGGCCCGAAGGAACGGCGACGCTGTTCCGTCCCGGGCATGCGGCCCTCGCCGGACAGATCCGCCGGCACGCCGATCCTTCGCCCTGGTGGAACCCGACAAGCTGATGACCTACGACGCGCGCCTGATCGAGGAGACGGTGCGGCGGGCGGATCGGGCGCTCCGCGAGGGCGACCATTCGCGGGCCAACCGGCTGCTGCAGCGGCTCCACGCGGCCGGGCATGCGAGCGCGGAGACGCATCGGATGCTGGCGACGATCGGTGCCGAGCTTGGTCTCTTCGACCACGCCGGCCGCCACGCGGACGCCGCCCAGAGGCTGCTGCCGCCGCCCGACGGACGCGAGCGCTTCCTCGTGATCCGCGCCTGGGGCGCCGGCTTCTGGGCCGATGTCTGGCACACCGTGCTCGGCCTCGCCTTCGCCGAGGCGACCGGGCGCACGCCGATCATCCACTGGGGC
>JAEULB010000034.1 GCA_016792585.1 Rhodospirillaceae bacterium
CTTCCAGCTTCCAGAACGGCGCCTGCGTCTTCAGGTAGTCGACCAGGAACATGCAGCTCTCGAACGCGGCTGTGCGATGCGCCGAGGCGGTGGCGACGAAGACGATGCGGTCGCCGGGCTCGAGCCGGCCGTAGCGGTGGATGATCAGGCTGGCATCCAGCGGCCAGCGCGCCTGCGCCTCGGCCTCGATCTTCGCCAGTTCCTTCTCGGTCATGCCGGGAAAATGCTCGAGGGTCATCGCCGTCACCGGCTTGCCCTTGGCCATGTCGCGGACGAGGCCGAGGAAGGTGGCGATGCCGCCGATGTGCTTCCGGCCCGAGGTCAGGCGCTCGATTTCGTCGCCGACGTCGAAGTCCTCGGCCTGGACCCGGATCATGCGATCAGCCTCCGGTCATCGGCGGGAACAGCGCGATCTCGTCGCCGGGCGCCAGCTTGCGGTCGGGGCGCGCGAACTCCTGGTTCACCGCCGCCTTGACCACCGCCGGGTTGGCGAAGGCCGCCGCGTAACCGCCGCCGCGGCTCCTCAGCCACTCGACCAGCTCGGCCACGGTCAGCACGTTCGCCGGCGGCGTCACCTCTTCCTCGGCAAGGCCGATCCGCTGGCGCACCCAGGCGAAATACAGAAGCTTCACGTCAGGTCATCTCCGCGAAGGGCAGATAGTCAACCCAGGTGCCTTCCTCAAGGCGCTCGAGGTCGAGCGGCAGCTCGGCCAGGCCGTCGGACCATACCATGGAGGAAAGAAGCCCCGCCCCCTCGCGCGGGAAGCGCCGGGCGACCGGCCCGTCGGATCCCGCCTCCAGGCGCACGCGGACATACTCGACCCGGCCGGTCTTCTTCTTCTGCGTGAAGCCGGCGCGGACGCGGAACCTGACATGCGGCCTGGGCGCGGCACCGGCGATCTGCAGCAGCAGCGGCCGCGCAACCATGAAGAAGGTGGTCATCGTCGCCGCCGGATTGCCGGGCAGGCCGATGAACGCGGTAGCGCCGATCTGGCCGACCGAGACCGGCCGGCCGGGCTTGATCGCGACCCGCCACCAGTGGAGCCGGCCGAGCGTGGCGACGCCCTCGCGGATGTGATCCTCCTCGCCCTCGGAGACGCCGCCGGAGGTGACGATCGCGTCGTGGCCATCGGCCGCCGCGGCGAGATGCAGCCGGATGGCTTCCGGCTTGTCCTCCAGGATGCCCAGGTCGGTGACCTCGGCGCCCAGCCCGGTCAGCAGCGCCGCCAGCGTCCGGCGGTTGGAGTCGTAGACTTGGCCCGACGCCAGCTTCGTGCCTGGCTCGGCGATCTCGTCCCCGGTCGACAGCACCGCCACACGCAGCCGCCGGCGGACGACGAGCTCGGTGAGGCCGAAGGCGGCGGCGAGACCGATCTCCTGCGCGCGCAGCCGCGAGCCGGCGGCGATCGCGACGGCGCCGCGTTTGCAGTCCTCGCCGGCGAAGCGGCGGTTGGCGCCGGGCTTGAGTCCAGGCGGCACGATCACGTACCGGTCCTCGACCGTCGCGTCCTCCTGCATCAGCACGCTGTCGAATCCTGCCGGCATCGGCGCGCCGGTGAAGATGCGGACCGCGGTCCCGGGTGCCGGCGTTCCGACATGCGGATGACCGGCGGCGGCGCGGCCAACGAGCTCAAGACGCGTCGATCTGGCCGAGTCGAGGTCGGCATGACGGAAGGCGTAGCCGTCGACCGCCGAGTTGTCATGCGCCGGGACGTCGATCGACGCCACCAGATCGTCGGCGAGGATGCGTCCAGTCGCCAGATCCAGCTTTGCGTGCTCGGTCTGGGCGACCGGCGAGAACACGTCCCGGAGCCGCGCCAGCGCATCCTCCAGCGGCAGCAGCTTGCCGCCGAAGGCGAAGCAGTCGTCGCTGAGCTGGGCCATCAGCCGAGCCCCGTGTGACGGCGGACGAAGCGGGCGATCTCGGCCGCATCGTCGAGCGGCAGCACGGGCACCTTCGACTCGGGCAATGCATCCACGCTGGCGACGGCGACGATGTGGGGGTCGTCCGGATGCAGCAGCGGCTTGCCGTTGGCGCGGCGGAAGACCTCGAGCTTGTCGTGCGCGTGGCGCTTGAAGCCCTCGACCAGCAGCAGGTCGACCGGGGTCATCTGCCGGATGAGTTCGTCGAGACCCGGCTCCGGCGAGCTTCGCAGCTCATGCATCAGCGCCCAGCGGTTGGCCGAGGAGACCATGACCTCGGTGGCGCCGGCCATCCGGTGCTGCCAGCTGTCCTTGCCGGGCTTGTCGATGTCGAAGGCATGATGCGCGTGCTTGATGGTCGAGACGCGGAGCCCGGCCTTGATCAGCTCCGGCAGCAGCTTCGACATCAGCGTGGTCTTGCCGCTGCCGCTCCAGCCGGCGAGGCCGAAGATCTTCATGCCCCCGGGATCTTCATGCGCTAGGCCGGCCTTCAGCCGAGTGGCGCGGTCTTGGCCGCGGGCGGCGCCGGCGCGGCCTTGGTCTCGGGCTTGTCCATGTACTTCAGGCTGGCGGCCAGATAATCGTAGCCGGTGATCAGGGTCAGGATCGCGGCGATCCAGATGCCGGCGAGACCGATCTCTGTCGTCGGCAGCCAGGACGGCCCGGACTCGGCGACGATCAGGAAGCCGATCGCGACCATCTGGATCGCGGTCTTCCACTTGGCGAGCCGGCTGACCGGCAACCGCACCTTCGCCTGCGCCAGGTACTCGCGAAGCCCCGAGACCAGCACCTCGCGGCAGAGGATCACCAGCGCCGGCAGCAGGAACAGGATGCCCGGGCTGTTGAAGAAGGCGAGCAGCAGCAGGACGGCGGCGACCAGCAGCTTGTCGGCGATCGGGTCCAGGCAGCGGCCGAGTTCGGAGAGCTGGTTCCAGGTCCGGGCGATGTAGCCGTCGAAATAGTCGGTGACCGCCGCGACCGTGAATACCGCGCAGGCGAGCCACCGTCCGACGTCGCCCGGCACCATGAACAGGGCGAGCAGCACGGGAATCGCGGCAATCCGCGAGAAAGTCAGGATGTTGGGCAGGTTGAAATGCATCGCGATCGTCCGGGATGCCGTCATTCTATCAAGGCAGAGGCCTACCAAGCCATAGGTGGGTCGTCAGCCGGCCTCGTGGAAGTGGGAATAGATGCGCTGGGCGACCGCCTCGGAGATTCCCTCGACCTTCTGCAGGTCGGCAAGGCCCGCCCGGGCGATCTCGCGCACCGAACCGAAATGCAGCAGAAGCGCCTTCCGGCGCTTGGCGCCAATTCCTGAAATTTCGTCCAGTTCCGAGCCGCCGAGCGGCTTCGCCCGCTTCGCCCGGTGGGTCTCGATCGCGAAGCGGTGCGCCTCGTCGCGCAGACGCTGCAGGAAGTAGCGGAGCGGATCGTCGTGGCCCAGGGTCACCTCGCCGCCCTCGGGCAGGAAGAATCGCTCGCGCCCGGCGTCCCGGTCCTCGCCCTTGGCGATCGCGACCATCGGCACGCCGGTCGCCCCCAGCTCCGTCATCACGCCCTGCACGGCGGAGAGCTGGCCCTTGCCGCCGTCGATCAGCACCAGGTCCGGCCAGGCGCCTTGCGTCCTTTCGGGATCCTCCTTGATCGCGCGGGCGAAGCGGCGGGTCAGCACCTCGCGCATCATCGCGAAGTCGTCGCCGGGCTTGGCCTCCTTGATGTTGAACTTGCGGTAGGCGTTCTTCTGGAAGCCTTCCGGTCCGGCGACGATCATCGCGCCGATCGCCGCGGTGCCCATGATGTGGCTGTTGTCGTAGACCTCGATCCGCTTCGGCGCCGCCGGGAGCTTGAACGCGGTTCCGAGCCCGTCCAGCAGCTTCCGCTGCGAGGAGCCTTCGGCGAGCTTTCGCGCCAGCGCTTCGCGGGCGTTCAGCGATGCGTGCTCGACCAGGTTTGCCTTGGATCCTCGCTGCGGCGTCGCGATCTCGACCCGGCGCTCCGCCTTGAGGCTCAGGGCCTCTTCAAGCAAGGACTTCTCTGCCGGCTCGTGGCTGACCAGGATCAGCTTCGGCGGCGGGCGGCCGGTGTAGAACTGGCCGACGAACGCCGCCATGATCTCGTCCGTACCCAGCGCCTTGTCGTGGGACGGGAAGTACGCGCGGTTGCCGAAGTTGCTGCCGGAGCGGAAGAAGAAGACCTGCACGCAGGTCTGGCCGGCATCCTGAGCGAGCGCCACGACGTCGGCATCGTCGAGCCCTTCGATATTGATGTCCTGGTGCGACTGGATCTGCGCCAGCGCCCGCAGACGATCGCGCGTGCGCGCCGCCGTCTCGAAGTCGAGCGCTTCGGACGCGCGCTGCATGGTCGCCGCCAGTTCCTCCTGCACCTGCCGGCTCTTGCCGGTGAGGAAGTCACGCGCCTGCCTGACGGAATCGGCGTAGCCCTCCTTCGTGACGCGGCCGACGCAGGGCGCGGTGCAGCGCTTGATCTGGTACTGCAGGCACGGCCGCGTGCGCTGGGAGAAGACCGCATCCGAACAGTTGCGCAGAAGGAACGCGCGCTGAAGCGCGGTCAGCGTGCGGCCGACTGCGCCGGCCGAGGCGAAGGGTCCGAAGTAGTCGCCGGCCTTGTTGCGCGCGCCGCGATACTTCACCAGCCTGGGGAAGTCGTGGTCGCCGGTCGCGAGGATGTAGGGGAAGCTCTTGTCGTCGCGAAGCAGCACGTTGTAGCGCGGCTTCAGCTTCTTGATGAGATGGAGCTCGAGCAGCAGCGCCTCGACCTCGGTGTGGGTCTGAACGACTTCGAGCTGTGCGGTTTCTGCGACCATGCGGCGGATGCGCGTCGACAGCCGCGGTAGCTGGATATATGAGGCGACGCGCTTCCTCACGCTGCGCGCCTTGCCGACGTAGAGCGCATTACCGCTGCGATCGAGCATGCGATAGACGCCGGGTCCCGACGGCAGGATCTTGAGCTGCGCTTCGATCACGGCCGCACCTTGCGCGAAGCCGGATTCTGGCGGCGCGTCATTCTCTAAAAGGTCACGGGCCTCTAGGTCGCTCATTCCTGGAACCTGTCACTCCGGCGGATGTTGGGAAGGCGTACGTGGCGTCCATGCGGGACCACGCTTCTCGCCTTCGGTCGCCGCCGTTTCCGCATCCTTGCGAAGGATATCGGAAGAGCGGTGCGAAAGCGCAAACGCTGTAGCACCCCTCGTGCATGACGGCGGCGGAAGCGGACGAGAGAGTGGTTCACAAGCGCGGGCAGCTCACGACTTTCGAGAGGAGACAGATCATGAAGCGAATCACTTTGCCGGTTGTTCTGGCCCTCGCGGCCGTGAGCCTGGGTGCCTGCGGCTACAGCCAGGGTGATCGGGCGCTTTCGGGCGGCCTGATCGGTGCGGGTACCGGTGCGGCCATCGGCAGCCTGAGCGGCAACGCGGGCACCGGTGCCTTGATCGGCGGCGTCGGCGGTGCGGCGCTCGGTGCGTTCACCGATCCGCATGCCGTGAACCTCGGCCGTCCGATCTGGCGCTAACCGCCCGACGGAATCAGGAAGAGGAGACAGACCATGAAGCGCATTACCTTGCCGACACTCCTGGCCGTCGCGGCCGTGAGCCTCGGTGCCTGTGGCTACAGCCAGGGCGACCGGGCGCTCTCCGGTGCCGCGATCGGCGCAGGCGCCGGCGCGGTCGGCGGCGCGGTCCTGGGCGGTGACCCGGTGGCTGGTGCCTTGATCGGCGGTGCGGGCGGCGCTGCGATCGGTGCCTTCACCGATCCGAAGCAGCTGAACCTCGGCCGGCCGGCATGGCGTTGACGCGCTAGCGGCCTGTCATCGAAGCCTGAGCGGCGAGGGCGCGAAAGCGTCCTCGCCGTTCTCTATTCGCATTCCAGGAAAATGCTTTCCATCCGCACGGGAAAGCCTCGGATTGCCTTCGTCCCGCCACGATATCCACGATAACTGTGGATAACCTTGTTGGCAGTCTTCCCCCGGCGCCCTTGAAGCCGCGGAAACACTGAACTTCACCATTCTGCCCGTTATATGGGCAATTCCTGGAAGTCCTTGATCTGCCTTCGGAAACTCCGTGACCAAACGATAACGGATCGTTGAGCCGATGTTTCCCTTGACTCGGGGCCCAGGGGGCGTTCCGCCCGTTCTGGCTGTGCACAACTTTCCTAACGAAGGCAGGTTGCGCGGGCGGCAAAATCCGCAGAACTCCGCCGTTTCCCACCGACTTGCCCGGCCCCTTCGAGCCCGGTAGCCCCGACTCCGGGCTTTCCGTCCTATTCCGGGACCACCCACCCCTTCGAGGGGGGAGCCCAGCTCAGGTGCTGGCCGCCGTCGAGCGCGATCATTTGCCCGGTCATCGACCCGGCCGCAAGGATGAAGCGCACGGTCCGGCAGATTTCCTCGGGGCTGGTGCCGCGCTTCAGCGGCATGCTGGCGCATTGCTCGGCGAAGTGCTCGGGCGTCTGGCGGAC
>JAEULB010000113.1 GCA_016792585.1 Rhodospirillaceae bacterium
GCCCGAAGACCACAACCGCGTGACGCTGACGAACAAGACCGAAGCCGACGGCCTGCCCGGCGTGAAGCTCGACTACACGCTCTCGGAGCATTCGCGGAAGAGCCTCGACTTCGGCCTCGACCGCGGCGAGGAGTTCCTGCGTGCGGCCGGTGCGGAGAGCGTGCTTCGCATTCCGCTCGCCCCCTCGACCGGCTGGCACCTGCTCGGCACCGCCCGCATGGGACGCGACCCAAAGACTTCGGTCGTCGATGGCAACGGCCGCTGCCACAGCGTGCGCAACCTGATGGTCGCCGATGGCAGCCTGTTTCCGACCGTTGGCGCGGTGAACCCCGGCTCGACGATCGGCGCGCTCGGTCTCAAGCTCGCCGACGGCGTCGCGAGGGACGCTGCATGACCGCGTTTCTCGATGCGGTGCTCGACACGCTTCTGCCGGGCGTCGATGGCCTGCCATCGGGATCGCGTGTCGGCCTCGATCCGGCGGCCCACGCCGAGGCATTGCGCGTGATCGGGGCGGAAGCCGGAGGCGATGCCGCCTTCGTCGCGGCGTCGACTGATGCGCGATCCGAGATCCTGCGCCGCGTGGAGACCAGGCCTGCGTTCCAGGCGCTCGCCGCCGCCGCCCTCACCCGCTATTACCAGTCGGAGGCGGTGGTGACCGCGATGGGCTGGCGCCTCGCGCCGCCGCAGCCGACCGGGCACAAGGTCGCGGCCACCGACGCGGCGACCTGGGAACGGCTCGAGAAGGTCAAGGCACGCACGCGTATCTGGCGCTAGCGGATCGCGATCGGCAGCTCGGTCGTCGACTTGATCCGCTCCATCGCGAAGCGGGAGGTGACGTTCTTGAGCGGCGTCGACTCGATCAGCCGCTTGTAGAAGGCGTCGTAGCTCTCCATGTCCGCGACCACGACCTTCAGCATGTAGTCGACGTCGCCGGCCATCCGGTAGACGTCGACGACCTCGGGCATCGCCGAGATCGACTCGGCGAAGCGCTCGATCCACTCCTTGGAGTGATCCTTGGTCTCGATCGAGACGAAGACGGTGAGGCCGAGGCCGACCTTGGCGGAGTCGACCAGCGCCACGCGACGCGTGATGACTCCCTGCGCCTCGAGCTTCTGGATCCGCTTCCAGCATGGCGTCTGCGAGAGACCGACACGGCTGGAAAGCTCGGCAATCGAGATCGAGGCGTCGCTCTGCAGCGCGAGAAGAATCTTCCGATCGATGCGGTCCATGGCGGCCTCCGCGGTCGCGGTACAGCAGGCGAGTTCTGCCGTTGATACTCGAAATGCGATCGAAAATGCATAAATAGATTTATCCACATTACTTTTATGTTTTATTAGCTGAACGGCGAGAAGGGCGTCCTCCGACAAACTGCAAAAAGGGAAGAAAAACCCTCTCGTTAGGCGCCTTTCAAAACGGTGTTCTTTTCTTTCTGCCGGGATTGCGCCCCTCCCGGTCGACACCTTTTATGCTGGGTATGACGAGGAAGCGGCGCTACCTGCCGATCACTTTCAGCGTTGCCGGCAAGGGCGTCGGGGTCGTCGGCAACGGCACGGCCGCACTGGCCAAGCTCGGTCTCCTGACGGGCACCGAGGCGCGCGTCACTCTTTATTCTCCCAAGCCGGGCTTCGATCTCGCCGCGGCGACGTCCGGAATCGATCGGGTCGGCAGATATCCCGACGCCCGCGACCTTGCCGAGACCGCTCTGCTCTTTCTCGCGACCGAGAACGAAGCCGAGGACGAGCGGCTCGCGGGCTTGGCTCGCGTGCTCGGAGTCGCGGTCAACGTCGTCGACCGGCCCCACCTCTCCGATTTCGCGATGCCGGCGATCGTGGATCGCGGTGCCATCACCGTCGCGATTGCCTCGGATGGCTCGGCGCCGGTGCTGGCACAACGGGTGCGGGCACTGATCGACGCGTTGCTGCCGGCGACGCTTGCCAATCTCGGCGATCTCGCGCGAGCGATCCGCTCGACGGTTCTCGAACGCCTCCCGGGAAGCGTGGCGCGCCGGCGATTCTGGTGGCGCGTCTTCGACGGCACGGCCGGCGCCGCAGCACTGTCGGGCGATCTCGATCGGGCCAGCGCCCTTGCGCTCCGCGACCTCGACGCCGCGACAGAGCGCCCGCCGGGGAAAGTCTTCGTGATCACCGCGCCGGAAGCCGCCGACCTTCTGACCCTCCGCGCGCAGCGCCTGATGCTGTGCACCGACGCTATCGTCCATGATCGTGGCCTCTCCGCCGGCATCCTGGCGATCGCCCGTCGCGACGCCCGCCGCTTCCCGGCCGGCGACAGCGTCGGCACGCTCCTGATCCGGCTCGCACGGTCGGGCCAGCACGTCGTCCGTCTTGCCGCCGGCTCGACGGCCGGCGAGGTCGAGGCGCTGCACCTCGCAGGCATCGACTACGAGATCGTTCCCCACGTCGCGGCCGAGCCGCTCGCCACCTCCTCCTCCCTCGCCGCCTGAGAGTTCCCGTGGTCAAAGCCGCCAAGCCGTTCCGCCCGGTCGTCGCCACCGCCAACGACCTACGCTCCGGCGCCGTCGTCTATCGCGACCGCGACGGCAAGTGGAGCAAGCACGCTTCGCTCGCCGAGATCGCGAACACGCAGGACGCCGCCGACCGCCTGCTCGCGCTCGCCAGAGCCGATCACGATGCCAACATCGTCGTCGAGCCGGTGCTGATCGAGGTGGACGGCGGCAAGCCGGCAACCTTGCGCGAGCGCATCCGCGACACCGGGCCGACCATCGTGCTGCCCGGTCCGCCGGTCTGAGGAGCTTTTCCGATGTATCGCTACGATGAGTTCGATCATGCCTTCGTCCAGGAACGGGTCGCCGAGTTCCGCGACCAGGTGGCACGCCGGCTTTCGGGCGAGCTGACCGAGGACCAGTTCAAGCCGCTCCGGCTGATGAACGGCGTCTACCTGCAGCTCCACGCCTATATGCTCAGGATCGCGATCCCCTACGGCACACTGTCGTCGAGGCAGCTCAGGCGGCTCGCGCATATCGGCCGCGTGTACGATCGGGACTTCGGCCACTTCACCACGCGCCAGAACCTGCAGTTCAACTGGATTCGGCTCGAGGACGTACCGAAGATCCTGGAGGAGCTGGCCGAGGTCGAGATGCATGCGATCCAGACCTCCGGCAACTGCATCCGCAACGTCACCGCCGATCACTTCGCCGGTGCTGCCGCCGACGAGGTCGCCGATCCCAGGCCCTATGCCGAGATCTTGCGCCAATGGTCGTCGCTGCACCCGGAATTCTCGTTCCTGCCGCGCAAGTTCAAGGTCGCGGTGACCGCGGCCCCGCATGACCGTGCCGCCGTGCAGGTGCATGACATCGGCCTGCACCTGAAGATGAACGAAAAGGGCGATCGCGGCTTTGCCGTCTGGGTCGGCGGCGGCCAGGGACGCACGCCGATGGTGGCGAAGAAGGTGCGCGACTTCCTGCCGGAAGCGAATCTGCTCGCCTATTGCGAGGCGATCCTCCGCGTCTACAACCTCGAAGGCCGCCGCGACAACAAGTACAAGGCGCGGATCAAGATCCTGGTCCATGAGATGGGCGAGGCCGAGATCACGCGCGCGGTTGAGGCCGAGTTCGCGACGCTGCAGGGAAAGGCGCTGACGGTATCGGCGCCGGAGGTCGATCGCATCGCCCGCTATTTCGCGCTGCCGGACCTGAAGGCGCTGCCGGCAGTCTCGGAGGCGTACGAAGCGGCAAAGAGGGTCGACCCGGCGTTGGCGCTGTTCGCCAAGCGCAACGTCCACCCGCACAAGGTGCCCGGCTATGGCATCCTCACGATTTCGCTGAAGCCGATCGGCGCGCCGCCGGGCGACGCGACCTCCGATCAGATGGGTGCGATCGCCGATCTCGCCGAGCGCTACTCGGCCGACGAACTCCGGGTCAGCCACGAGCAGAACCTGGTGCTGCCACACGTGAAGCTCGACGACATCCCCGTCGTCTTTGCCCAGCTCCAGAAGATCGGACTGGGATCCGCCAATGCCGGCTTCGTCACCGACATCATCGCCTGCCCCGGCCTCGACTTCTGCTCGCTCGCCAATGCCCGCTCGATCCCGGTCGCGCAGAGACTGTCGGAACGCTTTGCCGACATCGACCGCCAGGTCGACATCGGCGACCTCAAGATCAAGATCTCGGGCTGCATCAACGCCTGCGGCCATCATCACGTCGGCCACATCGGCATCCTCGGCGTCGACCGCAAGGGCGAAGAGTTCTACCAGATCACGCTCGGCGGCTCCGGCGACGAGACCTGCTCGATCGGTGAGATCGTCGGACCGGGCTTCTCGTCCGACGGCATCGTCGACGCGGTCGAGACCGTGATTGAGACCTATCTCAAGCTTCGCGCTTCGGCCGACGAGCCGTTCCTCGCCACATATCGGCGCCTGGGCCAGGAACCGTTCAAGGAGGCCCTCTATGTCCGATGACGTGTTCCGCGACGGCGCCTTCCATGCCGAGACCTGGTCCTTTCCGAAGGACGACGAGAAGCTGCCGCCGAGCGGGCCGGTCGCCGTCGGCAAGGCGCGGTTCCTCATCGAGATCCAGGCTCTCCGATCCCGCAACGGCGAGATCGGGGTCGTGCTGACTCCGGGCGAGAGCCTGGACGGGATCGTCGATCACCTCGACCGGATTACGCTGGTGGCGCTCCGCTTCACCAGGTACAGCGACGGACGCCCCTACTCGATCGCGCGCATCCTGCGCGACCGTTACGACTACAAGGGCGAGCTGAGGGCGACAGGCGACGTGCTGCGCGACCAGGTCAAGTTCCTGCTGAGGGCCGGCTTCGACACGCTCGACGTCGCTCATGCCGGCACGCGGGAGGCGCTCCGGTCAGGTGCCGTGGTCGCCATGACGCATCACTACCAGCCGGCTTCGGCCGAGACGTCCGAAGGACGCACGTCGACCGCGCCTTGGCGCCGGGTCTCGTCCTAGTTCGCCCCGAAGAGGCCGACGGCCGTCGCGAGCGTGCCGACCAGCGCCAAGCGGGCGACGAGATCCCAGTGCATCAGTAGGCCCAGGTTCCGGCCGGCGCCTCGGCAACCGGCGCTTCGACGGGAACCTGCTTGTCCGCGGGAGAGCGCGGGGTCTCGGCAACATCCTTGCAATTGCGGTCGTTGCGCACCATCAGCGCGTCGGCGAGTTCCGAGGTGAGGAGTTCCAGATGCAGGGTCATCGCACGCTCTCCTTCGAGCGGATCGGACGACCTGAAGCATTCCACCGGAGCGCTCCTCGCTCCATTCCAAAGCCCGGCGGATTTCGACGGTTTTCTTCTCCTCCCGATGCTGCCGGGAGAAGGCGCTAGCGCCCGTCGGGCGCGGTCACGTCGCGGACGCCGTCGCCGACCAGGTTGATCGCGAGGAGCAGCAGGAAGAGCGCGCTTCCGGGTATCGCGACCAGCCAGGGCTCGAACAGCAGATGGTTCTTGCCCTCGGCGACCATCAGCCCCCACGAGGGCAGCGGCGGCTTGACGCCCAGGCCCAAGAAGCTGAGCGCCGCCTCGAGCAGGATCGCATGGGCCATCTCGAGCGTGGCGACGACGATCAGCTGGCTCGCGATGTTGGGCAGGATCTCGGTCAAGAGGATGCGCGTGTTCGAGCAGCCGACCGAGCGCGCGGCGGTCACGTAGTCCAGGTCTCGTACCTGGAGCGTGGCGCTCCGCATCACCACGGCGAAACGATCCCAGTTGAGGAAACCGATCACCGCGATCACCACGACCAGCGAGCCGCCGATCAGCGACACGACGGCGAGCGCTGCCAGCACCACCGGCATCGAGAGCCTGACCGAGATCAGGAAGGTGACGGCGAGGTCGATGCGGCCGCCGAAGTAGCCGGCGGTGATGCCGAGCACGGTGCCGATCAGTCCGGCGACCAGCGCTGCCGCGATGCCGATCAGGAGCGATATCCGCGATCCGTAGAGGAGACGAGTCAGGTAGTCGCGGCCGAGATTGTCGGTGCCGAGCGGATTGTCCCAGCTGCCGCCCCCCCAGACCGGCGGCTTCAGCCGCTTCAGCAGATCCTGGTAGTATGGGTCCTTGCCGGTCAGGAACGGCGCCAGGATCGCGATCGCGACGACCACGGCGACGATCGTGAGGCCGATCATCAGGCCGCGATGGCGCCAGGCGCGCCGCCAGAAGCCCGGGCCGGACTTCGCGGCCGTCGCGGGCGCAGCATTTGCGACCTGCACCGTCATCAGCCGATCCGGATGCGCGGGTCGAGCCACGCGTTCAGCATGTCGGAGAGGAATGTGAGCACGATGTAGAACAGCGAGAAGACGAACAGGATCGCCTGCACCACCGGCAGGTCCGCGGTCTTCATCGCCTCCCAGGCGAGGAATCCGGTGCCGTGAAGGGCGAAGATCGACTCGACGATGATCGAACCCGCCAGCATGTAGCCGAACTGGACGGCGGCGAGGCTGACCACCGGGATCACCGCATTCCGGAGCGCGTGCTTGAACAGCACCTTGAAGTGGCGGAGGCCCTTGGCATAGGCGGTGCGGATGTAGTCGGAGGTCAGCACCTCGATCATGCCGGATCGCGTCAGCCGCATCACCGCCGGCATCGCGCTGTAGCCTAGCACCACGGTCGGCATGATGAAGTATTCCCAGCTCTCGGCGCCCGACGGCGGCAGGATCGGGAACATCACGCTGAACAGCACGATCAGCATCAGCCCGAACCAGAAGCTCGGCATCGCCTGCCCGGCGACCGCGAGCGACAGCGCCGCGCGGTCGATCCAGCTGTTAGGACGGAGAGCCGCCACCACGCCGAGCGGGATCGCAACCAGGATCGTGAAGACGATCGCCGAGATCCCCAGCGTCAGCGTAACCGGCAGGCGTTCGAGGATCAGGTCGGCGACCGGCGTGCGATAGAACAGGCTGTCGCCGAAATCGCCGCGCACCGCATTGCCGAGCCAGCGGAGGTACTGGACGACGATCGGCTGGTCGAGGCCGAGGTCGCGGCGGATACGCTCGAGCTGCTCGTAGGTCGCCGTCGGCCCGGCGATCGACACCGCGATGTCGCCCGACAGCAGCACCATGGTGAAGTTGACCAGCGATACGGTCACGGCAACGGCCAGCGCGAGGAGCGCCCGCTTGGCGAGATAGCCCCCCATCGCTAGCCGATGCCGTTCCCGACGGGCTTACGCCGCCGGTCTACTTCCATTTCGACTGGTAGAATCGCGCCACCTCGTCCGGATGCGGGGTGAAGTCGAGCTCCGAGGTGAAGGCGTAGGTGATGTAGTAGGTGTTGAGCGGCAGCCAGTAGACCTGCTCGTTGATCCGGGTCAGCACCTGCTTATAGAGGTCGGCGCGCTTGGCCTGGTCGACGATCTTGTCGGCGCCGAGCACCAGGTCGATCACCTGCTGGTCGCGGGCGATGTCCCAGGGCCCGCCGGCGAAGCTGCCGCGGAGCGTGATCGAGACGTCGTTGATCGACCAGGCGCCGGTGGTCAGATGCGTGAACGGCGCCTTGCCCTGCTGCATCGCCGCGAACATCGGGCCGAACTGCAGCCACTGCAGGTTCGGGCGGATGCCGACCTGGCGCAGCTGGTTCATGATCGCTTCCGTGTGCGGGCGATCGAGATAGCCGAACAGGTCGATGTCGAGGCCGTTGGCGAAGCCGGCTTCGGCCAGTAGCGCCTTGGCCTTCGCCGGATCGTAGGCGTATTGCGGAATGTCCTGGGCGCAGCCGAACTGGGTCGGATAGCAGGCGGACGGGATCACCCGCGCGCTGCCGCGGATCAGCGCCTTGGTGATGCCCTCGCGGTCGATCGCATGGGCCACGGCCTTGCGAACCCGGATGTCCTGCATCGGGTTGGCGCCGCCGGTGCCGTTGGCGTTGAACGAGATGAAGCCGATGCGCATCGTCTCCCCGTCGACGACGGTGAGGTTCGGGCGCTTGCGGAGATTGTCGGCGGTATCGGGCGTGGCGTTCCACATCCAGTCGAGGCGACCGGAGAGGAGCTCGGCGACCTGGGTCTGCTCCTCGGCGATCGTGCGCTGTACGATCTTGCCGATGGTGGGCGTGCCCTTGGGCCCGCCGACGATGTAGTTCGGGTTCTTGGTCAGCGTGATTGTGCGGCCCGGCTGCACGTTGCTCGCCGTATAGGGACCGGTGCCGACCGGTGCTTCCGACATGCCCTTCGTGCCGACCTTGGCGTAGTACTCGTGCGGATAGATCGGAATCGCCGCGTTCAGGTACTCGAGCGCCGCCGGGAAAGGTTGCTTCAGGTTGATGCGGACCGAGTAGTCGCCGAGCTTCTCGGCGTTCTTGATCCAGTTCACCATGATCGGGACCGCGACCTTGTTGTCGGGGTTCGAGGTCCAGTTGAGGGTGTAGACGACGTCCTCGGCGGTGAAGGCGGCGCCGTTGTGGAACTTGACGCCCTGGCGCAGCTCGAGGTCCAGCGTGGTCTCGTTGACCCACTTATAGGATGTCGCGAGCAGCGGCTCGTACTGGCCGGTGGTCGGGTTGCGCTCGACCAGGTTGTCCCAGAGCAGGCGCCCGACGATCATTCCTTCGCGGACACCCTGATTGAAGTAGACGTCGTTGCTTTCGACGACACGGCTCCAGCCGATGTTGAGGGTGTCGTCCTTCTTGCCGGCCCAGGCGGACCCGGTCGCCAGCGCGACCAGAGCCGCCGCTGCGATCGCCGTTCCACCCTGACGGATGCTCCTGATTGCCATGGCGTTCCTCCTCCCGATGTCGTTTTCGCCGACGACGCATCGATGCCGACAGCCTCAAGCGATCCCACCAAATCGCTCGCTGGCCGTGCCTTTGCCAACAGCTATATTGGGGGCCGGCGACCGTGCGTGACAAGGGCAATCTCGGGGTTACTTATCGATCTATCAGCAAGTACGCAGGCCTGGAACTTCCCGGCCCTTCCGACTACGTTCGCGAGCAAATTCACTGGCGGGGGCAAATGCTTAGTAATCTATCAATAGATCGTGATGGCGAATCCGGCCGGACTCGCCGCCTGTCCGGACGGACCTGATCATGGCGAAGACGCGCAAGCGTGCCACCGCGGCGCCGTCTCGCCGCCTCAAGCCGGCCGAGCGCGAGCGGCTGATCCTCGACGAGGCCAAGCGCTACTTCTCCGAGCGCGGCCTCAATGGCGGCACCGAGGAGCTGGCGCAGCGGCTCGGCGTCACCCAGCCCCTGCTCTTCCGCTACTTCCCGACCAAGATCGCGATGATCGAGCGGATCTTCCACGAGATCGAGGCGAGCTCCTTCGATCCCGACTGGGTGTCCCTGATCACCGACGAGTCGGTTCCTCTCGAAGATCGCCTGGTCGCCTTCTACAGCGACTATTTCGAGAAGGTGATGACCAAGGAGAACTTCCGCCTGTTCCTCTATGGCGGCCTCGCCTGGTCGGAGAGTTCCCGCAGCTACTACGGCGACATGCGCCGCCTGATCTATCCGGCGATCGCGCGCGCGATCCGCGCCACCTTGCCGGCGAATGCGCGGGCCAGGGGCAAGGTCACCGACCGCGAGCTGGAGATGGCGCTGACGCTGCACGCGATCATCTATCACCTCGGCGTCCGCAAATGGGTCTTCAGCGTCCCTCTCAAGGGCAAGATCAAGGACCTCATCCGGCTCAAGGTCGCGATCTTCCTCCGCGGCGTCGCCGACGCCGCGACGGGCAAGTGACGCCGTGGAAATAGCCGTCATCGGCAACTCGGCCGTGAACACCGGCTTCGCGGTCGCGGCCGACTTCGCGATGGCGGGTCATTCGGTCAGGCTCGCCGCCTGGCCGGGCTCGGAAGCCTCGCTCGATCCGGTCCGCAAGAAGGGCGGGCTCGAACTGAGCGGCGATCCGAGGCAGTCGAACAGCGGCAAGCTGGGCCTGGCGAAGCCGGCGCTCAAGGAGTCGCCGAAGGCGGCGCTCGCCGGCGCCAGGCTGGTGTTCCTCGACATGCTCGCGCCGGAGTTCGAGGAACGGTTTCCGAAGATCGTCGAGCACCTGGAGCCCGGCCAGGTCGTCCATGTGAACATCCACGGCTACTGGCCGGCACTCAGGCTGGCGCCCTATCTCCGCGCCGCCGGCAAGGAGGGCGTGACCCTGACCAACTGCCCGGCGCCGACCATCGCCGCGCACCATGCCGATGGCGTGGTCAAGCTTCAGTGGCTTCGCCGCAAGCTGCCGGTGACGACCTTCCCGGCGAACCGTCGTGACGAAGCCCTCAAGGTCTTCGTCGCCGCGCATCCGAGCATCGTCCCGGCGAAGAACGCGCTGGAGACCGGCTTCGCCGGCCTCAACATGATGATCCACCCGGCAATGTCGCTCCTGAACGTCGGCTGGTTCGACCGCGCGGTCGAGGCCAAGGAGACGGTCTACTTCTATCGCGCCGGCAACACCGCCCACACGGGCAAGATGGCTGAGGTCCAGGACGCCGAGCGCCGGCCCGTCTGCGGGGCCTTCGGCGTCAAGTACCAGCCGCTCTCGCAGTATCTCCGCGACTACTACGACGCCGACGGCGCCAGCATCCACGAGCAGGTGCGGAACTGCGCCTACTACCAGGCGCTCGATCCCTATCCGACCGAGGTCTGGAAGCGCTGGATGATGATCGACGTCAGCTGCGCCCACGTGCCCTTCGCGGCGCTGGCCAAGGTCGCCGGCCTCGAGGTGCCGCTGCACGAGGGAATCATCTCGATCGTCGGCGCGCTGCTCGGCCGCGACTTCCGCAAGGAAGGCGTGACGCTCGAACGCCTCGGCCTCGCCGGCCTCGATATGGCCGCCATCCGGCGCTACGTCGAGACGGGTAAGGCCTGATCTACGTGTAGAGGTGGCACTCGACCATGCCGCCGTCCGCCTGGGCGCGCGGCTTCGGAGCCGCTTCCTTGCAGACCTGCATCGCGGCCGGGCAGCGCGGATGGAAGGTGCAGCCCGGCGGCGGCGCCAGCGGGCTCGGGAACGAGGTGCCGAGATCGGTCGCCGGCACGCCCAGGCCCGGCTCCGGCGTCAGCACCGAAGCGAGCAGCGCCTTCGTATAGGGATGCGACGGCTGGCGCATGATCGTGTCGGTCGTGCCCTCTTCCACGATGCGCCCGAGATGCATCACCGCGATCCGGCTGGCGAGATAGTCGATGACCGCGAGGTTGTGGCTGATCAGCAGGTAGGTCAGGCCGAGCTCCTGGCGCAGCTCCCGCAGCAGGTTCAGGATCTGCGCCTGAACGGAGACGTCGAGCGATGAGGTCGGCTCGTCGCAGATGATCACCTCAGGGCGCATGATCAGCGCCCGTGCGATCGCGACCCGCTGGCGCTGGCCGCCGGAAAGCTGGTTCGGGTAGCTGTGATAGACGCGCCTGGGCAGCCCCACCATGTCGAGCATCCTCTCGACCTGGTTCTGCCAGTCGGCGGGATTCCCGATCTTGTGGACGCGGAGCGGCAGCGACACGATCGAGGAGATCGACTTTCTCGGATTGAGCGACGAATACGGATCCTGGAAGACCGTCTGGATCTTCCGCGTGATCGAGGCGCGGTCGAGCCTGCCGATCGACTGTCCCTCGAACAGGATCTCGCCGCCGGTCGGCGCCTGAAGGCCGAGCAGCATGCGGGCGAGCGTGGACTTGCCGCAGCCGGACTCGCCGACCAGTCCCAGTACCTCGCCCTTCCTCAAGGTCAGCGAGACACCATTGACCGCATGCAGCGGCCGCTTCGGCTTGAACAGCCCCTGGCGCACCGAGAAGGTGCAGCGGACGTCGCGGGTTTCGAGAACGGAAGCGCTCACGACCGCACCTCCGCCGGCCGCCGGGCCTCGGGCGTGAAGAGGCAGCGATAGGCGTGCCCTGCCTCCATGCCGAGCAGCACCGAGCCCTCGCGGCAGGCGTCCTGGACGTACTCGCAGCGATTGGCGAAGCCGCAGCCATGCTGCTGGCCGATCAGGCTCGGCACCAGGCCCGCGATCGAGCCGAGCGGCTCGTCGCGGCGCGTGCGGCCCGGGATCGGGATGCAGCGGAGCAGGCCCTCGGTGTAGGGATGCATCGGACGCGCGAACAGCTCGGCGGTGGTGCCGACCTCGACGATCTCGCCCGCATACATGACCGCAACCCGGTTGGCGACGCGCGCCACCACGCCGAGATCGTGGGTGATCAGGACCAGCGCCATGTTGAACTCGCGCTGGAGCGAGACCAGGAGGTGCAGGATCTGCGCCTGGATCGTGACGTCGAGCGCCGTCGTCGGCTCGTCGGCGATGATCAGCGCCGGATCGCACATCAGCGCCAGCGCGATCATGACGCGCTGCCTGAGGCCGCCCGAAAGCTGGTGCGGATACTGCCTGAGCCGGTCGCCGGCCGAGGTGATGCCGACCTTCTCGAGCAGGAAGACAGCCCGCTGCTCGGCCTCGCGGCCGGAGACCGGGCGGTGCCGGGTCAACGCCTCGGCAAGCTGGTTGCCGATCGTGTAGGCCGGGTTCAGCGAGGTCATCGGCTCCTGGAAGATCATCGCCATCCGGTTGCCGCGGATGTCCGACATCTGCCGCTCGCTCAAGGAC
Organism: Rhodospirillaceae bacterium; assembly: GCA_016792585.1. Classification (GTDB taxonomy): domain Bacteria; phylum Pseudomonadota; class Alphaproteobacteria; order SHVZ01; family SHVZ01; genus SHVZ01. The sequence goes on from JAEULB010000113.1 coordinate 12,494, forward strand.
GAGAGATCGATGCCATCGAAGCGAAGGGAGGCGACCTGCCGCTTCGCGCGGCGCGGTAGCAGGCCCATCACTGCGAGCGAGGTCATCGACTTGCCGCAGCCGGACTCGCCGACGATGCAAAGCGTCTCGCCGCGACGGACGGTGAAATCGATGCCGCGAACCGCATGCAGCTCGCCCGCCGCTACCGGCAGGCGGACGTGGAGATCGCGGACTTCGAGGATCGCGCTCATCCCCTGCCCTCCGGCGCGGTGATGTCGCGGACGCCGTCGCCCATCAGGTTGATCGCCAGGATCAGCGCGAACAGGGCCACGCCAGGCACGCCGATCAGCCACGACTTGAACAGGATGTAGTTCTTGCCCTCGGCGATCATCAGCCCCCACGAGGGCAGCGGCGGCTGCACGCCAAGACCGAGGAAGCTCAAGGCCGCCTCCAGCAGGATGGCGTGCGCCATCTCCAGCGTCGCGACCACGATCAGCGGATTCAGCACGTTCGGAAGAACCTCGGTCAGCACGATGCGCAATGTCGAGCAGCCCGAGACCCGGGCGGCGGCGACGTAGTCCAGACTCCGGATCTGCATCGTGGCGCTGCGCATGACCACGGCAAACCTATCCCAGAGCAGGAGGCCGATCACGGCGATCATCACCTGCAGCGAGCCGCCGATCACGCCGACGACCGCCAACGCCACCAACACCACCGGCAGGCTCAAACGGATCGTGATGATCGTGGTAATCACGGTATCGACCCGGCCGCCGAAATAGCCGGCGGCGACGCCCAAGGTCGTCCCGATCAGGCCCGAGATCAGCGCGGCGCAGACGCCGATCAGGAGCGAGATGCGGGCGCCGTAGATCAGGCGGGTCAGGTAGTCGCGTCCAAGATGGTCTGTCCCGAAGATATTCGCCCAGCCGCCATCCGCCTCCCAGACCGGCGAGATCAGGCGGCCGGCGACGTTCTGGACATAGGGATCGGCCGGCGCGATCAGCGGCGCCAGCAGCGCGATCGCGACGATCGCGAAGAACACGCCGCCGCCCAGCATCAGCCCGACATGCCGGCCGACGCGCCGGAACATCTGCTGACGCGCCTGCAGGATCGACTCGGCGGTGGGAAGCGCTGCCGTCATGCCATTCGGATCCGCGGGTCGAGCCAGGCGTTGAATAGGTCGGCGAGCAAGGTCAGCACGACGTAGAACAGCGAGAAGGTGAGCACCACGGCTTGGACGGTCGGGAAGTCGTTGTTCTTGATCGCCTCCCACGCCATGAAGCCGGTGCCGTGGAGGGCGAAGATGGTCTCGACCACGACCGAGCCGCCCAGCATGAA
>JAEULB010000145.1 GCA_016792585.1 Rhodospirillaceae bacterium
CGATGATCAGCTTGCCCATGCCGGGCCAGGCGAAGATCGACTCGGTGACGACGGCGAAGGCGATCAGGCCGCCGATCTCGAGCCCGACCACGGTGACCAGCGGGATCAGGATATTCTTCAGCACATGGACGCCGACGACGCGCCGAGGTGTCAGCCCCTTGGCGCGGGCGAACTTGACGTAGTCCTGGAGCAAGGTCTCGCGGACGCCCGCACGGGTGAGCCGGATGATCAGCGCGGCATTGCCGAGCGCCAGGTTCACCGCGGGCAGGATCACGTGGGCCAAGCCGTCGCGCGTGAACAGGCTCGACTTGATGCCGAGGAAGGTCCCGATCTGGCCGCGACCGGTCGAGGGAAGCCAGCCCAGCATCACCGCGAAGACCATGATGAACATCAGGCCCTGCCAGAAGCTCGGCAGGCTGAAGCCGATGATCGAGCCGGCCATGATGCCCTTCGAGGTCGCGGTCTGGGGCCTCAAGCCCGCATAGAGGCCGAGCGGGATACCGACGACCAGCGACAGCACGACCGCGGTGAGGGCGAGCTCGAGCGTCGCCGGCATGCGCTCGAAGATCAACCTGAGCGCCGGCTCGTTGAAGACGAAGGAACGCCCGAGATCGCCGGCGACGGCGTTCCTGAGGAAGACGAAGTACTGCTCCCAGAGCGGCAGGTCGAGGCCGAGCGCCCGGATCGCGCGCTCGCGCTCGAGCTGGTCGGCGTCGGGGGAGATCAGGATGTCGACAGGGTTGCCGATGGCGAAGACGCCGAGGAACACGATCACCGACATGACCAGCAGGATGACGACGCTCTGCATCAAGCGCCGCACGATGAAGACGGTCATTCGGCCCCTGTTCCCCCGCCCCGGCACTGGCGGCCGGGTTGGGCGACTGTAACGAACCGGCCCTCGCCCCGTCGAGGGCGAAGGCCGGCTGGACGCTTACTTGGCGGTCGTGACTTCCGTCGCCAGGGTCTCCTGACCGGCGCGGCCGACGTAGGTGAGGCCCTTCTTCAGGCCCCAGGTCGACACCTCGTAGTGCAGCGGAATGATGCCGACATCGCGGACACCGATCTCGCTGGCCTTGGCCAGGAGCTCGCCACGCTTCTTGTCGTCGACGGTGCGGAGCGCCTCGGCCAGCGTCTTGTCGAGCTCGGGATTGCTGTAGCGGCCGCGATTGGCCTGGCCCATGCCGGTTTCCTTGTTGAAGGTCGCGAGCAGCGAGCGCAGCGTCGAGGAGGTCTCGCCGGTGCCGGAGCCCCAGCCGACCAGGAAGATCGAGTACTCCTGGTTCGACGCCTTGGCGGCATACGTGGCCCACGGCAGCGCCTCGACCTTGGCCTCGATGCCGATGCGGCTCCACATCTGCGCCACCGTCTGGATGACGCGGCCGTCGTTGATGTAACGGTCGTTCGGTCCGTGGATCGTGACGGTGAAGCCGTTCGGATAGCCAGCGTCGGCCAGCAGCTTCTTGGCGCCGTCCGGATCGTACTTCTCGGGCTTCAGGTTCGGGCTAGTGCCGAAGAAGCTCTCGGCGAGCAGCTGGCCGGCGGGAACGCCGACGCCTTCCATGACGCGCTCGACGATGCCGTCGCGGTTGATCGACTTCGACAGCGCCTGGCGGACACGGAGATCCTTCAGCGGATTCTTCGCCAGCGGCTTGCCCGACTTGTCGGTGAAGAACGGCGTCGTGTCGCGCTGATGATCCATGTGCAGATAGATCAGCCGGTTCGATGCCGCCTGCGCGAGCGTGACGTTGGCGTTGCCCTTCAGCTTCTCGATGTCGGCGGTCGGCACTGCCTCGATCATCTGGACATCGCCCGCGAGCAACGCCGAGACGCGCGCGGCCGGGTTGGTGATCAGGCGGAAGGTCGTCTTCTTCCACTCGGGCTTCTTGCCCCAATAGGCCTCGTTGCGCTCCATGACGATGCGCTCGCCGCGGGCATAGTCGGTGTACTTGTAGGGGCCAGTACCGATGGCCGCGGTCAGGCGGTTGAAGTCCTCGGTCGGCGCCTCGACCGACTTCTTGCTGACGATGAAGAAATTCGACAGGTCGTTCGGCATCAGCGGATAGGGACCGTCGGTCTTGAGCTCGATCGTCAGCGGATCGACGACGACGACGTTCTTGATCGCCTTGGTGTAGATGGTGAAAGCCGACGGGCTGTTGGGCACCCAGGCGATCCGCTTGATGGTCGCGACCACGTCCTCGGCGGTGAAGTCGGAGCCGTCATGGAACTTCACGCCCGGACGGAGCTTGATCACCCAGGTGTCGTCGCCCTTCGCGGTCCAGGACGTGGCGAGGGCGGGGACCAGACGCTGGTTCGCGTCCTGTTCGATCAGGTTGTTGAAGACATGCTGGGCCATGTTGTTGTTGGGCCCCAGCGCATGGAAATGCGGGTCAAGCGAGGTGACGGACGCCCCCAGCGCGACCGTCAGATCCTGGGCGGCAGCCGACCCGGCCGCCAGCCCCAGTGCCGCGCCCAGCGCGACACCCAAGGTTCGTTTAGCTATGGTCATGGCATGATCTCCCTGTTCCGTGGCACCCTTCCGGGCATCTGCCCTATCGGCTATTAGCCTCTGCCCCAACGGTCAACCGGAAAGACGACCCGACCCGACCCGATGACTGATCCTCGAGACTCCCTGCTGCTGCAGCGCCTTCCTTCCGACGAGCCACCCGAGGAACGGACCACCGGCGTCGTCCCCTCGCAGTTCGTCCGTCACATGATCGAGGCGAAGGAGATCACCGCGCTCGAGGAGATCGATCCCGCCCAGGTGCAGCCGGCGAGCCTCGACCTCCGCCTCGGCCATGAGGCCTACCGGGTCGTCGCCTCCTTCCTTCCCGGCCCGAACGCCACCGTCGCCGAGCGGCTGGAGCGGGTCACCATGCACACGCTCGACCTGACCAAGGGCGCGGTGCTGGAGAAGGACTGCGTCTACATCATCCCGCTGCTCGAAGGTGTCGCCTTCAAGAAGCGCATCTCGGCGCTCGCCAATCCCAAGAGCTCGACCGGGCGGCTCGACGTCTTCGCCCGCGTCATCACTGATCGCGGCACCGAGTTCGACCGTGTCCCGGAGCGCTATCACGGCCCACTCTATGTCGAGGTCTGCCCGCGCGCCTTCAGCGTCAAGGTTCGCAAGGGAAGCCGCCTCGTGCAGATGCGGATCAAGCGGGGCTCACCCTCGCTCAGCGACAAGGCGCTGCGCGAGCTGCAGCGCGAGGTCGGCATCATCGGCGTCGGCGTCGACGGCACCGATCTCACGGACCAGCAGATCGAGATGTTCGAAGGCCAGATCATGGCCAAGCCCGAGAACATCCGGAGCGGCATCGCCTTCACCGTGGACGTGCGCGGCGACGGTCCCGGCTCGGTGGTGGGATACCGGGCGCGCCGCAACACCGGCGTCATCGACATGGACCGGGTCAAGGGTTACGCCGCCGAGGATTTCTGGGAGGAGATCCACGCGCCCAATGACGGCCGCGGCATCGTCCTCGATCCGCACGACTTCTACATCCTGGCCTCCAAGGAAGCGGTGCGGATCCCGGCCGGATATGCAGCCGAGATGCTGGCCTATGACACCCTGGTCGGCGAGTTCCGCGTGCACTACGCCGGGTTCTTCGATCCCGGATTCGGCGATCCGGAACTCGGCGCCGCCGGCACGCGCGCCGTGCTCGAGGTCCGCGTGCACGAGGTGCCGTTCATGATCGAGGACGGTCAGGTGGTCGGGCGCCTGGTCTACGAGCCGCTGATCGCCAAGCCGGACAAGCTCTACGGCCAGGGCATCGGCTCGTCGTACCAGCGCCAGGGTCTGGTTCTCGGCAAGCACTTCCGCCGCCGCGCTTGAGTCCTCTAGGATAGGAACGTTTCGTTCGTATCCGACAGGCGAGGATTGAATCACGTGGACGATGAGGCGTACCCGGTCGAGCTGACCGCTCCGTCGATCACCCCCTACAAGCGCGGCAACACCGGCGTCGACTACGTCACGACCTTCGATTCGGGCAAGGCCGGGCCGCACGTGATGGTCAACGCGCTGACCCACGGCAACGAGATCTGCGGGGCGATCGCCGTCGACTTCCTGTTCCGAGAGGGCGTCAGGCCGGTCCGCGGGAAGCTGAGCCTCGCCTTCGCCAACGTCGCCGCCTACAACGCCTTCGACCCGAAGAAGCCGACCGCGTCGCGCTTCGTCGACGAGGATTTCAACCGGATCTGGTCGGAATCGGTGCTCGACAGCCCGCGCAAGTCGATCGAGCTCGCCCGCGCCCGCCAGATGCGCCCCTTGATCGACACCGTCGACTTCCTGCTCGACATCCACTCGATGCAGCACAAGACGCCGCCGCTCGGCCTCTCCGGTCCCCTTAAGAAGGGCCAGACCTTCGCGCTCGGCATCGGCGTGCCGGAGATCGTGGTGGCGGATCAGGGCCACGCCGCCGGCAAGCGGATGCGCGACTATAGCTTCTTCGGCGTCGACTCCGATCCGCGCAACGCCTACCTGGTCGAATGCGGTCAGCACTGGGAGAAGGCGTCGGCCGACGTCGCGATCGAGTGCTCGCTTCGTTTCCTCAAGCACACCGAGGCGGTCGCGCCGTCGGTCCTAGATCGCAATCTGCCTGCCGAGCAACCCAAGAAGCAGCGCGTGATCGAGGTGACCGAGGCCGTGACGGTGGCGAGCGATGACTTCCGCTTCGCCGGCCCCTACCGCGGGATGGAGGAGTTCGAGCGGAAAGGAACCGAGATAGCCCGCGACGGCGGCAAGCCGGTGCTCACACCCTATGACGGCTGCGTCCTGATCATGCCGTCGCGACGATTGCGGAAGGGGCTGACTGCGGTGCGCCTCGGCCGCTACATCGCTTAAGAGGTGTCTTCGCCTCCGCCTTTCCAGCTTTCTGAGATCCGATCCTATGCGCTGTCCCTGAGCATCGGCGTGATCGGCGGAGCGATCTTCGCCTATTTCCGGCTGCCGCTCGCCTGGATGATCGGCGCCATGTGCGCCAACACCGTCGCCTCGATGATGGGCTGGGACGTCAAGGTGCCGCGCCAGCTCCGCGCGCTGATGATCGTCGTCCTCGGCGTGCTGCTGGGGTCCAGCTTCACCCCGGACCTTCCGGGACGCGTC
>JAEULB010000171.1 GCA_016792585.1 Rhodospirillaceae bacterium
TCGCCCGCCTTGTCGTAGCTCATCTCGCCGCGGAGGATGCCCGAGACGTCGAGGTCGACGTGCTCGCTCATCAGCCGGACGGTCCGGGGATTGCCGGTCAGCTTGATCACCGGGATGATCGGGTTGCCGATCACGTTGCCCTGGCCGGTCGGGAACAGGTGGACGGCAAAGCCGGCCGCCGCCTGGAGGGTCACGCACTCGGCCGCGGCCGAGGACGTGTTCATGAAGTAGAGGCCGGGGCCCTTGCCCGGGGTCTCGCCGTCGTCGAGAACATCGACGAATTTGGCCTTCCGGCCGATCTTCTCGAGGTTCCCGAACGCCTTCTCCTCGATCGTGGTCAGGCCGCCGGCAATGTTGCCCTTTGTCGGCTGGCTGTCGGAGAGGTCGTTGGTCTTGTTCGCCAAGATCATGTCGTTGTAGGTCGACCAGGTCTTAAGGAATTTCTCGCGAACCTGCTTGGTGGCGGCCCGGCTGGCGCAGACCTGCTCGGCGCCGGTCAGCTCCGAGGTCTCGCCGAAGCAGGTGGTCATGCCGACCGCGTCGACCTTGTCGATGAAGTTGCCGACGGTCGGGTTGGCGGCGAGGCCGGAGGTCGTGTCGCTCTCGCCGCACTTGACCGCGACCCAGAGGTCCGAGGCCTTGCAGCTCTCGCGCTGGATCTCGCTGGCGTTGTGGAGGAATTCCTTGGCCTTGCGGCTGGCGGCGGCGATGGTCTGGAGGTCGCCGTTGCCCTCGATCGCGAAGCCCTCGCAGGGCTTGCCCGAGGCGCGGATGCCGTCGACGATCCGCTTGGTCCAGCCCGGCTCGATGCCGATGACGACCACCGCGGCGACGTTCGGGTTGGTTCCGGTCCCGATCATGGTCCGGAAGTGAAGCTCTAGGTCTGCGCCGAACTGCAGCCGCCCATAACTGTGGGGGATGGCCAGCACACCTTTAATATTGTTCGCCACCGCCTCGCAGGCCGCGTTCGACAGGTCGTCGACGGGCAGCGCGATCACGTGGTTGCGGACACCGACCCGACCGTTCTCCCGGCGATAGCCCAGGAACGAAAGCGCGCCGCCGGAGCGCGCTTTCGCTGCACTCCGGCGGGACTTGTCGGAACCGGCGCTAGGGCGCCTGGTTGCCATACGCTAGAAAGCCTTTACGAAGCTAACTTACTTCTTCTTGGCCTTCTTTTTCGCCTTCTTCTTGGCCTTCTTCGCGGCCTTCTTCGCCGGCTTCTTCGCAGCGGCCTTCTTCGCGGACTTCTTAGCCTTCTTAGCCATGGTTACCACCTCTTGGTCTTGACGTTGTGGACGTGGACGTGACGGCCAAGGGTGATCGGAGCGACGGCGCGTCCGATGTCGTGGCCGTACTTAACGACAGTTTCATCGTTCTTGATGTTCTTGAGCGCGATCTTGTGCCCGAGGGGGATGTCGTCGAGGGCCTTCACGGCGACGGTCTTTTCAGTGTCCATCACCAAGCCCGTGAGACTCTGTCCCTTGCGCACGTCTTCGACGACGATAACGCCAACTGTGTCAGCGCTGTTGTGCACAAGGAACTGAGGACCCACGCCGTCTGTCTCCCCCGCGTTCACGACGAGACGAGCAACAAAATTTTCGTCTCGACACCGGGAGCCTTACGTCGCATGCGTGCGCCTGTCAACGATTCGCAATGAAAGATCGGCCGCCGGCAGATGGTGTCAAGCACTGCCCGTTGCGACCGAACGACCTCGCGGCTCGCATGCGTGGTGATCTTCGACGATCGAAGAAGAGTTGATGCTCGATCGATCAGACCTCGAAGAAATCCGCATCGCATGCGGATTTCTCGACACTCATGTCGCGCATATCGGCCGCAACGACGACAGCAGATGCATCGCGCATCGGACGGCGCTGACTTCGTGTGACTCGACGACAACAGCGGCCGCAAAATTCTTTGCCAGAACAAGCCAGAGAGGGTTGACCAAGAGGTGGGAGACGGTCGATTTGGTCACTGATTCGGAATCGCCGCCGTCCCTGGCCTGCTAGAGTCGCCTCATGTCGCGTCGCCCAGAGGGTCCGCTTCGCCGTGGATGGACGACCGGTGCATGCGCCGCGGCGGCGACGCGCGCCGCCTTCGAGGCGCTGCACACCGGAGAGTTTCCAGATCCGGTAACCATTACGCTGCCGCGCGGCGAACGACCCGCCTTCGCTCTCTCCAAGCATGCGACCGGCGATGGATGGGCGGAGGCCGGGGTGATCAAGGACGCCGGCGACGATCCCGACGTCACGCACGGCGCGCTGATCGTCGCCCGTGTCGGCCGCAATCCCGGCGGCGGCATCGTCTATCGCGCCGGCGACGGCGTCGGCACCGTCACCCGTCCGGGACTTCAGCTCCAAGTCGGCGAGCCGGCGATCAACCCCAAGCCCCGCGAGATCATCGCCCGTGCGATCGCCGAGGCGGCCGCCGCGATCGGATGCACGCCCGATGCAATCGTCACGATCTCCGTTCCCGGCGGCGCCGAGCTCGCCAAGCGCACTCTCAATAGTCGCCTCGGCATTCTCGGCGGGCTCTCGATCCTCGGCACCACCGGCATCGTGATCCCCTACTCCTGCTCGTCGTGGATCCATTCGATCCATCGCGGCATCGACGTCGCGCGCGCCGCCGGTCTCGACCATGTCGCCGGATCGACCGGCCGTGTCTCCGAAGAGGCGGTGCAGCGGCTCTACAAGCTGCCGGAAGAGGCGCTGATAGACATGGGCGACTTCGCCGGCGGGATGCTCAAGTATCTCCGCGACCATCCGGTGCCGCGGCTGACGATCGCCGGCGGCTTCGCCAAGCTGGCGAAGCTCGCCGATGGCCATCTCGACCTTCACTCCGGCGCCAGCGAGGTCGACGTATCCGGCCTCGCCACGATGCTGGCCGAACTCGGCGCCCCCCCTTCTTTGGTCGAAGAAGCGCGCGCGGCCGCTTCCGGCGGCGGCGTGCTGGCACTGGCGCGCGCCGCCGGCCTGCCGCTTGCCGAGGTGATCGCCCGCCGCAGCCGCGAGGTGGCGCTCGCCACGCTCGCCGGCGGCATCGCGGTCGACGTTGCGGTCTTCGATCGATCCGGCGAGCTTCTCGCGCATGTCGGCCCGTAAGGTTCTGGTCCTCGGCGGCACCGCCGAGGCGGCAGCGCTCGCCGCCCGGCTGCTGGAGCGGGCCGGCGACCGGATCGACCTCGTCTCGTCGTTCGCCGGACGGGTCGAAGGGCTTCGGCCGCCACCGGGAAGGATCCGGATCGGCGGCTTCGGCGGCGCCGACGGGCTTGCCGCCTATATAAGAGACGAAGCGATCGACCTTCTGGTCGACTCCACCCACCCCTTCGCCGACCGGATGAGCCGGAATGCCCGCGAGGCTGCCGATCTGACCGGCGTGCCGCGTCTCCTCTTCTGGCGTCCGCCCTGGCCGCGCCATCCGCTCGACCGCTGGATCGAGGTCGACGGGATCGACGCCGCCGCGCATGCGTTGCGCCATCTCGGGCGCCGGGTCTGGCTCACCGTCGGCGGCACCGAGCTCGCCCCCTTCGCTGCGCTCGCCGACCGCTGGTTCCTGGTCCGGGTGATCGACGCGGCGCGGACGCCGCCGCCTCTCGCCGACTGCACCGTCATCGAGGGACGCGGCCCCTTCACGCTCGAGAACGAGCGGGCCCTGCTCCGCTATCACCGGATCGAGGTCGTGGTCAGCAAGGCATCGGGCGGCGCCGCGACCTACGCCAAGATCGAGGCGGCGCGAGAAGCAGACCTGCCGGTAGTGATGGTGCGCCGCCCCTTGCCCGAACCGGGCGACCGGGTCGAGAGCATCGATGATGCCGTCGCCTGGGTGACGGCCCGGCTTTAGCCTTCCGGCTTGAACGCCCGCGTGTGGCCGGCATCGTAGAGCCGGCTCTCCTCGAAGTCGGTGTCGCCGAGCGCACGGCCGACCAGGATCAGCGCGGTCCGCCGCACACCGGCAGCCGAAACTTTCTCCGCGATGTCGCCGAGCGTGCCTGAGATCATCCGCGCGTCCGGCCAACCGACGCGGACCGCGACCACGACCGGGCAATCGGCGCCGCGATGCGGCATCAGGTCGGCCACCACCTTTTCGAGGTTGGCGGCCGAGAGATGGATCGCCAGCGTCGCGTCGCCGGGTGCGAAGCGGGCGAGATCCTCGCCCTCCGGCATCGGCGACGAGCGGACGGCGGTCCGAGTCAGCACCACGGTCTGGGCGATGCCTGGCAGGGTCAGCTCGCGTTTCAGTGCCGCGGCCGCGGCGGCGAAAGCCGGCACGCCGGGCGTCACGTCGTAGGGGATGCCGAAGGCGTCGAGGCGGCGCATCTGCTCGGCGACCGCGCCGTAGAGCGACGGGTCGCCGGAATGCACGCGGGCGACGTCATGGCCCGCGGCATGAGCTTGGCGCATCTCCTCGACGATCGCCTCCAGCGCCATCGGCGAGGTGTCGATCACCCGCGCATCGGCCGCAGCCTCGGCTACCACCTCGCGGGGCACCAGCGAGCCGGCATAGAGCACGACCGGGCATCGGCGGATCAGCGCCAGCCCGCGGACGGTGATCAGGTCCGGCGCGCCCGGGCCGGCGCCGATGAAGTGGACGGTCACGTCAGACGCCGTCCGGACCGGGCGATCGCCAGCGTGACATGCGCGCCCTTGAGTTTCGGCACCACGAGGGTCGCCGACGTCCCGGCCGCCGCCAACGCCGCCGCCTCGGCGACGCCGTGACAGCCGACCTTCATGAACACCGCCTCGGACGGGTTGGCGAGCCTCGGCGTCTCGGCCTCAAGACGGGCGGCCGAGAAGAAACGGACCGGCACGCCGAGATCGTCGGCCAGGTCCTCGACGGCCGGCTTGCCGGCCTTCAGGTCGATCGAGGCAACGCAGGCCACATCCTCGACCGGCGCGCCGGCCTTGGCGAGGGCGGCGAAGACAAGTGCCCGCGCCTCGTCGGCCGTCGCCTCGCGATCGGCGCCGACGCCGACGAAGAGATCGCGCCCCTCCCCGTTCATGTCGTCTCGCCCGAATTGACGAGCGCGCGCCATAACTCCATGGTCCGGCGATGTTCGCCTTCGCCGGCCATGGCGCCGAGACCATCGGACTTCTGCTGCTGGCCCTCGTGCTCGACGCCATCTTCGGCGAGATGCCGTGGCTGTTCCGCTTCCTCACCCATCCCGCGGTGATGATCGGGAACGCGATCGGCTTCTTCGACCGAAGGCTCAACCGGCTCGAGCGGTCGAATCGTTCGCGGCTGATCCGGGGCGGGATCGCCACCGTGATCCTGGTGACCCTGGCAGCGGCGATCGGGACCGCCATCCACTGGACCGCGGTCACGGTGCCGTTCGGCTGGTTCTTCGAGCTTCTGGTGATGACGACCTTGATCGCGCAGCGGAGTCTCTACGATCATGTCTCCCGGGTGCGCACGGCGCTGGACGAGTCCGGCCTCGCCGCCGGGCGCGAGGCGGTGTCGCACATCGTCGGCCGCGATCCGAACGCGCTCGACGATCACGGCGTCTGCCGAGCGGCGATCGAGTCGCTCGCCGAGAACTTCTCCGACGGCGTCGTCGCTCCGATTTTCTGGACACTGCTCTTCGGCCTGCCGGGCCTGCTCGCCTACAAGACGATCAACACGCTGGACAGCATGATCGGCCACAAGACGCCACGTTACCTCTACTACGGCAGGTTCGCGGCCCGCCTCGACGACGCCGCGAACTGGATACCGGCCCGTATCTCCGGGCTGATCCTGGTGCTGGCGTCCTTCATCGCGCCCGGCGCGCGTCCCGGAGCGGCGCTCCGCACGATGTTCCGCGACGCGGGCAAGCACAAGTCGCCGAACGCGGGCTGGCCGGAAGCGGCGACCGCCGGCGCGCTGGATCTCGCCCTCGCCGGTCCCCGCCGCTACCCGGAGATGGTGGTCAACGATCCCTGGGTCGGCGACGGAAGGGCGCGGGCGACGACCGCCGACATAAGAGCGGCGCTTCGCCTCTACGTCGTCGGCTGCCTGATCGACGCGGCCCTGGTAGCGGGCGCACTGGTCGCGGTGCTGACGCTCATCTAGCACGCGCGATCTCCAGCAGCCGGTCGGTATCGACCGCGCGCGCGACATGCTCCGCCCAGCGGTCGAGCACGTCCTCCACCGTCTGCTCGTAGGCGACGGTCGAGGCATGACCGGGACGAAGGCCGGCGAGGAAGCGCCGCCGGAACGCATCCGAGGCGAAGAGCCCGTGCACGTAGCAGCCTTCGACCAGCCCATCGGCGCTGCGCGCGCCGTCCTCGCCCTGCCCCATCAGCAGCAGCGCCGCACGCGATCGGTCGGGCCCGTCGGTGCGGCCGATATGCATCTCGTAGCCATGAACAGGCGCGCCGGTCGCGAGATGCGTGCCCGCGACCTTGCGGAGCGCCTTCACCGGCGTGAGCTCGGTCGCGACGTCGAGCATGCCGAGCCCCGGCACCGGGCCCGCACGCCCTTCGATGCCCTGCGGATCGGCGACCTCGCGGCCAAGCATCTGATAGCCAGCGCAAAGCCCGAGGATGCGTCCACCGCGTCGGCGATGAGCGAGGATGTCGATGTCCCAGCCCTGCTCTCGCAGGAAGGCGAGATCGGAGAGCGTCGCCTTGCTGCCCGGCAGCAGGATCAGGTCGGCGACTGGCAGCGCCTTCCCCGGCGGGACGATCTCGACCGCGACCTCGGGCTCGGCCCGGAGCGGATCGAGGTCGTCGAAATTGGCGATGCGCGGCAGCCGCGGCACGACGATCCGGATCGGGCCATGGCCGTTGGCGGCAATCCGGTCGAGGCCGAGCGCGTCCTCCGCCGGCAGCAGCGCCGCCTCGGCGAAGTGCGGGATGACGCCTAGGCAGCCGAGACCTGTCTCCGCCTTGATCGGCGCGAAGGCCGGCTCGAACAGCGAGAGGTCGCCGCGGAACTTGTTGATCAGGTAGCCCTTGATCCGCGCCCGCTCGGCTTCCTCGAGCAGTCGACAGGTGCCGACCAGGCTGGCGATGACGCCGCCGCGGTCGATATCGCCGACCAGTACGACCGGCAGATCGGCCGCCTCGGCGAAGCCCATGTTGGCGATGTCCCCGGCGCGGAGGTTGATCTCGGCCGGGCTGCCGGCGCCCTCGACCAGGACGAGGTCAGCCTCGGCGGAGATCCGCTCGAAGCTCTCCAGCGCCTTCGGCAGCAGCGCTGGCTTCATCGCGTGGTAGGCGCGCGCGTCGGCACGGCCGGCGATCTTGCCTTGGACCACGACCTGCGCGCCGCTTTCGCCCTCGGGCTTCAGGAGTATCGGGTTCATGTCGACGGTCGCGGACACGCATGCGGCGCGCGCCTGAAGCGCCTGGGCGCGGCCGATCTCGCCGCCGTCCTCGGTGACGGCGGCGTTGTTGGACATGTTCTGTGGCTTGAAGGGTCTTACGGAAAGGCCCCGGCGCGTGTAGTGGCGCGCCAGGGCCGTCAGAAGCAGCGACTTTCCGACATCGGATCCCGTGCCCTGAAGCATCAGGGCCGGGGTCAGGTTGCGCTCACCTCGCCGCAAGCGCGCGCCTCAGGTCGTCGGCGCCCGGGTTGGAGACCGCATGCTCGATCAAGATCTGACGCGGGCTCACCGCGCGGCCGTAATAGGCCTGGTTGAAGTCGGCCTTGGGCTGGATCACCGAGCCTTCGAGGGCCGCGCCGCCGAACAGGCCCTGCGACTTCGAGAACGCGATGATGTCCGTCGCAGGCGACCCGATGGTCGCTGCCTCGACGCCCGCACCCATCGGGCCGACCGAGACGCTGGCATCGGCGCCGAGCTTCCCTTGCGTCGACATGAGCGAGTTCATGCCGCGATCGGTCATGACCAGGAACAGCACTTCCTTCGCCTCGACGCCTATCTGGATGCCGAACGAGGCGCCGGCCATGCTGACGAAGGCCGGGCTCGACCAGCGTCCCTGGGCGTCTCTGGAAAGCAGCACGCCGAAGCCGCCCTCGCCGCCGATGAACAGGCCGGCCTTGATCAGCTGCGGCACGACCAGGATGCCGCGGGCGGTGCGGAGCCTGGCCTTGGCGGCGGCGAAGTTCGGATCGTTGAGGACGCTTTCGACCGAGAGCCTGGCGCGGTCGACCAGCGCTTGGGGTTCCTCGGCCTTGGCGGGAACAATGAAGAGGAAAGCGGAGGCGACGAGAGAGATGAGGGTGCGCATGGTGTGGGGACTCCTTGCCTAGAATTCGATACCCATCTGCGCCTTAACACCCGAATCGAAATGGTGTTTCACCGGAACCATCTCGGTGACCATATCAGCGGCCTCGATCAGCTCCTTCTTGGCGTTGCGGCCGGTCACCAGCACGTGAAGGCCGTCCCGGCGGGCCTGGAGCCCGTCGATCACGTCCGTCAATTCCAGGTAATCGTACCGCAACACGATGTTGAGCTCGTCGAGCACGACGAGGCCGAGGTCCGGTGCGGCCAGCATCGCCTTGGCCGCCTCCCAGGCCTTGGTCGCGGCGGCGACGTCACGGGCCCGGTCCTGGGTCTCCCAGGTGAAGCCTTCGCCCATCGTCGCGAACCGGATCTGGTCGCCGAAGCGCTCCAGCGCGCCGCGCTCGCCGGTTCCCCACTTGCCTTTGGTGAACTGGACGACGCCGACCTTCATGTTGTTGCCGAGCGCCCTCAGGACCAGGCCGAAGGCGGCGGTCGACTTGCCCTTGCCCTTGCCGGTATGGACCATCAGGAGGCCTTTCTCGATCGTCTTGGTCGCGATCTTGGCATCGCGAAAAGCCTTCCGCTTGGCCGCCTTGGCGGTGTGGCGGGCGAGATCGTCGTCGGTCATGCCGCAGCTTCGCTCGTTCCGATCAGGGATGCCAGCATCGCCGGCCGGCGGTTGCCGCCGGGCTTCCAGAGGCCGCGGACGCGCGCCTCCTCGAAACGGGCGAGTATGTCGCGAAGCGCCGCCGGGTTGGATTCCGCCATGAAGCCGCGCACGGACTCGTCGGCGACATAGGCGTCGAACAGCAGGTCGAACTGGTCGTCGCGGACCCGATCCGTGGTCGCGGCGAAGGCGAAGAGATGGTCGACCGTCGCCGAGATCTCGACCGCGCCCTTGTAGCCGTGGCGCATGACGCCGGCGATCCACCTGGGATTGGCGGCACGGCCGCGGAGGATCAGCGCCAGCTCCTCGGGCAAGGTCGAGATCCGCGGCCTCTCGGGTCGCGAATGATCGTTGTGATAGATGACCGGCGCCGCACCGGAAAGGTGTGCCACCGTGACCGCGAGCCCGCCTTCGAACTGGTAGTAGTCGTCGGAGTCGAGCAGGTCGTGCTCTCTGTTGTCCTGGTTCTGCACCACCGCCTCGATGCCGTTGAGACGATCCGCCAGCATCGGCTCGGCAGCGCCTTCCCTGCCGGCGGCATAGGCGAAGCTGCTCCAGGCGAGGAAAGCCTGGGCGAGATCGGCCTGGGTCTTCCATCCCTGGTGCTCGATCAGCGACTGGAGGCCGGCGCCATAGGCGCCCGGCTTGGCGCCGAAGACGCGGAAGCCGGCGCGAAGCTCCGCTGTCGCCGCATCGAGGCCCTGGCGCATCAGCAGGGCGCGATCCTTGGCGAAGGCGGCAGCCAGCGGGTTGACGTCCTCCGGCTCGTCGAGGCGGGCGACGGCCCGTGCGGCGGAGTCGACGAGATCGATCAGTCCGGGGAACGCATCGCGGAAGAAACCGGAAACCCTGAGCGTGACGTCGACGCGCGGCCGCCCCAGCACCGAGGCCGGCATGATCTCGAAGCCGGTGACGCGCCTCGATCCGGCATCCCAGGCTGGACGCACGCCCATCAGCGCCAATGCCTGCGCGGCATCGTCGCCGCCGGTCCGCATGCAGGAGGTTCCCCAGGCCGAGAGCGCGATGCGCTTGGGGTAGTCGCCATGCTCCTGAGCATGCCGCTCGACCAGCATCGAGGCGGACGCCCATCCGAGCGTCCACGCTGCCGGGGTCGGCACCGCGCGGGTGTCGACCGAGTAGAAGTTGCGTCCGGTCGGCAGCACCTCGGGCTTGCCTCGCGTCGGGGCACCGGACGGACCGGGTTCGACGAAGCGGCCGTCGAGGCCGGTCAGCAGCGCCGCATGCTCGGCGGGCCCTGACGCGGCGATCGCGGGGCGCAGCCGCGTTTCGATCTCGCGCAGGACGGCGGCGGTATTCGTCCAGGCCGGATCACAGATGCGGCGGCCGGCAACGAGGTCGAGCGCCTCCGCCTCCAGGCGATCGACGGTGCGTCCGTCCTCGTCGAGCAGCGGGTCGATGCCGAGCTTCTGGTCGGCGGCGAGCGCTCCGATCAGCGAGGCATCCTCGGGCCGCGTGCCGCGCGGCACCCGCGCGAGTGCCACCAGCAGCGCGTCGAGGCGGTCGCCGTCCGGCGACCGTCCCAGCACATGCAGCCCGTCGCGGATCTGCAGGTCCTTGAGCCGGCACAGATGGCGGTCGAGCTTCTTCAGCGCCGTCTGCCGGTCGTCCGCATCCTCGATGCCGCAGTCGCGATCGAGACCAGCCTTGCGGCATTGGTCCAGGATGCCCTCGGCCAGCGGATCGAGGCGGCGGGGATCCAGTGTCGCGGCGTGATAATACTCGTCGATCAGGTGCTCGAGGTCGGCCAGCGCGCCGTAGCTGCCGGCGCGCGTCAGCGGCGGCGTCAGGTGATCGACGATCACGGCGCCGGTGCGCCGTTTCGCCTGCGTCCCCTCACCCGGGTCGTTGACGATGAACGGATAGAGGTTCGGCAGCGCACCAAGCGCGATCTCCGGCCAGCAGAGCTGCGACAGCGCCGTTGCCTTGCCCGGCAGCCATTCCAGGTTCCCGTGCTTGCCGAGATGGACCACGGCTTGCGCGCCGAAGCCCTCGCGGAGCCAGAGATGGAAGGCGAGGTAGCCATGCGGCGGCACCAGGTCGGGATCGTGGTAGCTCGCCTCGGGATCGATGTTGTAGCCGCGCGCCGGCTGCACCGCGACGACGACGTTGCCGAAGAGATGGACCGGAAGCGCGAACGCATCGCCGCGGACGAACGGATCGCTCGCCGCATCACCCCAGCTCTCGGCGAGCGCTGCCCGTGTCTCCGGCGCCTGCAAGGCCAGCCAGGCGCGGTAGCGCTCCATCGGCAGCGTTACGGTCGCGGCACGCCTGTCTGCCGCATTGGTCGGACCGGCGAGCAATCGTGCCATCAGCGCGGCGCCGTCGACTGGGCGTCCGTCGACGCGATAACCCGCCTCCTCCAGCGCCGCCAGCACCTCGACCGTCGAGGCCGGCGTGTCGAGGCCGACGCCGTTGCCGATGCGGGCGTCACGGTTCGGATAGTTGGCGAGCACGAGCGCCACGCGGCGCTCGGGCGCCGGCGTCCGGCGGAGCTTCACCCAGGATGCTGCCAGCGCCGCCACGAACCTGACGCGATCGGGCACCGGTTTGTAGTCGACGATGTCGGCCTCGGTCAGGGGATCGCGCGCGCGCAACGTCTTGAACGAGACCGCGCGCGAGAGGATGCGGCCGTCGACTTCCGGCATCGCGACGTTCATCGCGAGGTCGGCCGAGCGGAGCCCGCGCGCATCGGCGGCCCAGGTCTCCTCGGTGGAGCCGGAGAAGACGACCTGCAGCACTGGGCAGTCGGTGCCGTCAATCGTGCCGGCCGAGAAAGCAGTCGCGTTCAGGATGATGTCGGGCTTCGCCGCGGCGATCAGCGCCTTGGCTTCGCCGTCCTTGAGGGAGGCGGCGAAGATCGCCTGGGTTGCGAGCGCGTTGCGGTCCAGGGCGTCGATCAGCGCATCGACTGGCGCCACGGTGCCGGACTGCAGCAGCGCGCGGTAGAAGACCAGCGCCGCGACCGGGCGATCGCCACTCGCGGCGCGATAGATGCCGGCGCGCGGCAGCGGCTCGGCCGGCAGCGGCGCTTCTCCCCGGCCGATCAGATGCGCGGCCATTGCGAGGAAGCGCTCGGCGTTCTCGACACCGCCCTCGATCAGGTAGCGCCAGAGGCGGTTGGCCTGATCGAGTGGCAGCGTCGACATGGACGCGAGCTCGGGATCCGGCCGATCGTCGCCCGGCAGCAGCGCCAGCTTGATCTTTCCCGCGCGGCAGACCTCGACGATGCGGTCGACGCCATAGGGCCAATAGGCACGCCCGCCGAGCAGGCGGACGACGACCAGCTTGGCGCTCGCGACCACCGCATCGACATGGATGTCGACCGAGAGGTTGTGCTGCAGGCGGCCGAGATTGGCGAGGCGCAGCGACGGGCCATCTCCCTGTCGCTGGCATGCCGCCGCCAGCGCTGCGATCTCGGTGTCGGCCGCGGTCAGCACCACCACGTCGCCTGGCGACTGGCCGAGGTCGACGGCTTCGACGCCGTCGATTTTCCCAGGCTCGGCGACGAGGAGGTGCATCAGCCGCGGATCTCCGCCTCGATGCCCTTGCGGTCGAGGCCCTTGAGGCCGATCACGACGATGCGGCTGGAGCGCGTCTCGCCCGGCTTCCAGGCGCGGTCGAAGTGGCGAACCAGGCGCGGGCCGACGCCCTGGATCACGTGGCGGAGCGCCTTGCCGTGCACGTCGACGAAGCCCTTCACCCGCAGCACGCCGAATTTCTCGACCGCCTTCAGGATGCGCGCTTCGAGCGCCGCGGGATCGCTCACCACCGGCAACGCGATCGAGAAGCTTTCGAAGTCCTCGTGATCGTGTTCCTCCTCGTTGTCGTGATGGGAGGGACGGCTGGCGAGATCGTCCTCGGCTGCCGCGGCGAGGCCGAGCAGCGCGGCGGCCGGAAGATCGCCCTGCTTCGACTCGATCACCTTTACGCCCGGACGCAGCGATGCCGATATCTCGGCGCGGACGCGCGCGAGCTCCTCCGGTGAGACGAGGTCGCGCTTGTTGAGCACGACCAGGTCGGCGCAGGCGAGCTGGTCCTCGAACACCTCCTCCAGAGGATTCTCGTGGTCGAGATTCGGATCGGCGGCCCGCTGCTTCGCCACCGCCTCCGGATCGTCGGCGAAGCGGCCCGAGGCCACGGCGGCGGCATCGATCACCGCGATCACGCCGTCGACGGTGGCGCGAGCTTTTACCTCCGGCCAGTTAAATGCCTGGACCAGCGGCTTCGGCAGCGCCAGGCCCGAGGTCTCGATCACGATGTGCTCGGGCGGATCGACGCGCTCGATCAGCTTCTTCATCGAGGGCAGGAAGTCGTCGGCGACGGTGCAGCAGATGCAGCCGTTGGCGAGCTCGACGATGTCGTCGTCCTCGCAGCCCTCGATGCCGCAGCCGAGGATCAGCTCGCGGTCGATGCCGAGCTCGCCGAACTCGTTGATGACGAAGGCGAGCTTCCGGCCGTTGGCCGTGCGCAGCAGGTTCTGGATCAGGCTGGTCTTGCCGGCGCCGAGGAAACCGGTGACGACGGTGGCGGGGATGCGGCTCATTGGAGTCCTTGCGGCTTGAGGACAAGGGGAAGGCCGGCGACCACCAGCTCGACGCGGTCGCAGACGGCGGCGATCTTCTGGTGGAGTCGGCCGGCGTGATCGCGGAAGGCGCGGGCGAGCGCGTTGTCGGGGACGATGCCCATGCCGACCTCGTTGGAGACCAGCACGAGCGGGCTCGCGTGCGCGGCAACGGCGTCGGCGAGGCGGTCGCCTTCGCCGGCGACGTCGCGGCCGGCGGCCATGAGGTTCGAGAGCCAGAGCGTCAGGCAGTCGACGAGCACCGGGCGCGTCTCGGTCGCGAACGCCTCGACGAGAGCCAGCGGCGCTTCCCTCGTCGTCCACTCGGCGCCGCGGCGCGCGCGATGCCCGGCGATCCGCGTCTGCATCTCGGCATCGCCGGCCTCGGATGTCGCGAGATAGACCGCGGTGCCGCCGGCGGCGGCAGCCAAGGTCAGCGTCTCGGCGCGCGCACTCTTGCCGGAGCGCGCACCACCCAGGATCAAGGCCCGCGAGAATGGCGGGGAAAGTGTCGTCACGGCAGGCCCTCCACCCGAGGAGCAAGCACCGTTGCGGGCGACGTCGCGGAGGTCTCCTGGCTCGGGGGTCACCGGCTTCCGACCGCCTTCCCAGCCGTTGCCGGCCAGTGGCTTAGTGGTCTCGAGCCTCGCCCGTCACAGTTGCGGGGGCAGCGCCGGGTTTAACCGGACTTCCCTGTCACGACGTCTTGGGACCGACCGTAGCATGGGAGCCCGGAAGGGGCTACCAGGAGGCCGGCATCCTGGGCGGCTGGTTGATCACCACCGCCCGCCAGGCCGGCGGATGCCGGGGCGTTCCGGCGAAATGATCGAGGCGGGTCAGGCTGGTATTGGAGACGTCGACGCGAAGCGCCGCCTCCGGATCGAGCCTGAGCGCATGCGCGACCGCGGCGCGGATCGTGCCGCCATGGGTGACGGCGACGATGTCCTTGCCGGCATGCTCGCGGTTGAGCCGCTCGATGCCGGGGATCACGCGGTGGATCAGGTGCTCGAAGCTCTCGCCGCCCGGCGGCACGGCGGCGGCCGGTCCCAGCCAGAAACGGTGATAGCCCGACTCCGGACTGTTCTTCAGCTCCTCGTAGGTGCGTCCCTGCCACTCGCCGAAATGCTGCTCGATGAATTCGGGCACCACTTCCATCTTCGGCAGCTTGTAGCCGCAGGCACCGATCGCCTCCGCGGTCTCGCGCGTGCGCCGGAGCGGCGAATGCACCCAGACCGCATCCTTGGGCAACAGCTCGGCCCAGCCCTTGAAGTGGCTTTCGGCCGAGGTGTCGCAGGGATGGTCGGTCTGGCCGTAGGCGCGGCCCTTGTTGACGGTGACCGGGGCGTGGCGGATCCACCACCAGCGGGTCATGACGCCGGGATCGAAGCTGGTGCTCATGGGGGTGCGATCAGATCGTGGTCAAGGCGAGAAGGGCCCCGATTTCCGCCGCCTGCTCGGCAGCGCCCAGGGTGTCCCCGGTATAGCCGCCGAGGCGCCTTCGCGCCAGCGCGGCGAC
>JAEULB010000176.1 GCA_016792585.1 Rhodospirillaceae bacterium
GGATCGGCTTCAGGTCGTCGACGGACTGCGGATAGCATTGCGCCTGCCAGGTGAGGCCGTAGTCCTTGAGAATCGTGACATGCGCCTTCGCCTGCTCGAAGTCGAAGAAGCGGACGCCGGCGCCGTCGAAGCCGGCGTCGCGGATCATCTTGAGCTTTTCTGCGAGCGTCCACTCCTTGCCGTCCGGCGCTCGCCGTTCCATCGCCCACATCGACTGGTAGACGAGAAGCTTCTGCATGACCGTCTCCTCCGATAGCCGCCTCAGCCAAGACCGGCTGCGTGATGCTTCAGGTGATCCTGGACGAATGATTGGATGAAATAATAGCTGTGGTCGTAAGCCTCGTGGCGGCGCAACGTGAGTGCCTGACCGGCGTGCTTGCAGGCCATCTCGAACAGTTCGGGCTTGAGCTGTTCGGCGAGGAACTTGTCGGACATTCCCTGGTCGATCAGGATCGTGCCGGCGACCTTGTGGCGGCGCACAAGCTCGCTCGCGTCGTAGTCGCGCCATCCGCCCTGGTCGGGACCGAGATAGCCTGAGAACGCCTTCTGCCCCCAGGGGCAGCGCATCGGCGCCACGATCGGCGCGAATGCCGAGACGGTCCGGTACTTGTCGGGATTGCGGAGCCCCAGCACCAGCGCGCCGTGCCCGCCCATCGAGTGGCCGAAAATGCCCTGCCGGTCGACCCTCGCCGGGAACGAGCCGTCGATCAGCTCGCGCAGCTCGCTCGTAACATAGGTGTACATCCGATACGCTCGCTTCCATGGCTCAGCCGTGGCATCGAGATAGAAGCCGGCACCGATGCCGAAATCCCAGCTCGCGTCGTCGCCCGGGAACCGAGCGGCGCGCGGGCTGGTATCCGGCATCACCAGCATCATGCCGAGCTCGGCAGCGACCCGCTGAGCGCCCGCCTTGATGGTGAAGGTCTCCTCCGTGCAGGTGAGCCCGGCGAGATAGGTCACCACCGGCACCTTACCCCGGGCCGCCTGCGGCGGCTTGTAGACGGCGAACCGCATCGGGCCGCCGACAGCCTTGGACTCGTGCTTGTAGAAGCCCTGCGTCCCGCCGAAGCAGGCCTGCTCGGAGATCGTCTCCATCAGTACTCGACCACCGTGCGGATCGACTTGCCCGCATGCATCAGGTCGAAGCCCTCGTTGATCCGGTTCAGCGGGATCTTGTGGGTGATCAGGTCGTCGATGTTGATCTTCCCTTCCATGTACCAGTCGACGATCTTCGGCACCTCGGTGCGGCCGCGGACGCCGCCGAAGGCGGTGCCCTTCCACACCCGGCCGGTGACCAGCTGGAACGGACGGGTCGAGATCTCCTTGCCGGCGCCGGCGACGCCGATGATCACCGAGACGCCCCAGCCGCGGTGGCAGCACTCGAGCGCCTGGCGCATCAGGTCGGTGTTGCCGACGCATTCGAAGCTGTAGTCGGCACCGCCCTTGGTCAGCTCGACCAGGTGGGGGACGACGTCGCCCTTGAGCTCCTTCGGGTTGACGAAGTGGGTCATGCCGAACTTGCGGGCAAGAGCTTCACGGGCCGGATTGATGTCGACGCCGACGATCATGTCGGCCCCGGCCATGCGAGCCCCCTGCACGACGTTGAGACCGATGCCGCCGAGGCCAAAGACCACGACATTGGCGCCCGGCTCGACCTTCGCGGTCTTGATCACCGCGCCGATGCCGGTGGTGACGCCGCAGCCGATGTAGCAGACCTTGTCGAAGGGCGCGTCCTCGCGGATCTTCGCCAGCGCGATCTCCGGCAGGACGGTGAAGTTCGAGAAGGTCGAGCAACCCATGTAATGGTGCACCGGCTTGCCGCCGAGCGAAAATCGGCTGGTACCGTCCGGCATCAGGCCCTTGCCCTGGGTGGCACGGATCGATGTGCAGAGATTGGTCTTCTGGCTGAGGCAGCTTTTGCACTGCCGGCATTCCGGCGTATAGAGCGGAATGACGTGATCGCCCTTCTTAAGGCTGGTCACGCCCTTGCCGACGTCGACGACGATGCCGGCGCCTTCGTGGCCGAGGATCGCCGGGAAAAGCCCTTCGGGATCGGCGCCGGAGAGGGTGAACTCGTCGGTATGGCAGATGCCGGTCGCCTTGATCTCGACCAGCACCTCGAACTCCTTCGGCCCGTCGAGCTTGACGGTCTCGATCGAGAGCGGTGCTCCCGCCTTGAGCGCAACGGCTGCACGCACGTCCATGTCGGTTTCCTCACCCGGGGATTCGTTGTCGGCCGATCTTAGGGCCGGCCGGAGGATACCGGGCCCGGATCTGGCGCGCCATGGAACCGGGTACCGCGCCCGGGGTTCTCCCAGGACCATAACAATGAAAGAACGGAGACACCGATGGGCCTCGGCACCATTCTCCTGATCATCCTCATCATCCTGCTGATCGGCTCGCTGCCGACCTGGCCGTACAGCTCCGGCTGGGGCTATTACCCGACCGGCGGCCTAGGCGTCGTGCTGCTCATTGTCATCATCCTGCTGCTGATGGGACGCATCTGAAGTCTCCGCTCTCCGGCCGCCCCGGCCCCGCTCTGGGGCGGCCGGCACCTGGTTTCACTTTGGGAAACTTTGTTTCCATCGGTTGACCCGCCAGCTTGCCCGCGTATCATCCTCCGCTGTTAACAGCGGAGCGTTTCACCATGTGCGGCATTGTCGGCCTCTTCCTCAAGGATCCGAAGCTGGAGCCCGACCTCGGGCGCCTGCTGTCCCAGATGATGGGCGTGCTTTCGGATCGCGGTCCCGACAGCGCCGGCTTCGCGGTCTTCGGCCGCGGCGCGGCCGGCAACGTCAAGCTGACGGTGCGTGGCGTTGAGGGATCCGACTTCCTTGCCCTTGCGCGCAAGCTGTCGGAGGCGCTCGGCATCAAGATCGCGGCCGTCGGCCGCCATACCCACGGCATCCTCACCCTTCCGGCCGACCGAGAGGCCGATGCCAAGGCAGCACTGGCGAAGCTCGCCCCGGAGATCGACCTCGTCGGGGCCGGCACCCGCATGGAACTCTACAAAGAGGTCGGCCGACCCGAGCTGGTGGCGACACAGTTCGGCCTCGAGCGTATGCCCGGAACCCATGGCATCTGCCATACGCGCATGGCGACGGAATCGGCGGTCACCACCAACGGTGCCCATCCCTTCTCGACCGGGCTCGACCAATGCCTGGTCCACAACGGTTCGCTCTCGAACCACAATGCGGTCCGCCGCGAGCTTCGGCGCGAGGGCATCGAGTTCGCGACCGAGAACGACACCGAGGTCGCCGCAGGATACCTCACCGCCCGCATGCACAAGGGCGCCAGCCTGAAGCAGGCGCTGACCGACGCGCTGACCGACCTCGACGGCTTCTACACCTTCGTCGTCGGAACCGAGTCCGGCTTCGGCGTGCTGCGCGATCCGATCGCCTGCAAGCCGGCGGTGATGGCGGAGACCGACCGCTACGTCGCCTTCGGCTCCGAATATCGAGCGCTGGTCGACCTGCCGGACATCGCCAAGGCGAGGATCTGGGAGCCGGAACCGTCGACGGTCTACTTCTGGGAGCGGCCGAATTGAACGCGAGCGAGCAGGTCGTCGATCTTTCGACGACAGAACTACGGGATCTGAATTCCGCGCTTCACAAGCTCAGGCCCGATACCAACCAGACGCTCTGGCGTATCGCCAACCCGCGCGGCCGCCATTCGGTCGCGGTCGGCGTGGATGCGCCTGTCACCATCGAGATCGACGGACACGTCGGCTATTACTGCGCCGGCATGAACAAGCATGCCAAGGTGGTCGTGAACGGCAATGCCGGCACCGGCGTCGCCGAGAACATCATGTCGGGCACCGTGCATGTGAAAGGCGACGCCAGCCAGTCGGCGGGCGCCACCGGCTGCGGCGGCATGCTGATCATCGACGGCAACGCGTCAGCCCGCTGCGGCATCTCGATGAAGGGAATCGACATCGTGGTCAAGGGCAGCGTCGGCCACATGTCGGCGTTCATGGCCCAGGCGGGATCGCTGGTCGTGCTCGGCGATGCCGGCGAAAGCCTAGGCGACTCGATCTACGAGGCGCGCCTCTATGTGCGCGGCAAGGTGCAGGGCCTCGGCGCCGACTGCATCGAGAAGCCGATGACCGATCACCACAAGGCGAAGCTCACGGCCAAGCTGACGGCCGCCGGCGTCACCGGCGTCGATGTCGGCGCCTTCAAGCGCTACGGCTCGGCCCGGCGCCTCTATCATTTCCATGTCGACAACGTGTACTGAGCCATGAGCCAGCCGATCACCACGCCGCGCAAGTCGGCGACCTTCGATGACTATGCGATGTCCGAGATCCGCCGCGCCGCGGCAACTGGCATCTACGACATTAGAGGCGCCGGCGCCAAGCGCAGGGTGCCGCATTTCGACGATCTGCTTTTTCTCGGCGCCTCGATTTCGCGATATCCGCTCGAAGGCTATCGCGAACGATGCGGCACCAACGTCGTGCTGGGCGCACGGCATGCCAAGAAACCGATCGAGCTCAGGATCCCGATCACGATCGCCGGCATGAGCTTCGGTTCGCTCTCGGCCAATGCCAAGGAGGCGCTCGGCCGCGGCGCTTCTACGGTGGGGACCTCGACCACCACCGGCGACGGCGGCATGACGCAGGAGGAACGCGGGCACTCCTCGCTGCTGGTCTACCAGATCCTGCCGTCTCGCTATGGCATGAACCCGGACGATCTTCGGCGCGCGGACGCGATCGAGATCGTCGTCGGCCAGGGGGCCAAGCCCGGCGGCGGCGGCATGCTGCTGGGCCAGAAGATCACCGAGCGTGTAGCCGGCATGCGTGTGCTGCCGGTCGGCATCGACCAGCGCTCGGCCTGCCGTCATCCGGATTGGACCGGCCCCGACGACCTCCAGATCAAGATCGAGGAGGTCCGCGAGATCACCGACTGGGAGAAGCCGATCTACGTCAAGGTCGGCGCGTCCCGACCCTACTACGACACGGCGCTCGCGGTTAAGGCTGGCGCCGACGTGGTCGTGCTCGACGGCATGCAGGGCGGGACGGCCGCGACCCAGGAGGTTTTCATCGAGAATGTCGGTCTGCCGACGCTCTCCGCGATCCGGCCGGCGGTGCAGGCGCTGACCGATCTCGGCTTGCATCGCAAGGTGCAGCTGATCGTCTCCGGTGGCATCCGCAACGGCGCCGACGTTGCCAAGGCGCTCGCCTTAGGCGCCGACGCCGTCGCCATCGGCACCGCGGCGCTGGTCGCGCTCGGCGACAACGACCCGGCACTGGAAGCCGAGTACGCGAAGCTCGGCACGACCGCCGGGGCTTATGACGACTGGCACGAGGGCCGCGATCCGGCCGGCATCACGACGCAGGATCAGGCACTGATGGCGCGGCTCGATCCGGTCAAGGCCGGACGGCGGCTCGCCAACTACCTCGCGGTGATGACGCTCGAAGCGCAGACGATCGCGCGCGCCTGCGGCAAGAGCCACGTGCACAATCTTGAGCCCGAGGATCTGGTGGCGCTGACCATCGAGGCGGCGGCGATGGCGCGGGTGCCGCTTGCAGGCACCAACTGGATTCCCGGCGGAGGCGCGTTCTAAGCAAGACGAACAGGGGGACTTGAATGGCGACGGATCTGGCGAAGGCGGCGAAGGACCGGGGGATCAAGTACTTCATGATCTCCTATACCGATCTCTTCGGGACCCAGCGGGCGAAGCTGGTGCCGGCCGCGGCGATCGGGGCGATGCAGAAGTCGGGGGCAGGATTCGCAGGATTCGCCACCTGGCTCGACATGACGCCGGCCGATCCCGATCTCTTCGCCGTGCCCGATCCCGACAGCCTGATCCAGCTCCCCTGGAAGCCCGAGGTAGGCTGGCTCGCCTCCGACCTCGTCATGGACGGCAAGTCGGTCGAGCAGGCGCCGCGCAACCTGTTGAAACGCATCGTCGCCGACGCGGCCGCCAAAGGCTTCGAGATGAAGACCGGCGTCGAGTGCGAGTACTTCCTGATCACGCCGGATGGCACCGCGATCTCGGATCCCGCCGACCACCAGGCGAAGCCCTGCTACGACCAGTCGGCGCTGACCCGCCGCTACGACGTGGTTACCGAGATCTGCGATGCGATGCTGCAGCTCGGATGGAAGCCCTATCAGAACGACCACGAGGACGGGAACGGCCAGTTCGAGATGAACTGGGAGTACGACCACGCGCTGATCACCGCCGACCGCCACGCCTTCTTCAAGTACATGGTCCGGACCATCGCGGAGAAGCACGGACTCCGCGCCACCTTCATGCCGAAGCCGTTCATCAACCTGACCGGCAGCGGCTGCCACGCGCATGTGTCGCTGTGGAAGGGCAAGAAGAACCTGTTCGAGGATCCGAAGGGCGAACTTGGCCTCTCTTCCCTCGCCTACCAGTTCATCGGCGGCATCGTTCACAGCGCCGAAGCGCTCTGCGCCCTGACCAACCCGACCGTGAACTCCTACAAGCGCATCAACGCGCCGGTGACCACCTCGGGCGCCACCTGGTCGCCGAACACGGTGACCTACGCCGGCAACAACCGTACCCACATGATCCGCATCCCGGAGCCGAACCGCTTCGAGCTGCGGCTTCCGGACGGCGCGGCCAACCCGTACTTGCTGCAGGCCTCGATCCTGGTCGCCGGCCTCGACGGCATCGCCAACAAGCGCGATCCCGGCAAGCGCCTCGACATCAACATGTATACCGACGGCCACACGGTGAAGGGCGCCAAGCGCCTGCCGCTCAACCTCCTCGATGCACTCCGCAACCTCGAGAAGTCGGCCGTGCTGAAGGCCGGGCTCGGCGAGGCGTTCCTGGGCTCGTACCTCAAGCTGCGCCACGCCGACTGGAACGACTACGCCCGCCACCTGACCGAATGGGAACGGCGGACGACGCTCGACTGCTGATGGCCGCCCGCAAAGCGACATCGAAGCGCGGCGATCTGGCGACCGGATCGAGCGCGCCGAGCTCCGCCGAACGGCGCACCGTCGAGGAAGCGGTCGGAATCCGCGTCCGCGCACTCCGCAAACGGCTCGACATGACCGTCGCGGAACTCGCCGGCCAGGCGGGGCTTTCCGTCGGCATGCTGTCGAAGATCGAGAATGGCGCCACCTCGCCGTCGCTGACGACGCTGCAGTCGCTGGCGGATGCCTGCAACGTGCCGATCTCGAGCCTGTTTGCCGAGCTCGAGGAGGCACGCGACTGCTCCTATGTCCCGAAGGGCCAGGGCGTCACCATCGACCGGCGCGGCACCAAGGCCGGACACCAGTACCAGCTTCTCGGCCACTCGCTTCGCGGCGAGGTCGTGGTCGAGCCCTACCTGATCACCTTGTCCAAGGAAGCCGAGCCCTACGCCAACTTCCGGCACGCCGGCGTCGAGTTCATCTACATGCTGTCCGGCGCCGTCGCCTATCGCCACGCGGACAAGGTCTACGACCTCGGGCCGGGCGACGCTCTCTTCTTCGATGCCGGCGCGCCGCACGGCCCGTCGAGCCTGACCCGGCTTCCGAGCCAGTACCTCTCGATCATCATCTATCCGCGCGACGCCTGATCCTCAGGCCGGCCGAGAAGACCGCTCGACATCCGCGCTGCCAGGATCACCAGCCCGACCGCGACCGCATGGACGCCCAGGTCCATGAAGGTCACGTCGAACGGATGGAAGAACTGCAGCAGCACCGCGGCGATCGCGGCGACGCCGAGACCGCCCGCGATCGCGACAGGAGTCGGGTTCAAGGGGCGCGCACGCGAGAGAACGAGCAGCAGCGCCGCGCCGAGCGGCAGGCTGACGCCGAGCAACAGGCGGAAGCAGTCGGCGCTCTCGCCCAGGGTCCAACCCTCGGGACCGAAGCGGATCCAGTGCTGCCAGCAGGCGTAGCCGCTGGAGGCGACCCATAGGACCAGCGGGGGCACCGGCAGCCAGGCCCAGGTCGTCGGACGGTCGGGAAGGCTCAGATGGAAGGCGGCGACGATGGCGGCGATGCCGGTCAGGACGGTGCCCGCCAGTTCCAGCCTGAGCTTGGCGTCGTCGATCCGCGACATGAACAGGGGCAAGTCGGCAAAGCTCCAGACCGCAAAAGCCGAGACCAGCAGGACCGCACCGAGCCAGAGCATCGCCCGCGTCATCGGCGGCGCCAGACGCCTTACCCGGCGGCCATCGGCCGCCAGCTTCTCGATCAGTTCGTCCAGAGGCTCGGACATCCTATCCGCCCTTCAGCTTGG
Source organism: Rhodospirillaceae bacterium (assembly GCA_016792585.1). Classification (GTDB taxonomy): domain Bacteria; phylum Pseudomonadota; class Alphaproteobacteria; order SHVZ01; family SHVZ01; genus SHVZ01. The sequence continues at coordinate 8,200 of JAEULB010000176.1, forward strand.
CCCGGAGCGCCTTGATCGCCCGGTGCACGTTGACCTTGAGACCTCCGACCGACTGGCCACTCACCGCCGACGCCTCCGCCAGCGACATTTCCTTCAGCTTCACCAGCTCCAGCGCCTCCCGCTGGCCGCGAGGGAGGGCCGCGAGCGCCCCGGCCAACGCATCGGCCGCCTCACGCCCCTCCAGCTCCCTATTCGCCAGCGGGTCGGCAAAGGTTTCATACGAAGTGTCGTCGCTGATCTCCATCGCTTCGGTCCGCATCCGGCGGCGGATCGCGTCGATGGAGCGGCGGCGGGCGACCGCCACCAGCCAGGGCATGAACGGCCGCGTCGGGTCGTAGGTGTGGCGGATCCGATGCAGGGTCAGCAGGACGTCCTGGACGACATCGTCGATGCGGTCCGGGGTGCGATGATGGTGAGCCACCACCGCCCGCACCATCGGGACGATCTCCTTCAGGAGGCGCGCATAGTCGGCCTGGTTACCGTCCTGGGCTGCCGCCATGAGCCGCGACCAGCGCGGCTCGTCGCTCTCCCGCCCGCCTGCAGTCATCCGCTCCTTCTCCGGTTCACACGCACGTGACCGCGATAGCCCTCTGTAACCTCCGCCGATGTGCGGCGAACCGAGGGGCATGGGACGTCGGCAGGTGCCGGTGCATCCCTCCCATCGAAGCATAAGAGGAGTTCGTCATATGCAGAAGCCTTCGCTCAAGACCGTTGCCGGATCGACCCTACTCGGCGCGCTCGCGGTCGCCGTGATCTCGGTCGCCGCAGCCCAGGCCGCCCCGGCCGTGCAGCCGGCCGGCTCGGAGAAGTGCTACGGCATCGCAAAGGCTGGCAAGAACGACTGCGCCGCCGGTGCCAATTCCTGCGCCGGACAGGCGACCAAGGACATGGACAAGGCCGCCTACGTCTATCTGCCGGCCGGCCTCTGCGCCAAGATCGCCGGCAGCAGCATGAAGGCGATGTAAGTCCGCGTTCGCGCCGCCCGCCGAGAAGCTCTCCGTCATGTCCACCGATCGCATCCCGGCCGCCGCCGGCATCGGCCTCCGCTTCCCGCATCACCGGGAGGTGGCGGCCGAGCCGCGCAGGCTCGCCTGGCTCGAGGTCC
>JAEULB010000184.1 GCA_016792585.1 Rhodospirillaceae bacterium
GGACCTCCGTCTCGACCAATCGACGGGTCTTGAAACGGCCGGCTTGCCTACTGCACGCGGCCTTCGAGCGCGTTCTCGTAGAGCTTCTTCAGGATCGGCGGATCGACCTTGACCGGGTTGCCGCCGGCGGTCGGGTCGACCGCGGCCATCTCCGCCATCTGCTGGAAGCGCTCGGGTCCGACCTTCAGCCCTTTGAGGTCGTGCGGCATGCCGAACTGCTTCCTCAATTCCAGCGTCCACTCGATCATGCCGTCGACGCCCTGCTTCCTGAGGTCGAGCACGCGGGAGAGGTAGGTCATCTTCTCGGCGATGGCGGAGCGGTTGAACGCCAGCACGTAGGGCATGAACACGGCGTTGGTGAGGCCGTGATGGGTGTCGTAGAGCGCGCCGACCGGATGGCTGAGGGAGTGGATGGCGCCCAGCCCCTTCTGGAACGAGATCGCGCCCATGCTCGCCGCCGCCATCATCTGCCCGCGCGCGACCAGGTTGGTCGGCTCGGATACCGCGATCGGCAGGTACTCCTTCACCAGCCGCATGCCCTCGACCGCGATGCCGTCGGCATAAGGGTGATACGTCGGCGCGCAGAAGGCCTCCAGGCAGTGGGCGAGCGCGTCCATGCCGGTCGCCGCGGTGATGTGCGGCGGCAGTCCCACGGTCAGCGCCGGATCGCAGATCACGATCACCGGCAGCATCTTCGGATGGAAGATGACCTTCTTCGTGTGCGTGGTCTCGTCGGCGATCACGCCGGCGCGGCCGACCTCGGAACCGGTGCCGGCGGTGGTCGGCACCGCGATCACCTTGGCGATGCCGTCCGGGTTGGCGCGCGTGTACCAGTCGCCGATGTCCTCGAAGTCCCACATCGGCCGGGTCTGGCCGGTCATGAAGGCGATGACCTTGCCGGCGTCGAGCGCGCTGCCGCCGCCCCAGGCGATGACGCCGTCATGCCCGCCGGCGCGATAGGCCTTGAGGCCCGCCTCGACGTTGCTGGCGACCGGGTTCGGCTTGATGTCGGAGAAGACCGCGGTCGGCACGCCGGCCTTCTCGTTGGCGGCGACCGCGTCCTTGACCATCGGGAGCCTGGCCAGGCCCGGATCGGTCACCAGCAGCGGCCGCTTGAGGCCGGAGGCCTTGCAGGCGTCCGCCAACTCGGCGATACGGCCGACGCCGAACCGGACCGAGGTCGGGAACGACCAGTTGCCACGCATGAAATCGACGGTCAGGGCCATGGGGACTCTCAGATCCTGGTACGAAGATGGAAGGACTTGGGCCTCGTGAACGCGTCGAAGCCGAGACGGGAGAGGGTGCAGCCGCGACCCGAATCCTTGACGCCGGTCCAGGCAAGCGCCGGGTCGAGGTAGTCGCAGCGGTTCATGAACCAGGTGCCGGTCTCGATCGCATCGCCGATGCGGATCGCGGCATCCTCGTCCATGGTCCAGATCGCGGCCGTCAGGCCGTACTGGCTGTCGTTCATCAGGCGGACAGCATCCTCGTCGGACTTCACTTTCATGATGCCGATCACCGGCCCGAAGCTTTCCTCGGACATGATCCGCATCGAGTGATCGACGCCGGTCATCACCTGCGGCGCGCAATAGGGGGAGCCGGCATGCGCCTTGGGGAACGCCTTCACGTCGATATGCGCCTTGGCGCCCCGGGCGACGGCCTCCGCGATCTGGCCGCGGACGAAGTCGGCGGCCTGGCCGCGCACCATCGGGCCCAACGTCGTATCCGGCTTCATCGGATCGTCGAGCACGTATTTCCGCGTGAGGTCGACATAGGCATCGACAAAGCGGTCGTAGAGATCCTCGTGCACGTAGATCCGCTCGATGCCGCAGCAGCTTTGGCCCGAGTTGAAGAAGGCGCCGTCGACCAGGTTCTCGACCGCATGGTCGAAGTTGGCGTCGGCGCGCACATAGGCCGGGTCCTTGCCGCCGAGCTCGAGGCCGAGCCCGATGAAGCGCCCGGCCGCGGCGCGGCTGACCGCCTGACCGCCGGCGACCGAGCCGGTGAAGGCGACGAAGTCGACTTCCGGAGAGGCCACCAGCTTCTCGGTCAGCCTGTGATCCATGTGCAGGTACTGGAAGACGCCGTCGGGCAGCCCGGCCGCATTGAGGCCTGCCGCGAAGCGCTCGGCGCAGAGCGGCGTCTGGTGCGAGTGCTTCAGGATCACCGCATTGCCGGCGACCAGCGCCGGAATGATCGCGTTGACAGCGGTCAGGTAAGGATAGTTCCACGGCGCGATCACGAAGACGATGCCGAGCGGCTCCTTCCGGATGAACCGGGTGAAGTTTTCTTTCGGCTCGATCGCGATGTCGGCGAGCGAGTCGACGGCGACCGAGGCCATGTAGCGCGCACGCTCGGCCAGGCCCCTTATCTCGCCGGGCGTGTAGCGGATCGGCCGGCCCATCTGGCGCGTGATCTCCTCGGCGATCGCCGCCGAGTGGCCTTCGAAGTACTGGACGAACTTCTCGACCATCGCCGCGCGTTCTACGATCGGCGTCGAGCGCCAGCCGCGCTCGGCGGCGCGGGCGTTGGATAGAGCAGCGTCGACATCGGTCTGGGTCGCGAGGGGGCGTTCGATATAGACGCGCCCGTCGCCGGGCGAGAGGGTCTTGAGCGTGGTCATGCTCAGATGATCTCGAAATATCGAGCGAGTTGCCAGTCGCTGATGTGCTTGCGGCTCTCGCGCTCTTCCCACTCGCGTGTCGCGGCGTAATGCTCGACGAAATTGTCACCGAAAAGTTCGCGCGCCGCCTTTGAACCTTTGAGTCGCTGCGCCGACTCCCACAACGTCGACGGCAGCGACAGCTTTGCCGGATGCTTCTGGTCGTAGGCGTTGCCCTGAATCGGCTCGCCGAGCTTCAGCTTGTTCTCGATGCCCCAGAGGCCGGATCCGAGCGCGACGGCGAGCGCCAGATACGGATTCTGGTCGGCGGCGGCGATCCTGTACTCGACGCGCTGCGACTTCTGCGACCCGGGAATGACGCGAAGCGCCGTCGTGCGGTTCTCCACGCCCCAGGTGGCATTGGTCGGCGCCCAGAATCCTGGAATCAGGCGCGTGTAGGAATTCACCGTCGGCGACACCATCGCCAGCAGCTCCGGCATCAGCGCCTGCTGGCCGGCGACGAAGCTCTCCATCAAGGGACTCATGCTGAAGCGGCCCTTGGGATCGTGGAACGCGCCCTTGCCCTTGGCATCCTTCAGCGAGACGTGCAGATGGCCCGACTGGCCGGGCCAGTCCTTCGACCATTTCGCCATGAACGTCGCCATCAATCCGCGGCGCTGGCAAAACACCTTGGTGAAGGTCTTGAAGAGCGCGCCCTTGTCCGCCGACTCCAGGGTCTTGTCGACGCGGATCGCGGCCTCGAGCACGCCGGCGCCGGTTTCGGTATGCAGGCCTTCGAGGCCGAAGTTCATCTCCTCGCAGAAGGCGAGAAGCTCGTTGTAGAAATCGGCGTGCACCGAGTTGCGGAGCACGGAGTAGCCGAAGAAGCCGGGGGTGAGCGGCTTCAGGTTCCGGTAGTTCTTCTCGCGGATCGAATGCGGCGTCTCCTCGAAGACGAAGAACTCGTACTCGACCGCGCTGTAGGGCTCGAAGCCCATCCTGTTCGCCTTGTCGATCACCCGGCGGAGCACGCCGCGGGGGCAGATCTCCTCGGCCTTGTCGACGAACTCCGAGAGGAAGAAGAGCGCATTGTCCTCTTCCGGCAGCTCGCGGCAGCTCTCGGGGATCACGCGGACGAAGGCGTCGGGATAGGCGGTGTGCCAGCCGGTGTACTTGACGTTGTCGTAGAGCTGGTCGTTCGAGTCCCAGCCCAGCACCACGTCGCAGAAGCCGAAGCCCGACTCCAGAGCCGAGAAGAACTTGTCGCGGCCCATGTACTTGCCGCGAAGGATGCCATCCATGTCGAAGACGCCGACCTTGACGTGGGTCAGGCCGCGTTCGGCGACGATCTTCTTCGCGTCCGCGGATGTGCGGACCTGGTCGGGCTTCAGCGGCATGACGACTCCCCCGTCAGTCTTTCGTCGTTCGGCGTTTGAGTGCGAGCGTGGAAGCGATGGTGAGAAGGACGGTCGCGACCATCAGCACGAAGGCGAGCGCCGCGCCGAACGGCCAGTTGTTGGCGCGGATCGTCTGGTCGTAGAGCGCCGGCGCCATCATCTTGAACTGCGAGCCGCCGAGCAGCACCGGCGTCGCATAGGCGTTCATGCAGAGGATCCCGACCAGCACCGTGCCCGCCAGCACGCCCGGAAGCGACAGCGGGAAGGTCACGCGGCGGAACACCGTGAACGGGCTGGCGCCGAGATTGAGTGCGGCCTCCTCGACCGAGCGGTCGATGCCTTCGATCACGCTTTGCAGCGTCAGGATCATGAAGGGCAGGACCACGGCGACGATGCCGATGACGACCGCGGCCGGCGTGTAGAGGATCTTGACCGGGGCCGAGATGGCGCCGAGCCAGATCAGGACGGTGTTGACGAAGCCGTTGTTGCCGAGCAGCGCCATCCACCCGGCGGCGCGCACGACGTTGCCAACCAGCAGCGGGAACACGGTCAGGATGATCAGCAGGCTCTTGTACCTGCTCTGGGTGCGGGCGAGGAAATAGGCGACCGGGAAGGCCAGGATCAGGCTCAGGAGCGTGCAGACGACGGCCATCTGCACGGTCGTCGCCAGCACGTTGATGAAATAGGAATCGCTGAAGAAGCGGGCGTAGTTGTCGAGAACGAACGCCTCGGCCATCGCCTGGCCCGGGACGAAACGGTTGAAGCTGTAGCGGAACAGCGTCAGCAACGGCATGCCGAGAACGGCCAGCACCAGCAGCGCTGCCGGCAGCACCAGAAGGGGAGCGAGCGACCGTTTCCGGTCGCCCGCTGCCACGGCCATCGACATTCAGATCAGCCCCAGCTCAGCCCTTGAACTCGCGGTTCCACCAGTCGAGCAGCTGGGCGTTGTTCTTGGCGACGTATTCGAGGTCGGGGATGACGAACTTCTTCTGCTCGTCCGCCGAGAACGAAAGATCGGCCTCGAGCTTCGCGTCGAGCTTGGCGTTGGTCACGGTCGGCACGTAGCCCATCTTTGCGGCAAATCCGACCTGGCCCTGCGGATCCAGCATCGCATCGAGATAGGCGTAGGCGCAGTCCTTGTTCGGCGCGTTCTTCGGGATTGCCGCCTCGAACACGATCGGCGTGGCGCCCTCCTTCGGCACCGCCATCCCGATCGGGATGCCGGAATTCCGCCACTGCACGCCGCGGGCGCGCCACATGATCGTGAACCAGACCTCCTCGCTCTTCAGCGCCGCCGCCAGCGCCTCGTTCGAGGGGTAGACCTTGGGATCGAGCTTCTTGAGCTCGGCGAGCTTGGCCTTGCCGGGCTCGAGGTTAGTCACCGAGCCGCCGTTGATCAGCGCCGCCGCCTCGATGATCTGAACGTAGAGGCCGTCGGCGAAGCCGACGCGGCCCTTGTACTTCGGGTCCCACAGATCGGCGTAGGAGGTCGGCGCCGGGTTCACCCGGTTCGGATTGTAGAGAATGATCTTGCCCGAATAGATGTGCGGGATCGAATAGGTGCGGCGCAGCGCCGGGATGATGTTGGCGGCGTTCTTGAGCTTGGAGAAATCGAGCTCCTCGAACACGCCCTGCTTGTAGACCTCGTACATGTCGGTCTCGGACAGCAGCGCCACGTCCATGGTGCCGCGCCGGCCGCTCTTCTCGGTGGTCAGCTTGGTCTTGCGCGGCGGCGCATTGGCGACGTCGTGGCTGACGGCCACCTTGCGCTCGCCGAGCACGCGCTTCTCGAAGTTGGCGATCAGCAGGTCCTGGTAGTCGCCGCCCCAGGTGCCGACATACACGTCGCTGCAGGAGAGCGCCTGGGCGCTGACGCCCGAGGCGGTGAGCGCGAGGCCGCCCGCCGCAAGTGCGGTCGAGGCCAGCATCTGGCGACGGTTGAGTGAACGGTGCATGACGTCCTCCATGTTCGATTTTGTTCGATACTACCGACCTGCCGGCTCGGGCAGCAACAGCCCGGCCTCGGC
>JAEULB010000204.1 GCA_016792585.1 Rhodospirillaceae bacterium
CGCCCACTGGATCCAGTCCCACGGATGCTGCGGCCAGTGCTTCGGCGCGATGAGCTCGGCCGGGAAGGCCGCCACCGAGACCGTCGGGGTCACCAGGAAATCCCAGTCTTCCATGAATCGAGCCATGGCGGTGACGTAGGCCGACTTGCGGTCGCGGATCGCCTGGTACTGCTGCGTGGTGACCTTGAGCCCGTCGCGGATCATCGCCACCAGCGCGGGGTCCATGCGGCTTTCGTACTCCGCCAGATACTTGGCGTTGCCGGTGGCATGGACCGGGTACATGACGCGGATGATCTCCGGCCCGTCCTTGCCCCAGGCGGGCGTCACCTGCTCGACCGAGGCGCCGCAGTCGGCGGCCAGAACCTTGACCGCGGCAGCCACCAGGTCCGCCACCTCGGGGTCGACGCGGGCATGGCCGAGATCGGGGCTGTAGGCGATCTTCCTGCCGCGGATGCCTTCGTCGAGACGGCCGACGTAGTCGGCCGGGCAGGCCTCGAGGCTGGTGAAGTCCCAGGGATGGGGCCCCGAGATCACGCTCATCATCATCGCGCTGTCGCGGACGTCGCGCGTCATCGGTCCGAGATGAGATGTGTTGTCGTTGCTGCCGACCGGCCAGTTCGGGATCCGCCCGAAGGTCGGCTTGAGGCCGAAGATGCCGGAGAAGTGCGCCGGCATGCGCACCGACCCCGCGCCGTCGGAACCCTGGTGAAGCGGGCCGTATCCTGCCGCCGAGGCCGCGCCGGCGCCAGCCGACGAGGCGCCGGTGTTGTATCCAAGCTTCCACGGGTTCGAGGTGATGCCGGTGAGCGGGCTTTGGCTCACGCCCTTCCACGCGAACTCGCAGACCGTGGTCTTGCCGATGACGATGGCGCCGGCGTCCTTGAGCCGCGAGACGAAGGGCGCGTCGGTGTCGGGCACGAAGCCCTTCTGCGTGACCGAACCGCGCTCGTTGGTCACGCCCTTGACGTAGTGCAGGTCCTTGATGGTGACCGGAATCCCGTGGAGCGGGCCGATGGGCCGGTCCTTCATCAGCGCGGTTTCGGCGGCCTTGGCACCGGCCATCGCGGCTTCGGGAATGAAGCGCGCCATCGCGTTGAGCTTCGGCTCGCACGCCTCGACGCGGGCCAGCACGGCTCGCATCAACTCCACCGGCGAGAGTTCCTTGCGCCGGATCATCGGTGCCAGCTCGGCCGCCGGCGTGAAGCAGAGATCCTCGTCCTTCAACGGTCTTCTCCCCATGGCCACGATGGCGATACTGCGACGCGCCTCCGGTGTCGGGGCAAGCGAATTGGCCAGGCCATGGGACGGTGGAACGATCAGGACGCCGCCGGAGATTCAGTTCAGCGCCAGGATGGACCCGTTGAGCACCGACGCAAATCCGACCCAGGCGGCATAGGGCGCGAACAGCCACGCGGCGACCGGATCGGGGCGCCACGACGCAATCACGAAGACGATGATCGCGCCGAGAAGGGCAAGCACGAGGGCCAGTGCCGCGGCAACCGCGTGCGCGGCGAAGAAGGCCACCGGCCAGGCGAAGTTCAGCAGCAGCTGCGCCCACCAGGCCATCATCGCGACTCCCCTGGGGTCGCGCCGGAAGGTTCGCGACCCGGCGACCGCGATGAGGACGTAAAGACAGGTCCAGGCCGGGCCGAAGAGCCAGTTCGGGGGATTGAAGGCGGGCTTCGCCAGACCCGCATACCAGTCTCCCGGGACGGTCAGCGCGCCGATCCCGAGGCCGCCGCCAAGGACGAGGATCAGGAACGGCACGAGGACTCTGAGCCCATTTCCATTTCCCGGATCGATCACGCGCGTTTGCTCCGCCGCCAGGCGCACAGCATACAGGTCGCCGCTCCCGACTGCCCGCCGGGCCGGTCGACTGGCGTTACTTACCGCTTGCCCGCCGCATGGTGAATTGCGCGCTGGCGAAGATCACCAGCGCTCCCGCGCAGGTGAAGAGGTCCGGCACCTGGTCGAAGGCCGCATAGGCGGCGAGCGCGGTCGCCGGCAGCTGCAGGAAGGCGAACGGCATCACCAGGGATGACTCGGCGACGGCGTAGGCGCGCACCATGGCCGCCTGCCCGACCGCCGCGGCGAGCCCGATCGCGAGCAGATAGACCGCCTCCTCCGGTCCCGGCAGGCGCCAGGACCACAAGGCCGCCGCGCCGAGGATCGGGAGCGAGCCGCCGAGCGCGATCAGTACCAGCGTGTCGGGATGGTGATCCCTGCCGAGGTTGCGCACCGTCAGGCTGAAGAAGGCGGTGACCGTGGCCGAGGCCAGGACCAGCAGCGTCTCCGGCGGCATCTGCTGGAAGCCAGGGCGGACGATCAGCAGCATGCCGGCGAAACCGGCGAGCGTCGCGGCCCAACGCCCCGCGCCGACGCGCTCGATGCCGAGCATGGCGGCCAGCGCCACGACGATGAGCGGCGTCAGGAAGCTGATCGCCACCGTGTCGGCGAGCGGCATCGCCGCGAAAGCGACGACGATGCAGAGGTTCGAGATCGCCTGCCAGAGCGCCAGCGAGGCCGCCGCCCAAGGTCTCGGCACGCGGACGACCGCGCGGCCCCCACGCACGAGCAGCGGCGCCAGGAACACCAGCGCTCCGAAGTTCCGGAAGAACGTGACCTCACCGGCCGGCAAGGTGGCCACGGCGAGCCTGACGGCCACCGCCATCAGCGAGAAGGCGATGGCGCAGATGCCCATCCAGAAGGCGGCCGCCGCGACGGGCGGCAGGCTAGCCAGGATCGCGGAGGAGCGCCGAAGGAGGGGGCCGATGATCGACACGGGCCAAGATTGGCTCGGATTGCGGCGCCTATGGCTACTGGATTCGAAAACGGGCGCGATACCTGACGCCACGGTGTCAGGATCAGGCGCTATTCTCGGGCCGTGGCCAGTCCCTATGCCGACCTTCTCCGCAACAAGCCGTTCCGCCGCTTCTGGCTGGGCCTCATGGCCTCGGCGACCGGCGACGAGCTGACCCGGGTCGCCTTCGTCTGGTTCGTCTACGAGAAGACCGGCTCGGCCGAAGCGCTCGGCCTCCTGATGCTCTGCTTCACCGGGCCGATCGTGGTCGGCGGCTTCGTCGCCGGCTGGCTGCTCGACCGCTTCGACCGCCGCCTGGTGATGACCATCGACAACCTCGTGCGCGGGCTCGCGATCGCGATGGTGCCGGCGCTGCATTTCCTTGGCTGGCTCGAGGTCTGGCACGTCTACGTGGCTGCCGCCGTCCATGGGCTCCTGATGATGGTCTCGCTCGCGGGCACACCGACGATGATCCTGGCCCTCGTGCCCAAGGAGCGCCTCGCGACGGCGAACGCGCTCGAGAGCCTTGGCTACTCGTGCGCCGGCGTCGCCGGGCCGGTGATCGCCGGGTTCCTGATCGCCTGGATCGGCGCACCGGCGACGGTGCTGCTCGATGTCGCGACATACCTTCTCTACGCGCTGATCCTGTTCCGCCTGAAGCTGGCGCTTCCGGCGCCGGTCAAGCGCGCCTCGGTCGCGGTCGGCGACGCGGTGCGCCTCCTTTTCGGCAACCCGATCCTGATCGCCACCACCTTCATGTTCCTGGTCTTCAACCTCGGCACCGGCAGCGTCCCGGTGTGGCTCCCGATCCATGTCGAGAAGACCCTCGAAGGCGGACCGGAGCTCTACGGTGTCCTGCTCAGTACCGTCTTCGCCGCCCAGGTGGCGGCGACCCTGGTCGTCGGCCAGATCGGCAACCGCGTGCCGCTCGGCCTCGGCATCGCGCTGGCGCAGATGCTGGCCGGCCTCGCGATGATCCTGATGATCTTCGCCACCGACGCGATCCTCACCGGCGTCGCCTTCTTCCTGTTCGGCATCGCCGCCGCGCCGCTGACGCCCTGGGCGCAGACGCTTCGCATGGAGATCATTCCCGAAGAGATGCGCGGCCGCGCCTTCGCGCTCCTGCGCATGCTGATGCAGTCGGGCCGGCCGATCGGCGGCGCGCTGACGGGCTTCATGCTGCCGGCGATCGGACTCGCGGCGACCGTCGGCCTGCTCGGCTCCGCGATGACGGGCGCCGGCCTCGCCGGATTGCTGACGAAGCCGCTGCGCGACGCCGGACGGCCGACCTAGCTACTTGTACGGATCCGCCGCGTCCCTGAGGCCGTCGCCGAGGAAGTTGAAGGCGAGCACGGTGACGATCACCGGGAGCACCGGCAGCATCAGCCAGGGATAGAGCGCCACCACGTTGATGTTCTGCGCCTCGTTCAGCAGCACGCCCCAGCTGGTGATCGGCGGTCGGAGTCCGAGGCCTAAGAACGACAGCGCGGTCTCGCCGAGGATCATGCCGGGGATCGACAGCGTGGCCGAGGCGATCAGGTGGCTGGTGAAGCTCGGCATCAGGTGGCGGAAGATCACGCGGCTCGGCTTGGCGCCCATCAGGACCGCGGCAGTGCAGAAGTCTTCCTCGCGCAAGGCCAGCAGCTTGGAGCGCACCGAGCGCGCGAGGCCGGTCCAGTCGAGCAATCCCAAGATGATCGTGATGCCGAAGTAGATGACGATCGGGCTCCAGTCGACGGGCAGCGCCGCCGACAGCGCCATCCACAGCGGCAGCTCCGGGAACGACCTTATGCATTCGATCGAGCGCTGCACGATCGCGTCGGTCCAGCCGCCGTAGTACCCGGCGAGCCCGCCGACGACGATGCCGAGCACGAAGGAAATCGTGATGCCGATCAGGCCCACGGTCAGCGATATCCGCGTGCCGTACATGATGCGCGAGAACATGTCGCGACCGAGCCGGTCGGTGCCGAGCCAGAAGAACTCGGTGTTGCGGGCCGGGCAGACGAAGTGGAAATTCATCTCGACCAGGCCCCAGAAGCGATAGGAATCGCCTTCGCAGAAGAAGCGGAGCTTGTTCACCTGTCGAAGGTCCGGCGTGTACTCGCGCTTCAGGTTGTCCATGTTGAGGCGGTAGGTGTAGCCGTAGACGAAGGGCCCCACGAACTCGCCCTCGTGGACGAAGTGGATCGTCTGCGGCGGTGCGAACAGGTGATCGGTGTGCCGGGTCGTCAGCGCATAGGGCGCGATGAACTCGGTGACGAAGATCGAGAGATAGAGCAGCAGCAGGATCACGCCGGAGACCACGGCGAGGTGGTGCCGGCGGAGCTTCCGCCACACCATCTGCCACTGCGACGCCATGTAGTAGCGTTCCTGCTCCGGCGTCAGCTTCTCGTCGGTCGCCGGGTTGAACGGCGCCTTGCTGACGAAATGATCGAGCGGCTGCTGGGCGGTCATCGGGATGTCCCGCCCTGGAGCCGGATCCGCGGGTCGAGGGCCGCCAGCGCGAGATCGGAGAGGAACACGCCGATCACCGTCAGCACCGCCAGGAACATCAGGAACGAGCCGGCGAGGTAGGTGTCCTGCGCCTGCAGCGCGCGCAGCAGCATCGGCCCGGTCGTGGGCAGGTTCATCACGATCGAGACGACCGCCGCGCCGGAGATGATCGACGGAAGGATGCCGCCGATGTCGCTGATGAACGGGTTCAGCGACATGCGCAGCGGATACTTCACCAGCGCCCGGAACGGCGGCATGCCCTTGGCGCGGGCGGTCACGTAGTACTGCTTCTGCAGCTCGTCCAGCAGGTTGGCGCGAAGGCGGCGGATCATGCCGGCGGTGCCGGAGGCGCCGATCACCAAGGTCGGCACCCACAGATGCTCCAGGATCGAGCGGAACTTCTCCCAGCTCCACGGCGCATCCAGGAAGCGGTCGTCCATCAGGCCGCCGATCGAGGTGCCGAAGACGACGTTGGCGAAGTACAGCAGTACGAGGGCCAGCAGGAAGTTGGGCGTCGCGAGCCCCAGGAAGCCCAGCAGCGTGAGGCCGTGATCGGCCCAGGAGTACTGGTGGGTCGCCGAGTAGATCGCGATCGGGAAGCTGACGATCCAGGTGAACAGGATCGTCGCCACCGAGACGATCACCGTCAGCCACAGCTTGTCGCCGACCACCTTGGTCACCGGAAGCTGGAACTCGAACGAGTAGCCGAAATCCCCCTGCAGCATGCCGAGGATCCAGTGGAAGTACTGCTCCACGGCCGAGCGGTCGAGGCCGTACTGCTGGCGGAGGAACTCGATCTTCGCCATGTCGACCGACTCGCCCTGGCTCTGCAGCTCGGCGATGTGGGTCGAGAGAAAGTCGCCCGGCGGCAGCTGCATGATCAGGAAGGTGATCGCGCTGATCGCGAGCAGCGTCGGGATCATCACCAGGAGGCGATGGATGACGTAGCCGAACATCTCTTTAAGGGTGCCTCATCGCGATGCCACGTCGGCGTGGCCGAAGTAGAAGGTGTCGGGCCGGTACATGCCGAACTGGGCGCCCGGATCCCAGTTGAAGATGCCCTGCTCGGGCAGGTTCTTGAGAGTGGTCCCGATCACCACCGGCTGCATCGCGCCGGCGACGATGCCGATGGTGAACTGCTGGTCGGCGTTGATCTCGAGGATGCGGCGCCAGATCCCGCGGCGCACGTCGCGGTCGGCGGTCCCGGCCCAGGCCTGCTCGAGCGTCTGCAGCTCCTTCGCCTCCGGCATGTCGACGGGTTCGCCCGACTTGCCCTTGGTCTCGCGGTACTGGCCCCATTTCGGCCATTGCAGCTGCTGCTGCTCGTAGACGACGAAGTCGCGCGGGTTCGCATCCGAGTCCATCAGCGCGAACTCCGCGCCGAACCAGATGCACATGACCGTCTCGCCGGCGAAGACGCGGTTGCGCAGCACGTCGCGCTGGAGGGCCTTCGGGTAGATCTTGATGCCGAGGTCGAGCCAGGTGTCGTGGACCAGCTCGAGGATGTCCATCTGCTCGGTCGACTCGCCTGCGGTCTCGACCACGATCTTCATCGGCCTTCCGTCAGGCAGGAGGCGGATGCCGCGATGGTCGCGCTTGGTCAGCCCCATCTCGTCGAGCAGCGCGTTCGCCGCTCTTATGTCATAGCGCGCCCAGCGGGTGCGGAAGTCCTCGCTGTAGATCGGCGAGCCCGGCAGCGCCGTGTTGTTCCCCTCGATGCCGAGCCCGTAATAGATCACCTGGTTGATCTCGTGCCGGTTGGTGGCGAGCGACAGCGCACGGCGGAAGCGGACGTCGCGGAGCACGCCCCGCCATACCGGATCGTTGACGTTGAGGTTGGGGACGAGCGCCTGGTCGGCGCCGCGCACGGTGCGCCACAGCCTGACCTTGAACCCGCTCCGCTGCTCGGCCTCTTTCAGGAAGGTGTAATTGTCGAAGCGAATGTAGCGCGCCTGCAGGTCGGCCTCGCCGGCGCCCGTCTTCAGCGGCACGATCTTCCCGTCCGCGACCGACATCACCACCTCGTCGAGATAGGGCAGCTGGCGGCCCTCGCTGTCGACGCGGTGGTAGTAGGGATTGCGCTTGAAGACGAAACGGTCCGCCGGCGGCGCCGTCGCCAGCATCCAGGGCTGCAGCGTCGGCATATCCGGATTGTCGAGCCGATACTGGTTGTCGCGGCGATTGTGCAGCACCGCCCAGTTGCGCACGCGCTCGTTGCGGACCTTCTTCTCGAGCTCCTCGGGCTTCGCGTACTTCTCGTGGAACTGCTTCAGGTAATGCGCCGGCGCGAAGATCTCGAGCGGGCGCGGGCCGGCGAGCGCGTGCAGGAAGGTGGGGTTCGGATGCGTCCAGGTGTAACGGACGACCGTCGGCGACAGAACCTCGAAGATCGGACGCTCGCCGTCGACCAGCATCTCGATCGGCACGCCCGAGGGCCTGAGGCGCGCGTTGCCGAACACGTCTTCCCAGGTGTAGCGGAAGTCGTCGGCGGTGAAGGGATTGCCGTCCGACCAGCGGTGGCCCGGGCGAAGATAGAAGGTGAAGCGCCGGTCGCCCTCGACCTCGATCTTCTCGGCGATGTCGGGCTGCAGCTTGAAGGTCATGTCGTGGCCGACCAGGCGCGCGTAGCCGTGGACGACGGCGAAACGCGTATCGCCGGCGCCGCCGGCGATCGTGCGCAGCGTGCCGCCGTGGCGGCCGATCGTCTGAAACGGATAGAGCCTGGCGACGTCGGGACGCTCGGGCAGGCGCTGGGCGATCGGCGGAAGCGCACCGGAATGCACCGCATCGAGAAGGACCGGCGGGTCGCGATAGACGATCTGCGCGGCGGCATCGAAGGTCGCGAGCGCGAGGAAAGCTGCGATGGCCAAGCGCATCACGCGACCTCCTTCAGGTCCGGCACGGCGCTGGCGCGGACGTAGTGGCCGCCGCCGACGTCGATCAGGGAAGGGCGAAGATCGCCGTCGATCTTGAACGGCTCCGGCCACGCCGACGGGATCGAGGCCTTGCTGTCGAGGACGTGCGCCAGGTCGAGCTTGCGGTTGATGTCCGGCTCGGGCACGGCGGAAAGCAGCGCCCGCGTGTACGGATGGATCGGGTTCTGGAACAGGACTTCGCGGGGCGCGACCTCGACCAGGCGGCCGGCGCACATCACCGCGATCCGGTGCGCGACGTAGTCGACGACCGCGAGGTTGTGGCTGATGAAGAGATAGGTGAGCCCGAGCTGGCTCTGCAGGTCCTTCAGGAGGTTCAGGATCTGCGCCTGGATCGAGACGTCGAGCGCCGAGACCGGCTCGTCGCAGATCAGCAGGTCGGGCCTGAGGGCCAGCGCACGCGCGATGCAGATGCGCTGGCGCTGGCCGCCGGAGAAGCTGTGCGGGTAGCGCTTGAGATGGCGCACGTCGAGGCCGACGAGCTTCATCAGCTCCTTGACCCGTTCCTGGCGCTCGGCCTCGTCGCCGATCTCGTGGATCACCAGCGGCTCGGCGATGATGTCGTAGACGGTCATGCGCGGGTTCAGCGATCCGAACGGATCCTGGAACACGTACTGCATCTTGGTGCGGAACTTCGTGAGGTCGCTGCCTTCGAGCGCCAGCATGTCGATCGGCGTGCCGCGGTCGTTGAAAACGACCGAGCCGTCGTCGGGCTTCAGCGCGCGCAGCAGGATCTTCGATAGAGTGGTCTTGCCACAACCGGACTCGCCGACGAGGCCCAGGCACTCGCCCCGCTTCACCTCGAACGAGACGTCGTCGACCGCCAGCACCTCGTCCGCGGTCTTGTCGCCGAACCAGGCGGTCTTGCGGATGCGGAAGCGCTTGGCGACGCCTTCGACCTTGAGCAGGGGGCCCGCGGCATCGGCACCTGCCGGCCACTCGGCCTTGGCCTCCATCAGCCGGCTCTGCTCGCTTTTGATCTCGCGGAGCGGGATCAGGCGCTCGCCCGGCTGCATGCCGAAGCGCGGCACCGCGCGCATCAGCGCCTTGAGGTAGGGGTGCTCCGGCGCACGGAAGATGTCCTCCACCGTGCCCGACTCCATGACCCGGCCGCGATACATCACCACCACTTCCTGGGCGACGTTGGCGACGACGCCGAGGTCGTGGGTGATGACCAGCACCGCCATGCCGAGCTCCTGCTGGAGGTCGGCGATCAATTTAAGGATCTGCGCCTGGATGGTGACGTCCAAAGCGGTCGTCGGCTCGTCGGCGATCAGCAGCGCCGGCCGGCAGATCAGCGCCATCGCGATCATCGCGCGCTGGCGAAGCCCGCCCGAGAGCTCGAACGGATAGGTGTTCACCGCCTTCTTCGGATCCGGGAATCCCACCAGCCGCAGCATGTCGCGGGTCGCCTCCAGCGCCTGGGCGCGGCTGACCGGCTTGTGCAGCTCGAGCGTCTCGGCGATCTGGTCGCCGATCGTGTGGAGCGCCGAGAGCGAGGTCATCGGCTCCTGGAAGATGATCGAG
>JAEULB010000025.1 GCA_016792585.1 Rhodospirillaceae bacterium
GAGAAGGAAGAGATCGCGGCCCAGCGCTCGGCGCTGTCGCGCCGCATGTCGCAGCTGCAGAGCGAGCTCAAGATCTCGCTCGCCCGCACCGCCCAGGCCGAGGCTCAGCTCGAGACCGCCAAGACGGATCTGCAGTCCGCCTCCATGCAGCGCGACCGCCTGCAGGAGGACGGCCAGCTGGCGCAGGTCCGCGTGCGCGACCTCGAAGGCCGGATGTCGGAGCTCCAGCGCGTCCACCGCGAGGTGATGACGAAGCTCAACGACCGCACCCGTGCCGACCTGTCGGAAGTCCAGAAGATCGTCAGCCGCACCGGGCTCAACCTCGACACGATCATGCCGAAGGAGCAGCCGGTGCCGCAGCGCGGGAACACCCGCGCGGGCCAGGGCGGCCCTTTCGTCCCGCTGTTCCGTGACCTGGCGCCGTCGGGCGCCGGCGACGCCACGACGAACCTCGAGTCGATGTCGTTCCAGCTCGGAACCCAGCTGCGCCGGCTCGATCAGATCCACGGCGTGCTGAAGGCGATCCCGTTGACGGCGCCGATCGATACCTATGCCCTGATGAGCAACTTCGGCGCCCGCGTCGATCCCTTTACCGGGCAGGCGGCGATGCATTACGGTCTGGACATGTCGGCGCCGATGCGGACGCCGGTTATGTCGACCGCACCCGGCACGGTCGTCGTCGCCGGATGGAAGAGCCGCTACGGCCGCATGGTCGAGATCGACCATGGAAACGGGCTCAGGACGCGATACGGACATCTGTATAAGATCAACGTCCGGCGCGGGCAGAAGGTGGACTTCCGGGAGGTCGTCGGTCTCCTGGGCTCCTCCGGCAGGTCGACCGGACCTCACGTCCACTACGAGGTCCTGGTCAACGGCGAGCCGACCGATCCGAACAAGTTTCTGAGGGCGGGCAAGGATGTTTTCAAGGGCTAGAGGCAAGGACTCCGAGGGTGGCGGCACCGCCGCCGTGCAGAAGTCGTCGGTCCCCTCGATCATCAGCGCCGACCTTCGCATCACCGGTAACCTGGAGAGCGACGGCGACATCCAGATCGACGGCACCGTCGACGGCGACATCCGCTCGGGCCGCATCACCGTCAGCGAGACCGCGGTAGTGAAGGGCGCGCTCGAAGCCGAGACCGTCCGTATCGCCGGCAAGGTGACCGGCCAGATCAAGGCCCGCCAGGTGACGCTGCTCAAGTCGGCAAAGGTCGTCGCCGACGTGATGCAGGAGTCGATCGCGGTCGAGCCCGGCGCCTCGTTCGAAGGCAATTGCCGCCACTACACGCGGGATGCCGTGGTGACCCCGACGCCGCGCAAGGTCGAGGCGCTGGTCGCGCCGACCATGCCGCGCAAGCCCCCGGTCGAGGCGGTCAAGCCGCCGCCGGTCGCCGCCGTCGGCGGCGGATCGCCGCAGGCCAACTAGAGTCCGATCGGTTGGGACGCGCGCCGATCAGGGCGCGCGGCTCTTCGGCAGCACGACCGTGAAGGTTGAGCCGCGATCCAGCTCGCTTTCGACCCGGATCGAGCCGCCGAGGCGGCGGACCAGCGTGCGCGCCACTGCCAGGCCGATGCCTTCTCCCGGACGATCCGGCGTCCCGGCGCGCCGGAAGAGATCGAAGATCCGGGGCTGATCGACCGCAGCGATGCCGCGGCCGTTGTCGGTGACGGCGACCTCGATCATCCCGGCCTCGGTCTCGGTCGCGGTGACGGCGATGTGCCCCGGCACGTCGCGGAGGAACTTGACCGCGTTGTCGAGAAGGCTCGCCAGGATCTGCTCGAGCGCGCCGCGGTCGCTGACGATCGAAGGCAGCTTGCCCACGGCGAGGCGCACGCCGCCCTTCTCGGCGCGGTTGCTGAAGTCGGCGGCGAGGGTCCGCACCAGGCGGTCGAGGTCGACGATCTCGGCCCTGAATTCGCGCTGGCCGATCTGGGCGAGATCGACCACGGCACCGACCAGCCGGTCCATCTTCGAGACCGACGAGCGGATGAACCACAGCGCGCCGTCATAGTCCTGGCGCAGCGCCTTCGTCGCCGGGTCCTCGATCGTGCCCTCGGCGCGGCCGAGCAGGTCGTTGCGGAGCGCTTCGAGCTCGCCGGTGAAGCCCATGATGTTGCTGAGCGGCGGCCTCAGGTCGCGCTCGATCACTTCCGCGACGCGCTGGATCTCGTCGTTGGCTTCCTGGAGGTTCGCGCTGCGCTCGGCGAGGCGCCGTTCGAGATCGCGATTGGCGCGATCGATGGCGGCGAAGTCGGCACGAAGCGCGCGGGAGGAACGGCGGAGGAGGGTGACCGCGATCGCCGTCATGACGGTTATGGCGAACGCGGCGAGGACGACGGCAAGCCCAGCGGCGTCCGACGGCAGGAGGACGAACGCGACGATAGCCACGACGACCAGCGCAGCGACGCCGGCGGCGAGCAGGGTTCGTTCGGCGGACGAGCCAAGATTTCCGGCAAGCATTCGGGGAACGCTAGCGAGTGTTCGCGCCGAAATAACCACAATTACCGGAAAGCTGAAATCAAAGTCATGGTTAACACATAGAAAAATCTAGGAGTTTTTGCGCTCCGCGCGCTTCGCCTGCTGCCATAGAGCCTCCATCTCCTCGAGGCTGGCGTTTTCCGGCCGGCGCCCCTCGGCGGCCAACGCCTTCTCGATCGCGTGGAAACGCCGCTCGAACTTGGCGTTGCAGCGCCTGAGCGCCGCCTCCGGATCGACCTTGAGGTGGCGGGCGAGATTGGCGAGCGCGAACAGGAGGTCGCCGACCTCGTCCTCGACCGCGTCCTTGGGCGCGCCGGCTTCGATCTCGGCGCGCAGCTCGCCGATCTCCTCCTCGATCTTGTCGAGCACCTGCCGCGCCTCCGGCCAGTCGAAGCCGACGCGGGCGGCGCGCTTCTGCAGTTTCTCGGCGCGCATCAGGGCGGGAAGGGCCAGGGCGACGCCGTCGAGGGCGGAGGCGGGGCCGCGCTTCGCCTTCTCGGCACGCTCGGCCGCCTTGGTCGCTTCCCAGGAGACAGTCTGGGTGTCGACGTCGCGCTCGGCGGCATCGCCGAACACATGGGGATGGCGGCGGGTCATCTTGTCGGCGATCGCCTTGGCGACGTCGTCGAAGGCGAAGGCGTCCAGCTCCTCGGCCATGCGCGCATGGAAGACGACCTGGAGCAGCAGGTCGCCGAGCTCGTCGCGGAGATCGGTCATGTCGCCGCGCTGGATCGCGTCGGCGACCTCGTAGGCTTCCTCGACCGTGTAGGGCGCGATGGTGGCGAAGGTCTGCTCGAGATCCCACGGGCAGCCGCCCTCGGGCGCGCGAAGCCGCGCCATGATCTCGATCAGCCGGTCGATGGGGCGGGTGGTACGCGAAGTCATGGGCCGGACTATAGCGTCAGCCGAGGGACAGGACCGCGTCGGCGAAATCCCTGGCGGCTTCCTGTGGCAGGTTGTGGCCGACCAGCGGGATGATCCTGCGTTCGCAGCCGCCGGTGAACAGGCGCTGGATCCGGGCGACCACATCGGCGGACGGCAGCGCCGAGACGCCGTCGCCGCCGCCGTCGAGCCAGATCGTCTTCACGGCGATCGGCGGGGTCTGAGCGAGGCGCTTCTCGATTTCCTCGACCGCCGGATCGCCCGGGACCAGCGCGTAGCGGTGCCGGTAGGAGTGGATCACCACCTCGACGAAGTCCGGGTTCTCGAACGAGGCGGCGCTTCGCGCGTAGGTCGCTTCGTCGAAACGCCAGTTCGGCGACCACAGCTGCCAGAGCAGCCGGCAGAGCGCGTAGCGGTTCTTGGCGAGGCCGGCGCGGCCGCGCTCGGAATGGAAATAGTACTGATACCAGAACCGGTGCTCGGCCTCGGGCGACGCTGGCTCCATCGCGCGCGCGATGTTCTGGATGTTGTAGCCGTTGCCCGTGACGAGCCCTTTGGCGCGCTCGGGGTAAAGCGCGGCGACGATGCAGGCGGCGCGTCCGCCCCAGTCGTATCCCGCCAGCATCGCCGACGGGATCTCAAGCGCGTCCATGAAGGCGATCAGGTCGGCGGCGAGGACCGCCTGCTGGCCGGACCTCGGCGTCTCGGCCTTGAGGAACGCGGTCGGGCCATAGCCCCGAAGGTAGGGAACCAGCACCCGCCGGCCGGCCGCGGCCAGGATCGCCGCCACCTCGTCATAGGCGCGAATATCGTAGGGAAACCCGTGCAGCAGGATCGCCGGCGCACCGGTGGCCGGGCCGGACTCCTCATAGGCGACATCGAGGACACCCGTCTTCACGCGCTTCAACATGAGGGACCTATCGTTCCGGAGCCGTGCCGCCGGCCGGCAGGCTACCCGAAAAATCCTGTTGACGAGCATGAGAACAATACAGGAACATTGAGGCCGACACGAACAGGGGGAATGAGATGGCCACCAAGATCTTCGACCGCGCCGCCCAGGAGGAACTGGTCGTCTGGCGTTCGGCCAAGCGGATCATCAAGCGCCGGGGTGTCGGGGCCTTGGACATCGCCCAGGGCGCGCGCGACACGCTCGCCTTCGAGGGTGACGAGAACGGTGCCCGGACCTGGCGCAAGACCGTCCAGGCGGTCGAATGGCTGCTCCGCCACCCGGAAAGCATGGACCTGATCGACCAGAGGGCCTGACCGATGACCGGCATGACGGCGCCCGTCATGACCACAAGGGCAGGGCGCCTTACCGGGGTCACGATCCTTTCCTATACGGGCGCCATGACCATTGCCGGCAACTCTGGCCGCGGCATCGCCCGTCGGGAGCGCCATTGGCGGATCCTGCGCTGGGCGGCGGCGGCGGTGCTCCTGTCGGTGCCGTGGTTCATGATGCAGGTCAGCGACGAGTGGGACTGGCGGCCGGAGTCCTTCGTCCTCTTCGGCGGGATGCTGGCGGGTGCGCTTGGCGCCTACGAGCTGGCGGTTCGGATGAGCGGGAGCTGGGCCTATCGGGCCGGCGCCGCCCTGGCGATCGCGACCGGCTTCGTTCTCGTCTGGATGAACCTGGCGGTCGGCATCATCGGCCCCGAGGACAATCCCGCCAACCTGATGTATGGCGGCGTGCTCCTGGTCGGCGCCGCCGGCGCGGTCCTAGCACGCCTGGAGCCTCGCGGCATGGCGCTGGCGTCGCTGGCGACGGCGCTCTCGCTGATGGTGGTCGCGGCGATCGCGGCGACCTTCTGGGGGAACGGGCCTCCGGGACGGATCGGTGTCCTGGTCCTGAATGGCGCCTTCGCGACCCCGTATCTGGCTGCGGCCTGGCTGTTCCGGAAAGCGGCGCGAAGCCAGGGCGTTGGGGCGTGAACCGGCGCTGGACGCTCGATCCGCCTCTGGATGATCGGCTCGGTGCTCTGGATCGGTTACGCAGGCTGGCTGGTGATGGGCTCGAGATCCACGTTTCCCGACCCCAATCTCCTGGAGACCGGCACCGTCACGCTCGCGCCGCCCATCGGGATCTTCGCCCTCGGCAGCGTCGTGGTCTGGGCTAGGGAGAGGTTCCGCGACAGATGAGAGGAACGAGGCTGGGAAACCCTGGGTCGCGGCTGGATCGCATCATTAGGTTTAGGCGATGTTACGGTTGACATACCCAAAGGAAAGGCGCATATTCTGGGCATAACCTGATGGTGATGCCGATGTCGCTGCTTTCCGCCCCCCACTTCCACGACGAAGAAGCCGCTTTCGAGTACGTCGAGGCGCGGCTTTGGCCGTCCGGCCCGACCTGCCCCCATTGCGGCAACGCGGATGGCGCCAAGATCGGCCGCCTCAAGGGCAAGACCACCCGCCCGGGCCTGCGGAAGTGCTACGCCTGCCGCAAGCCCTTCACTGTGCGCGTCGGGACCATCTTCGAGTCCAGCCACGTCGCCCTCCGGGTGTGGCTTCAGGCTATCCACCTGCTTTGCTCGTCCAAGAAGGGTATCAGCACCCGCCAGCTTCAGCGAACCATTGGCGGCAGTATGACCACCGCTTGGTTCCTCGCGCACCGCATCCGGGAAGCCATGGCTCCGGCCAAGGGCTCGGGTCCGATCGGTGGCGAGGGTCACACCGTCGAGGTGGACGAGACTTTCATCACCAATTCCCACAAGACCAAGAAGCGGCCGGACGGCAAGCGCCGGTACCAGCGCATCATGTCGCTGGTAGACCGGAACGGCGACAGTCGGACCCTCTCGATGGACGGCACCAGCGCCGCTACCGAGATGTACAAGCACCTCGCCAAGGGCTCGCGCCTGATGTCGGACGGCGGCATTGGCTTCAAGCATCCGCCGAACGCGGCCAGCCATGAGACCGTGATCCATTCCGAGGGCGAATACGTCCGGGGCGACGCTCATACCAACACCGTCGAGGGCTTCTTCTCGGTCTTCAAGCGCGGCATGGTCGGCGTCTACCAGCACGTTGATGCTCAGCACCTCGACCGGTATCTCGCGGAGTTCGACTTCCGCCGAAACAACCGTTCCAAGCTCGGGATCTGCGACGAAGAGCGCACCGCTCGCGCCGTCGCGGGCGCCGCTGGCAAGCGTCTGACCTACGAAACGGCTCGTAACTCGTAACCCCAAGAAGTCGCATTGGCGGCGCTGGAGACGGCGCCGTTTCAAGCAGCTACGGCTGCCGTTGAAAAAGGAGTGACCGGCCATGGCGGACAAGCCAAAGCCACTACCTAAGCCGCCCAAGAAGGCGGACGACCCCGAGCAAGCCGCGCGCTTCATAGCCATGGCGCGCGAGGTCGAGGCCACGGAAGACGAAGAGGAGGCGGAGAGGGTATTCCGAAAGATCATTAAGCGCCCTGGTTCTTCGGTGCCAGAATCCCGGCGACCGCGCGGAGGAAAGACCTAGAGGCATCAAAGACGGCCTTGGCTTCTTCGTCCGTATAAGTTTGCTTGGGGTGCATGGTGCTGTTACGCCACGCTTGCTTCACGTGATAGAGCATCGAGCAAATTGCAGATATCTCGTCCTTCCGATCACCGGGGGGCATCGTTTTGACGTGGTCGTTGATATTGGAAATGATCTTTCCCCACTCTAGGTCACGGTCGTGTTTGTCTATGACAGTGACGCCCATCTCTTCGCCGAGCCTCTGCACAGCAAATTCAAGCGCACGCATCAGATGAAACACACAGGCGGTATTGCGCGACATGCCTAACGACGTGGACGCCTCGTCCAAGTCGTAAGCAGCGTCGATAAACGTCTCGGCGACCTCCTTGCCGTAAATCGTGAGTGACCTCTTGATAAAATCGACCTTCTCTGCGGGGACGGAATAGACAAGCCTATCCTCCAAAGATTGCTCTATGCGTTCCTGTAGTTCCTCTAGGTGTCGAGAACACACTCGCGCAATTACCGCAGGATCTGGATTGGGAGTGACAATCGCGACCTTTAGAAACTCGGCCTTTTTAATTGCTAGCCGTAGATCGAGAATTTTTATCTGCTTCAAGAGGGCGTCGAGATGGCCGATCATGGCATCCCGACGAGACTGGTCGCCGTAGACCCAGCCGGGATCTTGAGTGGCGATTGCGCTCATCTGAGCGAGGCTGCTCAAGGCGCCGAGCAATGCCTGCATGTCAATCTGAAGCATGTCCCACAGGCTCCAAAGCCGACGGGCGCCCCAGGGCGGCGCGACATCATCCTGGCCAGAGTCGGCAGCACACCTCACAGGATACCGCAGGGGCGCGGACTCAACTTGAACTAAAGACCCGGTAAAGCCGGGACGAACAGGGGTTCTCATAATTCACCTATGCGATGTGGGTACGCAAACCGTAACTTCGCCTAGGTTTAGCGCATAATGTATATTATGGAAAATATAAGTTATCGTTTTATACCAAATAGATAACGATAAGTCGCGAGGCACGACGTGAGGATTATGACACACGTCGAAGCGTCGTCAGCCCGTTGCAGTACGGCACGTGCCGGATCAGCCAGCCGCCGGCTTCGGCGACGAACGGCCGCTTCTCGTCCAGGCGCTGGCCGACATGCTCCTCGATCGCCCGGATGACGCCGCGCTCGTTGGCCCAGCCCCAGACGATGCTGCCGTCGTAGCGGCGGCTGGAGGTATCGAGGTTGGTGTCGTGGAAGATCGCAACGCCGCGATCCGACAGGAACGGCATCCAGACCCGCAGCTCCTCGACCGTATGGGCATAGAGATGCGAGGTGTCGACGAACAGCACGTCGATCTCGGCGGCGAGCCCGTTGGCCCGGCACCAGGGCACGAAGTCCTGCCGGCTGAAGGCGACGTCGTCGGACTGGACGAAGGTCCAGAGCCGCCTGGCCTCGGCGGGCAGGCCCGGCACCGTGCAGGGATCGACATCGATGCTGAGCATCCGGGCCCCGGCCTTGGCCGCGGCCGCGAGGAAGGTGCGCGTGCTCTCCCCGCCTCGCGTCCCGAGCTCGACGACCAGCCGGGGCCGGGCGGCGAGCGTCTCGTGGTAGAGCGTCGGAAGGTGGTCGCTGATGTCGCTCGGCGCCGGCAGCCGCTCGTAATAGAAGCGCTCGATGCCGGGCACCTGACACACCGGCGCGCGGTCCGCCGGGAGGTACTGCGGCACCTGACGCCAGACGTCGTCGGCTTCGATCAGCTTCCGGGTCGCCTCGTCGAACATGATCCCGCCATCGTCGGCACGGCGCGCGACCCAGAGCGCGATCAGCAGGGCCTGCCTGTTGGACGGCTCGTGCCTCAGGATGTTTTGAACGACTCCGGCGGCGGTCTCGAGGTCGCCGCTCTCGTAGGCCGAGATCGCCGCGTCGATCGCGCTCTCGACGGTCATGACGTTCTTCGGAAGGTCAGACATCCAAGACCATGCCGTCATAGGCCGGCTCCACATGGGCCGGCACCATCGCCTTGATGCGATTGTAGTCCATCCGCTGCGACATATGGGTCAGCACCGCCCGCTTCGGCCTCACCCGCTCGATCCAGCCGAGGGTCTTCGAGAGATGGGAGTGAGTCACGTGCGCCGGCTCGGCCCACAGCGTATCCACGATCCACAGATCGATGCCGGACAGGACATCGAAGGCGGCCTCGTCGAGGTTTACGACGTCAGTCGAATAGGCGAAGCGGCCGAAGCGGAAACCCAAGGTCTTCGAGAACCCATGGTCCTGCTCGAACGGCTGAATGCGGATGCCGCCGATCTCGAACGGCCCTTCGATGAGCCGGGGCGTCAAGGTCGGCTTGTAGTAGTACGTGCCCTTGATCGGCTGGAACACATACCCGAAGCGCTCCCGGATGATCGCCATCGTGGTCGGATCGGCGTAGGCGTCGATCGGCCCGCCAACGCTCAGGTTCAGCGCCCGGACGTCGTCGATCCCGTGCAGGTGATCGGCATGGGCATGGGTGTAGAGGATGGCGCTGACCGTCTGCACGCCCGCGGCCAGGAGCTGCTGGCGCAGGTCGGGCCCGGTGTCGACCAGGAGGCGGACCGGCCCCTCCTCCACCAGGATCGAGGCCCGAAGCCGCCGGTTCCTGGGTTCGCCGGGATCGCATTCGCCCCAGCCGCCGTTGCCGACGGCGTCGGTGAGCAGCGGCACGCCCATCGAGCTGCCGCAGCCGAGGACGGTGATCCTCACGCCGCCTTGGTGAAGGCGCTGTCCGGGATTTTCCGGAATAGCCGCCGGACGTTGTCGGTGGTGGTGGTGGCGAGATCGGAAGGATCCATGCCCCTGAGCGCCGCCACCTTGGCCGCCGTGTGAACGACGAAAGCCGGTTCGTTCCGCTTGCCCCGCATCGGGATCGGCGCCAGGTACGGCGCGTCGGTCTCGACCAGAAGCCGATCGGCCGGGACCCAGGCCGCGGTCTGCTGGAGGGTCGCCGCCGACTTGAACGTCACGATCCCGGAAAGAGAGATCGAGAGGCCGAGATCGACAGCCTTCTCAGCCAGTTCCTGGCTGGACGTGAAGCAGTGGATGAGGCCTGTGTAGGCCCCCTTCGCCATCTCCTCGGCCAGGATCGTTCCGGTATCGAGATCGGCGTCGCGGGTGTGCACGATGACCGGAAGCCCGGTCAGCCGCGCCGCGCCCAGGTGCGCGCGGAAGCTCCTGGCCTGGGCGTCCCTCGGACTGTGGTCGTAGTAGTAGTCGAGGCCGGTCTCGCCGACGGCGACCACCTTCGGGTGCTCGGCAAGCCTCGCCAGCTTCTCGGCATCGGCCTCGGGCTCGGCGCCGGCCTCGTGCGGGTGGATGCCGACCGAGCAGTAGATGTCGTCGTAGCGCTCGGCGATGGCGCGGACCCGGTCGAACTCGGTCAGCTTGGTGCCGATCGTGATCATCAGCCCGATGCCGGCGCGGCGGGCGCGCGCGACGACCTCGTCCAGCTCCGCCGACAGCTCGGGGAAGTCGAGGTGGCAGTGGCTGTCGACCAGCATCAGCCGCCCGCCTTTGCCCCGGCTTTTGCTTTGGGGTCCTGGCCTTCCTCGACATGGCGCGGGAAGACGCCCTGCGGCGCCGGCAGCGCGGTGCCGGACTTGAGCGCGCCGCTTGGGCCCAGCGCGGCGAAGCTCCGCTGATCCTCAGGCACCGCCAGCAGGTCGAGCATGCGCGAGGCCGACTGCGGCATCACCGGCTGCGCCAGGATCGCCAGGTGGCGGATGGTTTCGGCGAGCACGTAGAGCACGGTCGCCATGCGGGCCGGATCGAACTTCTTCAGCGCCCAGGGCGCCTGCTCGTCGACGTAGCGGTTGGCCGCGCCCACGACTTCCCACTGCGCCTCGAGCGCCTTGTGGAACTGCTGCTCGTCGTACTCGCCGCGGACGCGCGGAAGCAGGCCATGCGCAAGCGCGAGCAGTCCCTTGTCGGCATCGGTCAGCGCGCCGGCGACCGGCACCTTCGCCTCGCAGTTCTTGGCGATCTGGCTCAGCACGCGCTGCGCCAGGTTGCCGAAGTCGTTGGCGAGGTCGGTGTTGATCCGCCGGACCATCGCCTGATGGCTGAAGTCGCCGTCCTGGCCGAACGACAATTCGCGCAGCAGGAAGTAGCGCGTGGGGTCGAGCCCGTAGCGGTCGATCAGGCCCTTCGGCGTGATGAAATTGTTGAGGGACTTCGACATCTTCTGTCCCTCGTTGGTCCACCAGCCATGTGCGAACACGCGCTTCGGCGGCTTCAGGCCGGCGGCCATCAGGAAGGCCGGCCAATAGACCGTGTGGAAGCGGATGATGTCCTTGCCGACCATGTGCAGGTCGGCCGGCCAGAACTTGGCGTATTCGCCGCCCTCGTCCGGGAAGCCGGCCGCGCTCATGTAGTTCGTCAGCGCATCGATCCAGACGTACATGATGTGCTTGGGATCGTCCGGAACCGGCACGCCCCACTTGAAGCTGGTGCGCGAGATCGAGAGATCGCGGAGCCCCGAGGAGACGAAGCTCACGATCTCGTTCTTGCGCGTGCGCGGCGCCAGGAAGCTCGGGTTCGCTTCGTAGAAGTCGAGCAGCGGCTGCTGCCACTTCGAGAGATCGAAGAAGTAGTTCTCCTCCTCGAACCACTCGACCTCGGCGCCGGTCGGCGCCTTGCCGTCGACCAGCTCGCTCTCGTCGTAGAAGGCCTCGTCGCGGACCGCATACCAGCCGGCGAACTTGCCGAGGTAGATGTGACCGTTCGCCTTCATCCGGCGCCACAGCTCCTGGCAGGCCTTGATGTGGCGCGGCTCGGTCGTGCGGATGAAGTCGTCGTTCGAGTAGTTCATCAGCGGCGAGAGATCACGGAAGTGCTGACTCACGCGATCGGTGAAGGCCTGCGGATCGACGCCCGCGGTCTCGGCCGCCTTCTGGACCTTCTGGCCGTGCTCGTCGGTGCCGGTCAGGAACTTGACCTCGAAGCCGTCCAGCCGCTTGAAGCGCGCCAGCGCATCGCAGGCGAGCGACGTGTACGCGTGCCCGATATGGGGCGCGTCGTTCACGTAGTAGATCGGCGTCGTCAGGTAGTAACGCTTGGCCGCGGCCATCGGCCGGAACTCCTAGGACGGGCTGAGGAGGCGATCGTCGTCGAGTGCCAGAAGGAGGGTCAGCAGGACCTGCTTGCGGTCGATGTTGACGGCCTCGGAACGCTGGACCAGACGGCGGCTGTTCTCCCATAGCTCGCGCCAGCGATCAAGGCTGCGCCGGCCGGCGAGCCGCTTGAGCGCCGCCCCCTCGCCCGGCACGATCTCCGCCGGCGGGCCGGGATCGGCGGCAGCGCGCGCGAGCCTCGCCAGAAGGTCGACAGGCATGTCGACGGCGGCGAGATAGGCCGCGTCCTGGCCCTTCCTGGCCAGCTTGTCGGCGAATCCGTGCATCTGCTGGGCATCGGCCGAGGTGGCGCTCGCGAGCTGGAACACCTGGCGATAGAGGCCGAGCCCGCCGGCCTCGATCAGATCGAGCGCGCGGCCGAGGCTGCCTCGGGCGAGACGCGCGAGCGGCCCCCGCTCCTCCGCCGGCAGGTCCGGTGCCTGGATGCCAAGCAGCCGGTCGAGCGCCTCCGTTTCCAGCGGCTTCAGCACGAGGCGCCGGCAGCGCGAGCGGATCGTCGGCAGGATACGTCCGGCGCCGTGATAGACGAGCAGCAGTACCGCCCGGCTCGGCGGTTCTTCCAGGATCTTGAGCAGCGAATTCATCGACTGCGGATTGAGGTCGTCGACCGCGTCCACGATCGCGACGCGGTAGCCGCCTTCGGCCGGCGTCAGGTGCATGAACTCGGCGACGCCGCGCGCTTCCTCGGCGGTGATGACCTTGCGGACCCGCTTCGCCTTGTCGTCGTAGCTGCGTTCGAGCGCGAGCAGGTCGGGGTGGCTGCCGGCAGCGATCATGCGGGACGCGCGATGGGCCGGATCGACGTCGAGGTTCGTCGGCGCATCGCCGAACAGTCCCCCGCCCTCGCCGGTCGCGCCTGAGAGCAGAAAACGCGCGAAGCGGAAGGCGAGCGTCGCCTTGCCGATGCCGCGCGGCCCCTCGATCAGCCAGGCATGCGCCAAGCGGCCCGAGCGCACGGCTTCGACCATCTGCGCTTCCGCCGCCTCGTGGCCGAGCAGCGACGGCCCGAGCCTGGGATGCGGCCGACTCTCGTCTTCCGCGGCGGCGGCCTTCTTGCCGGTCACAGCGTCACGCCGAGCCTTTCGTTGACCGCGGCGACCACCGCTGCGTGCACCGCGTCCATGTCGGCGCGCGCGTCGATGACGACGCAGCGCTTCGGCTCGGCCTTCGCGATGGCGAGGAAGCCCTGGCGCATCCGTTCGTGAAAGCCCGTATCCATCCGCTCGAACCGGTCCTCGCCCGAGGCCTTCGCCTTGAGCCGAGCCTGCGCCCGTCCGAGCCCGTCCGCCACCGGCAGGTCAAGGATCAGTGTGAGGTCGGGCTTGGTCTCGCCGATCGCGAGCCGGCGCAGCGCCTCGATGTCGGCGTCGGCGACGCCGCGGCCATGCCCCTGATAGGCCCGGGTCGAGTCATGGAAGCGGTCGGAGAGCACCCACTTGCCGGCATCAAGCGCCGGCTTGATGGTCTTGAGCCAGTGATCGCGGCGGGCGGCGATCATCAGGAAGGCCTCGGTCGTCGGATCCCAGCGCCCGACCTCGCCCGCGACCAGCAGGTTGCGGATCGCCTCCGCGCCGGGCGAGCCGCCGGGCTCGCGCGTTGCGATCGCGGCGATGCCGGCCTGCGCCAGCTTCTCGCCGAGCCGCTTGATCTGGGTGGTCTTCCCCGCCCCTTCGCCGCCTTCGAAGGTGACGAAGCGAGCGGGAAGCGTCACTTCTGCTGACCGAAGAGCAGATACGAGACGGCGGCGCCGATGCGCCCAGCCGGCCCGAGCTGGCCGACGGCGTCGCCGGCGATCAGCGGCAGCTCGCGCGTCTGCACGCCGGGCGCGGCGACGACCAGCTTGCCGACGGTCTGGCCCTTCTGGATCGGCGCCGGGATCGGCTCCTGGAACACGGCCGTTACCTTCATGCCCTGGCGGGCACGACGAGGCAGCGTCACCTCGAGGTCCTGGCCGGCCTGAAGCGCCACGTTCTTCGCATCGCCCAGCCAGACGCCGGCCTGCTGCACGGTCTCGCCGTTCTTGAAGAGCGAGTAGTTCTCCCACTCGCGGAAGGCCCAGTCGATCAGGGTCTCGGTCTCCGACGCACGCGCCTTCATGCTGGGCAGGCCGTTGACCACCATGATGATCCGGCGCTCGCCGCGCTTGACCGAGGCGGTCAGGCCGTAGCCGGCGGCTTCCGTGTGGCCGGTCTTGAGACCGTCGGCGCCAAGCGGCTTGTAGAGCAGCGGGTTGCGGTTGCCCTGCTTGATGCCGTTGAAGGTGTAGTTCAGCTCCGCATAATACTTATAGTATTCGGGGAACGCCTCGATCGTGTGCCGGGCGATGATCGCGAGCTCGCGCGCGGTGGTCACGTGCTCGGGATGCGGCCAGCCGCTGGCGTTCTTGAACACGGTCTTGGTCAGTCCGAGTTCGCGGCCCTTCTTGGTCATCTGCTCGGCGAAGGCTTCTTCCGAGCCGGCCAGCGCCTCGGCGACGACGACGCAGGCGTCGTTGCCCGACTGGATCACGATTCCGCGGATCAGGTCCTCGACCTTCACCCGCGATCCCAGCGGCACGAACATCTTCGAGCCCTGGATCCGCCATGCCCTCTCCGAGACCGGGAACTCGTCGGTGAGCTTGACCTCGCCCTTCTGCAGCTTCTCGAACAGCATGTGGACGGTCATCATCTTGCTCATCGACGACGGCGGCATCACCTCGTCGGCGTTCTTCTCGAGCAGGACCGTGCCGGTCTTCATGTCGACGATGTAGGCCTGCCGTGCCTGCGTCTCGATGGTCTGGGCGAAGGCAGGTGCTGCACCCGCGACGAAGGCGGCGGCAAGGAGAAGGCTGCGGAGCATGGCGTGACCCCTCATCATTGATCGGCGACGATCCGGGCGTCCGGATATCCGGACTGGATGATGCTGGCGAGCACCCGGTCGGCCTCTTCAACACTCGAGAACGGCCCGAAGCGCACGCGATAGAGAACTTGGTTGCGGATCGTCTTCGGCGCAACGGTCG
>JAEULB010000029.1 GCA_016792585.1 Rhodospirillaceae bacterium
TCGTTGAGCTTGCGGACGATCTCGAAGATCTCCTCGACCAGCTGGGGCGCCAGGCCCATCGACGGCTCGTCGAGCAGGATCGTGGTCGGCTTCGCCATCAGGGCGCGCCCGATCGCCACCATCTGCTGCTCGCCGCCGGAAGTGTAGCCCGCGAGGCTCTTCCGCCGCTCCCTGAGCCTGGGGAAATAGCCGTAGACCATCTCGAGGTCCGCTTCGATCGCGGCCCGCCCGTCGCTGCGCGTATAGGCGCCGGTCAGCAGGTTCTCCTCGACCGTCAGGTGGCCGAAGCAATGCCGGCCTTCCATCACCTGGACGACGCCCCGCTTGACCAGGTCGTTGGGCGTGAGCCTGTCGACCCGCTCGCCCTTGTACTCGATGCCGCCCTTGGTGACCTCGCCGCGCTCGGCGCGGAGCAGGTTCGAGATCGACTTGAGCGTGGTCGTCTTGCCGGCGCCGTTGGCCCCGAGGAGGGCGACGACGCCCCCCTCGGGAACCTTCAGCGACACGCCCTTCAGCACGAGGATCACGTGGTTGTAGATCACCTCGATGTTGTTGACGTCGAGCAGGGCGGTGGCTTGCGACGTCATCGGACGACTACATCTCCTTCGAGCAGTCGCGCGGGGTGATCTTCTTCTCTTCCGCGTACTTTTTGGCGGCTGCGGCGACCATCGGGTCGAGCAGCTTGCGATCGGCCTCGATCCAGTCGGAGACGAAGCTCCACTTGGTGCCGTCCCATTGCTGGATGCGAGCCCGCGCGCTGCCCATGTGGTCCTGGCAGGAGAGCTTGATCGGGTAGACCAGGCCCTCGAAGCCGGCTTCCTTGATGCGGGCGGCCGTGATGTCGAGGTGCTCGATACCCCAGCGCACCTGCTCGCCGTTCAGTGGCTTGTTGCCGAACTTCGCCTGCGCCGTGCGGATCGCCTCCGTGGCAAGGAAGGCGTTGACGAGGCCGCGGTTGTACAGAACCTGGCCGACCTCTTCCTTCTTCGCCGCGCCCTTGCCCTTGTCGTAGACGCTCTTGTAGATGTCGCGATGGACCGAGAACTGGTCGCCGACCGCTTGCAGGTTGGCCGCGAGATAGCCCTTCGAGCCGTCGCCGGCGGGCGTAACGTCGGGTTCCGCACCCGACCACCAGACGCCGATCATCTTGTTGCGCGGATAGTTGACCGCGGCCGCTTCCTTGATCGAGGTCGAGTTCATCACGCCCCAGCCCCAGAGCAGCACGTAGTCGGGCCGGTTCTGGCGAATCTGAAGCCAGGTCGCCTTCTGCTCGACGCCGGGATGGGTGACGGGCATGGCCGTGAAGGCGAAGCCATGCCGCTTCGCCAGCTCTTCCAGCAGCGGGATCGGCTCCTTGCCGTAAGGCGAGTCGTGATAGACGAGCGAGATCTTCTTGCCCTTGAGCTTGCCATAGCCGCCTTCCTTCTGGGCGACGTAGTTCATGATGATGTCGGCGGCGGCCCAATAGGTGCCGAGCAGCGGGAAGTTCCAGCCGAAGACGCTGCCGTCCTGCGACTCCGAACGTCCGTAGCCCATGGTGATCAGCGGGATCTTGTCGCCGGGCGCCTTCTCGGTCAGCGCAAAGGTGATGCCGGTCGAGAGCGGGTCGACGACGGCCGCACCCGCCGCGCCTTTGCCCTTGAGGCGGTCGTAGCATTCGACGCCGCGCGCGGTGTCGTAGCCGGTCTCGCATTCCTCGAACGCGACCTTGACGCCGTTGATGCCGCCGTCGCGCTCATTGATCAGGTTGAGGTAGTCGGCATATCCGTTGGCGAACGGCACGCCGTTCGGGGCGTAGGGGCCGGTCCGGTAGGTGAGACGCGGCATGAACTGTTCGTTCTGGGCCATCGCTTCGCCGAGGCCCGCCACCATCATCGCCGCGGCGCCCAGCACGCCGAGCGTCGCTATCCTCCAATGCTTCCTCATGGGTCCTCTCCCTTTGCCGTGAGCGTTGATCTTAAAGGCTTTTACGGTCGAACGATGCCCCCGGATGAAACCAGCATAGCACCCAACCCCGTCAGTGCGGGAAGGGCCAGAGACGGAGCTTCTCCTTAGCCAGCGCCCACAGGCGCGCAAGCCCGTGCGGCTCGGCGATCAGGAAGAAGACGATCATCGCCCCGAAGATCATGAACTCGAGATGCGAGATCATCGCGGTCGACAGCGGCATGCCGAGCGCGGTCGGGATCTGGTTCAGCGCCAGCGGCACCATCAGGATGAAGGCGGCGCCGAGGAAGCATCCGAGGATCGAGCCTAAGCCCCCGATGATCACCATGAACAGCAGCAGGAACGAGCGGTTGATGTCGAAGGCGAGCGGCTCCCAGGCGCCGAGGTGCAGGAAGGCCCAGAGCGCGCCGGCGACGCCGGCGAAGAAAGAGGAGACGGCGAAGGCCGAGAGCTTGGCCCTGAGCGGGCGGATGCCGATGATCTCGGCGGCGATGTCCATATCGCGGATCGCCATCCACGAGCGTCCGACCCGCCCGCGCACAAGGTTCTTGGCGGCGAGCGCCATCACCGTGACGATGGCCAGGATCAAGAAGTAGCGCCGGTCCGGCGTGTTGATCGCGAAGCCGAAGATGTCGAGCGGCGGGGCGGCGACCGAGCCCGACGGCGTGTAGTTGGTGAACCACTTGATGCGCGCGAAAGCCCAGTCGAGGAAGAACTGCGCCGCCAGCGTCGCGACCGCCAGGTAGAACCCCTTGATCCGGAGCGACGGCACGCCGAACACGACGCCGACCATGGCCGCCGCACCGCCGGCGAGGATGAAGATCACGATCAGGTTCAGCTCGGGCACGCGGATCGCGAGATTGTAGGCGGCATAGGCGCCGACCGCCATGAAGCCGCCGGTGCCGAGCGAGACCTGGCCGCAATATCCCGTCAGCAGGTTGAGCCCGATCGCCGCCAGCGCGTAGATCAGGAACGGGATCATGATCGAGGTGATGAAGTAGTCGGTCGCGAGCCATGGCAGCGCGACATAGGCGATGGCGAGGATGATCGCCATGCCCCAGCGGTCCTGGCGGATCGGGAAGACCGCCTGGTCGTCGCCGTAGGTCGTCTTGAACTGGCCTGCCTCGCGGTAGAGCACTTCCCTACACCCGCTCGATGATGCGTTCGCCGAACAGGCCCTGCGGGCGCACCAGCAGGAACAGCAGCGCCAGCATGTAGGCGAACCAGTTCTCGATACCGCCGCCGAAGGTCGGGCCGATATAGACCTCGGCCAGCTTCTCTCCGGCGCCGATGATCAACCCGCCGACGATGGCGCCGGGAACCGAGGTGAAGCCGCCGAGGATCAGTACCGGCAGCGCCTTGAGCGCCACCAGCGAGATCGAGAACTGCACGCCGAGCGCCGAGCCCCAGACGATGCCGGCGACCAGCGCCACGATGCCGGAGGTCGACCAGACGATGACCCAGATGTCGCGGAGCGGGATGCCGACCGATTGGGCGGCCTGGTGGTCGTCGGCGACGGCGCGGAGCGCGCGGCCGATGCGGGTCTTCTGGAAGAAGATGGCCAGCACGGTCACCAGCAATCCGGCGATCACCGCGGCGACCAGGTCGAACTGGTTGACCAGGATGCCGCCCTCGAACAGGGATTCGAGGATGATCACCGGCTCGTTGGGCAGGCCCACGTCGAGCTTGTAGACGTCGCTTCCCCAGACCGTCTGGCCGAAGCCGTCGATGAAATAGGAGACGCCGATCGTCGCCATGAACAGGATGATGCCTTCCTGGTTCACCAGCGGCCGCAGCACCAGGCGTTCGACGACGAGGGCGAAGACGATCATGATCGCGACCGATGCGAGCATCGCGATCGGGATCGGCATCCACTCCATCAGGCGCACCAGGCTGAGCGCTGCAAACAGGACCATCGCGCCCTGGGCGAAGTTGAAGACGCCCGACGCCTTGAAGATCAGCACGAAGCCCAGGGCCACCAGCGCGTAGAGCACGCCTGCGAGGAAGCCGCCGAACAGGACCTCGAAGAAGAAGCCCATCAGTGCGAGACTCCCAGATAGGCGTCGATCACCGCCTGGTTGCCGCGCACCTCGTCGGGCGTGCCGTCGGCGATCTTGCGGCCGTAGTCGAGCACGACCACCCGGTCGGAGATGTCCATCACCACGCCCATGTCATGCTCGATCAGCGCGATCGTGGTGCCGAACTCGTCGTTGACGTCGAGGATGAAGCGGCACATGTCCTCCTTCTCCTCGACGTTCATGCCGGCCATCGGCTCGTCCAGCAGGAGAAGATCGGGTTCCATCGCCAGCGCGCGGCCGAGCTCGACGCGCTTCTGCAGGCCGTAGGGAAGCCGGCCGACCGGCACCTTGCGGATCGACTGGATCTCGAGGAAGTCGATGATCCGCTCGACCACGGCGCGGTGCTCCATCTCTTCCCGGCGGGCAGGGCCGAAGTAGAGCGCCTGCCAGAACAGGTTCCGTTTCATCTTCAGCAGGCGGCCGGTCATGATGTTGTCGAGCGTCGACATGCCGCGGAACAGCGCGATGTTCTGGAAGGTGCGGGCGATGCCGCGGCTGGCCGCGTCGTAGGGCCCGATGTCGGTGCGCGCGATGTCCTTGAAGGTGATCGTGCCCTGCTGCGGGTGGTAGAACCCGTTGATCACGTTCAGCATCGAGCTCTTGCCGGCGCCGTTCGGGCCGATGATGGCGCGGATCTCGTGCGCCTTGATGTCGAAGCTGACGTCGTTGAGCGCCCGCACGCCGCCGAAGGAGAGGCTGATGTTGTCGACCTTCAGCAGCGTGCCGCCGATCTTGCGCCCGCTTGCGGTCATCAGCTCGCCTTCTTGAGCGGCTGATGCGGGTAGCGGTCGGCCTCGGCGATCGCGAGGTCGGCCTGGAGGCGGCCCTTGCGGCCGTCCTCGAACACGACCTCGGTCTCGACATGCGCGCGCCTGGCGTCCGAGAACAGCGCCTCGACCAGGCTCTGGTAGCGGCTCTCAACGAAGCCGCGCCTGACCTTGCGGGTGCGGGTCAGCTCGCCGTCGTCGGCATCAAGCTCCTTGTGCAGCACGAGGAAGCGCTTGATCTGCGAGCCCGTCAGCGTCGACTCGGTCGAGAGATCGCGATTGACCTGCTCGATGCAGTCGCGGATCAGCTTGTAGACCTCGGGATGCGCGGCGAGCTCGGCATAGCCGCCATAGACGATGCCCCGGCGCTCGGCCCAGTTGCCGACCGCGGCGAGGTCGATGTTGATGAAGGCCGCCGCATAATCGCGGCCGGCGCCGAAGGCGACCGCCTCCTTGATGTGCGGGAAGAACTTGAGCTTGTTCTCCAGGTATTTCGGCGCGAACAGGCTGCCGTCGGCGAGCTTTCCCACGTCCTTGGCACGATCGATGATGCGGAGGTGACCGTCCGCGCCGAAGAAGCCGGCATCGCCGGTCTTGACCCAGCCATCGTCGGTCTTGGTCTCGGCCGTCGCCTTGTCGTTCTTGTAGTAGGCGAGGAACACGCCCGGGCTCTTGAACAGCACCTCGCCCGACTCGGCGATCTTGACCTCGACCTCCGGCGCCGGCGGGCCGACCGTGTCGGGCTTCACCTGGCCGTCCGGCTGGATGCAGATGAACACCGCCGCCTCGGTCATGCCGTAGAGCTGCTTCACGTTGACGCCCAGCGAGCGGTAGAAGTCGAAGATGTCGGGGCCGATCGCCTCGCCCGCGGTATAGGCGAGACGGATGCGCGAGAAGCCCAGCGTGTTCCTGAGCGGTGCGTAGATCAGGAGATCGCCCAGCCAATAGAGAAGCCGGTCGACGAGTCCGACCGGCTTCTTGTCGAGCAGCGCCGGGCCGATGCGCTTGGCGTGCGCCATGAACTTCCTGAACAGCCAGCGCTTGATCCAGCCCGCATCCTCCATGCGGATCATCACGGTGGTCAGGATGTTTTCCCAGATGCGCGGCGGCGCGAAGAAGTAGGTGGGGCCGAGCTCGCGGAGATCGGTCATCACGGTGGCGCCCGACTCCGGGCATCCGACGCAGAACCCGGCGACGTAAGCCTGGCCCAAGGAAAAGATGTGATCGCCGACCCAGGCCATCGGCAGATAGGCCAGCGTCTCCTCGTTCTCGGTGAGGTTCTCGAGCTCAATCGAGTTGAGCGCGGTCACCAGCACGTTCGCGTGGCTCAGCACCACGCCCTTCGGCTGGCCGGTGGTGCCCGACGTATAGAGCATGACGGCGACGTCGCTGCCCTTGCCGCCGGCGACCTCGCGCTCGAAGAAGCCCGGATCCCTGGCCAGCAGATCCCGGCCCATCTCCTGCACCTTCTCGAACGAGAGGAGGAAAGGCTGCGTGTAGTGGCGCATGCCGCGGCCGTCCTCGTAGACGATGGTCTCGAGGCCGGGATGCGCGTCCTTGATCTGGAGCAGCTTGTCGACCTGCTCCTGGTCCTCGGCGATGGCGAAGCGGGCGCCGGCATTGTCGATGACGAAGCCCATCTCGGCGGCGACCGCGTCCTGATAGACCGGCACCGGCGTGCATCCCAGCGCCTGCGCGGCACACATGGTCCAGTAGAGGCGGGGGCGGTTGTCGCCGACGATCGCGATCTTGTCGCCGCGCGTGGCGCCCAAGGCCGAAAGGCCGGCGGCGAGACGCTTGGTTTCGTCCAGGACCTGGGCCCAGGTCCAGGTCTGCCAGATGCCGAGATCCTTCTCGCGGCTCGCCGGCCGGCCGGCGAAATCGCGCGCGTTCGCGATCAGCACCTTGGGGAAGGTGTCGCAGTCCTTCAGCCGTGCCCGTGCGCGGCTGTTGCCGATCACCGGGGTGCTGACATTGGTTCGCTGGATCCCGTCCATGCGACGCCTCCTGCCCCTGTCGGATGTGGATTCGTTTCTCCCTGTCCGGGGTAAATCCTTGCTCCGACGTGAAAAATTATTAGAGACCTGCCGTCGAGGGGTCAAGTTGCAGGGACTGAATAGACCGCCTGCATCGGTCGACCAACGGAGCCTTGACAGGTCGGACCTGAGAGTTGAGCACGAAAGGAAAAAGCTTTCCTATCGGAAAATAGAAGGCTATGAGACTTAGGCAACCTCTCTTTGAAGAAACATGGCCTCTTGCGTAACCTGACGATCATCGAGAGGCCGGAGAGCGTTTCGGTGCGCGCTCTGCATTCCTATTGGGCTTCAAAGCGCGGAGACCGTCGCGCGCCCGGCAGAAGCGATATCGATCCGATCGAGATCAAGAGCCATCTGAGCACGTTGTTCATGCTCGACGTGATCGATGAGGGGCGGGACTATCACTATCGTCTCATCGGCACCGACATCGTCGAGGCAAGCGGGCGCGATGTGACCGGTGCGCGTTTCAGCGATCTGTATGCGACGCAGCCTGAAGCCTTGGCCCTGGTCCTGCGAACCTTCGCACCGGTGGTCTCGGAAGGGAGGCCCGTCTTCGCGGTGGGCCGGATGTTCTGGAGGCCCGATCGCGACTTCCGCCATTTCGAAGGCGGATACTTTCCCTTGTCGACCGATGGTACGTCCGTCGATCTGATGCTCTGCAAGATGTGCTTCCTCGATCGGCGCCGGCCCGACGAACGGGAGGCAACGCGGACGGGTGGCTCCCCGTGATCCGCTACGGCCTGCGCCCGCTTCCCTTCACCTTCCTTGATCGCCCGCAAGATCGGTCGATCCAGGACCTCGCCGGCTACTGGGCGCAAAAGCGCGGGACGCGAGCGCTACCGCTCCGCGCCGATATCGACCCGCTCGACCTCACGAAGCATCTCGCGTCGCTGTTCCTGCTGGACGTGATCGAGTCCGGTCGGGACTTCCGCTATCGGCTGGTCGGAACGATGGTCACCGACATGAATGAGCGCAATGTCACCGGCACGACGATCCGGACGGAGTATTCCTGTCCGGTAACGCTTCGATATGTGGATGCCGTCCTCCGAAGGGTCGTTTCGGAGAAACGGCCGCGTTTCACCTGCGGCCAGGTGTTCTGGCGACCGGGGAAGGATCATCGCGGCTTCGAAGCCGGCTATTTCCCGATATCGGCCGACGGATGCTCCGTGGACATGATCCTGGCCGAGGTTCGCTTCACCTGAGGCGATCAGCCTAGGAACGGAACTCCCGCGATGGCCTGGGCGAGCGTGGCCAGCGTGACCAGGCATCCGGCCGCGGCGACGGCGAGGATCGCCGGCTTCTGCAGGCTGTCCGGCAAGACCGCGGACCCGATCCAGGCGGTGATCGGCAGGATCTGGATCATGTGCAGGCCGAAGAAATGCGCGACCCGGAGGTCGCCCCCCGTGCGCGACCAGCCGAAGATCGGCAGTCCGCCCGCATCGGTGGCGGTAGCACCGACCCAGTGTCCGGTCTTGGAGGACATATAGGCCCCGGCGATGCCGCCGACCAAGCTGCCGATGACGAGGCCGAGGCCGGCAGCGAACACGATCGGCCGCGAAGCGTCGCCATGCTTGAGGATCAGCGCGCCGATCCAGCCCGCCGTCACCACCAGCGCGACCGCACCGATGCCCATCAGCGTGTACATGAGCCCCGCGATCGGCGTGCTGGTGTTGTAGTGCGATGCCTCTCCGCGCGAGGCCTGAAGCGCGATGTAGGCGATCTCGAAGAACGCGGCACCCGCCATGACGATGGCGAGGGTGCGGACCAGCCGGCCCTGGCGCTCCGGCAGCAGCAGCATCGCCCAGGCGACGCTGAGGAGCTGGACTGCGAGCGAAACCTCGAACTTCAGCGGCTTGATCCAGACGTTGATGCCATTGAGCGTGCGCCCGTCGAGCCCCATCGCGGCGAGCGTCGGGATCGCGGCCAGCAGCAGGAAGATGCCGGCGCCCGCCAGCAGCGGCTGCCCTTGATAGGCGAGCGTCACGGCCTGTCGCGGCGAGGTCATCGGGAACTCCTTTCGCCGAACGCGATGCGAAGGCAGAGCCAAAGCAGCAGGCCGGCCGGACCGAACAGGAAGACGACGGGGAGGACCGGGACGAGCATTAGCCGTGGCAGGCCATGCGCTTCCGCGTCCCTGGCGACCCAGGCGCCGACGAAGAGGTCGAAGGCGAGATAGTGGATCCAGCCGGCGAGCAGCAGCCAGGGCGAGCGGAACAGCGCGCTCACATCCTGAAGCGAGGAGAAGCCGCCCTCGCCGCTCCACCAATGAACCATGATGATCGCCGTGTAGGCGACCGAGAGACCGAGGGGCACGGCGAGCCCGGCGACGGTATCCCTCAGGAGAGGCGAGCGAAGCACGATGCCAAGGCCGAGCGCCAGCCAGCCGGCGAGGGCGACCAGGTTTCCGTAACGGAACAGTGCGTCCGGGGAAAGGGTGTCGGCAGCCATGCGGCCTCTATCTGGACAGTGTCCTGATGGAGAGGTTGCGCGCCGATCTGGGCGATGTCAAGATAATCTTGTCACTGGAAAGATAGGAGTCGCCGGATCGTGACCGAGGCGCCGAAGCCCTACCACCACGGGGACCTGTTCGACGCCC
The DNA here is from genome assembly GCA_016792585.1 of Rhodospirillaceae bacterium. Classification (GTDB taxonomy): domain Bacteria; phylum Pseudomonadota; class Alphaproteobacteria; order SHVZ01; family SHVZ01; genus SHVZ01. The sequence goes on from JAEULB010000029.1 coordinate 9,422, forward strand.
TGGCCAGGGTCGCCGAAGAGCTCGTCCGGGAGACCGGCATCCACGGCTTCTCCTTGCGCGAATGCGCGCGCCGCGCGGGTGTCGCGCACAGCGCGCCGGCCCATCATTTCGGCGATGTCACCGGCCTCCTCAGCGAGGTCTCGGCGCGGGGCTTCGAGAGGCTGACCGCTCGGATGCAGGCGCACCGGGCGGGCACGGAGGGGCCCGAGGCGCTGGAGCGCATCGCCCGCGGCTATGTCGACTTCGCTCTCGGCGATCCGGTCGTCTTCGTCCTGATGCTCCACTCCGACCGGGTGGACCGCGGCAACCCGAGATGCCAGCGCGCCGGCGACGCGGCCTTCGGCGAGCTGGTGGCGGCGGTATCCTCGGCCAGGAGCGGTGCCGGGCGCGACAACGAGGTGCTGCGCTTCGCCTGGGCGGCGATCCACGGCATCGCCATGCTGCTCGTCGACGGCCCGCTGATGCCGGCCGGCGGCAACCGCCGCGGCGGGGCGATCGAGCTTGCCGAAGGGACGATCCGGCGGATCGTGCATTCCGTCATGACCTACACCGAGGATCGAGGCTAGGCATCTGGCCTAGGCGCGCGCGCCTCGTGTACCGTGCCGGCCATGGCCGAGCCCAAGCTTCCGCGCTTCGACACGCTCTCGCTCCATGCCGGGCAGAAACCCGATCCGGCGACCGGTGCCCGCGCCCAGCCGATCTACCAGACGACGTCCTACGTCTTCCGCGACGTCGACCATGCCGCCTCGCTGTTCAACCTGGAACGCGCCGGGCACATCTACTCGCGCATCTCGAACCCGACGGTGGCGGCGTTGGAAGAGCGGATTGCGGCGCTCGAAGGCGGGGTCGGCGCGGTCTGCCTTGCCTCCGGCCAGGCCGCGCTGCATCTGGCGATCGTCACGCTGATGGGGGCAGGCGGGCACATCGTCGCGTCCCGCTCGATCTACGGCGGCTCGCACAACATGTTCGTGCACACGCTGCCGCGCTTCGGCATCACCGCGACGCTGGTCGACCCGCGCGACCATGACGCTTTCAGGAACGCGATCAGGCCCGAGACCCGGCTCGTGTTCGGCGAGGTGCTGGGCAATCCGCGCCTCGAAGTCCTCGACACCCCGAAGGTCGCCGAGATCGCGCATGCGGCGGGATTGCCGCTGATGCTTGATGCGACCTTCGCCACGCCGTTCCTCTGCCGGCCCTTCGAGCACGGCGCCGACATTGTGATGCACTCGGCGACCAAATGGCTCGGCGGCCATGGCGTCGCGATCGGCGGCGCGCTCGTCGACTCCGGCCGCTTCGACTGGGAAGGCGGCAAGTTCCCGACGCTGACCGAACCCTATGCCGGCTATCACGGTCTCGACTTCGCCGAGGAGTTCGGGCCCGAGGCCTTCCTGATGCGCGCGCGGGCCGAGGGGCTTCGGGATTTCGGCGCGGCGATGAGCCCGACCAACGCCTTCCACATCCTGCAGGGCGTCGAGACCCTGCCGCTGCGCATGGCGCGCCATGTCGAGACCGCGTTCAAGGTCGCGCGTTTCCTTCAGACCCACGCCGCCGTCGCCTGGGTGCTCTATCCTGGCCTTGAGACGCACCCTGACCACGATCTCGCGAAGAAGCTGCTGCCCAAGGGCGCGGGCTCGATGATCGCCTTCGGCATCAAGGGCGGCCGCGCCAAGGGCCGCGCCTTCATCGAGCGGGTGAAGCTGTTCTCGCATCTCGCCAATGTCGGCGACGCGAAGTCTCTCGTGATTCACCCTGCTTCGACCACGCACCAGCAGATGAGCGCCGCCGAGCTCGATGCCGCCGGCGTCGGAGAGGATCTGATCCGGCTCTCGATCGGGCTCGAGGATCCGGACGACATCCTCGAAGACCTCGACCAGGCGCTGAAGGCGTCCCAGAGAAGCTGATGGATCTCACCGTCGACGGACGCCGGGTCTTCGCCGGCACCGGCGGAAAGCCGCTGACCCAGGACAGGCCGCTGGTGGTTCTGCTGCATGGCGCCGGCATGGATCACACGGTCTGGGTGCTGCAGGCGCGGTTCCTGGCCTATCACGGCTTCTCGGTGCTCGCCGTCGACATGCCCGGGCACGGGCGCTCGGAAGGTCCGCCGCTGACCACGATCGAGGCGATGGCGGACTGGGTCGCCAAGGTCGTCGTTGCTTCCGGCTTCGACAAGGCGGCGCTGGTCGGCCACAGCATGGGAGCGGCCGTCGCGCTGACCGCGGCGGCACGATCGCCGGACAGGATCGCGAAGATCGCGCTGCTCGGCGCGTCGCTGGCGATGCCGGTGCACCAGGCGCTGCTCGACTCAGGGAAAGCCGGGACGATGCTGGCGCCGGAGCTGATGACCTTCTGGGGCTTGGGACGTACCGCGCAGATCGGCGGCCACCCGACGCCGGGCCTCTGGCTCACCGGTGCCGCGCGCCGGCTGATCCAGAAGGGCGTGGGCCCGTCGCTCGCGGCCGACCTCCAGGCCTGCACCGACTGGAAGGGCGGTCCGGAAGCGACCGACAAGGTGCGCTGCCCGGCGCTGGTCTTCGCCGGTGCCGAGGACCGCATGGTGCCGGCCAAGGCGACCGGCGAGATGGCGGCGGCGATCCAGGGCGGCGAGATCGTCACGATCCCGGCCTCCGGCCACATGATGATGCTGGAAGCGCCGGACGCGACCGTCGACGCGCTCCACAAGTTTCTCAAGGACTAGCGATGGCCGAGGCCCAGGAGACACGCGCCGCCTACGGGCACTGGCTGGCGATCCCGACCCGCTGGATGGACAATGACGTCTACGGGCACGTCAACAACGTCGTCTACTACTCGTACTTCGACACGGTCATCAACGCGTACCTGATCGACGCCGGCAATCTCGACATCGAGCATGGCCCCGTCATCGGCCTTTGCGTCGAGAGCCAGTGCCGCTACTTCAAGCCTCTCGCGTTCCCCGACCGCATCGATGCCGGGCTTCGCGTCGGCAGGCTGGGCTCATCCAGCGTCCGCTACGAGGTCGGCCTGTTCCGCGCCGGCGACGACGCGCCGGCGGCAGCCGGGCATTTCGTCCATGTCTTCGTCGACCGCGCCCAGCGCCGGCCGACGCCGATCCCCGAGCCGATGCGCTCGGCGCTCGCGAGGCTGGCGCGCGCCGGATAGGCGCCCTATATAAGCGGCGCTTTACGACGGAAGCTTTCCTTTGCCCTCAGATTCGCACGCCGCGCCGCAGTCGGCGCGTCGCACCTTCGCCATCATCTCGCACCCCGACGCCGGCAAGACCACGCTGACCGAGAAGCTGCTGCTGTTCGGCGGCGCCGTCCGCGCCGCGGGCCAGGTGAAGGCGCGCGGCGAGCGCCGGCGCACGCGGTCGGACTGGATGGAGATCGAGCGCAATCGCGGCATCTCGGTCTCGAGCTCGGTCATGACCTTCGAGTTCCAGGGCGTGACCTTCAACCTGCTCGACACGCCGGGCCACCAGGACTTCGGCGAGGACACCTACCGCACGCTGACCGCGGTCGACTCGGCGGTGATGGTCATCGACGCCGCCAAGGGCATCGAAAGCCAGACCCGCAAGCTGTTCGAGGTCTGCCGGCTGCGCGACATCCCGATCATCACCTTCGTCAACAAGGTGGATCGCGAGGGCCACGATCCCTTCGCCTTGATGGACGAGGTCGCGAGCGGCCTCGCGCTCGACGTCACGCCGGTCAACTGGCCGGTCGGCATGGGTACCGACTTCCACGGCTGCTACGACCTGCTCGCCGACAAGTTCCTGACCAGCTCGAAGGGCAAGGGTACGTCCTACGACACCACGATCGACTGCAAGGGTCTCGACGATCCCGAGCTCGACAGGCGCGTGGCGCCGCAGGTGCTGAAGGATTTCCGCGAGTCGGCCGAGCTCGCCTCGTCCGCCTATCCGGCCCTCGACGTGGACTCGTATCGCGCCGGCCACATGACGCCGGTGATCTTCGGCAGCGCGCTTCAGGACTACGCCGTCGAGACGCTGATCCGCATGCTGGGCGAGATCGCGCCGCCGCCGCGCCGCCAGCCGGCGGAACCGCGGCCCGTCGATCCCGGCGAGGCGCCGGTCACCGGCTTCGTGTTCAAGGTCCAGGCCAACATGGACCCCAACCACCGCGACCGCGTCGCCTTCCTCCGCCTCGTCTCCGGCCGCTTCAAGCGCGGCATGAAGTTGAAGCAGTCGCGCACCGGCAAGATGATCGCGGTGCAGAACCCGATCTTCTTCTTCGCGCAGGAGCGCGAGCTCGCCGAGGAAGCCTTCCCCGGCGACATCATCGGCATCCCCAACCACGGCACGCTTCGCGTCGGCGACACGCTGACCGAGGGCGAGGCGATCCGCTTCACCGGCATCCCGAACTTCGCGCCCGAGATCCTGATGCGCGTCCGCCTCGAGGATCCGATCCGCGCCAAGCAGATGCGGAAGGCCCTCGAGGACCTGGCCGAGGAGGGCGTGACCCAGGTGTTCCGCCCGGTGATCGGCTCGCAATGGATCGTCGGCGTCGTCGGCCGCCTCCAGCTCGACGTGCTGGGCTCGCGGGTCCAGGGTGAATACGGCGTTCCGATCGGCTTCGAGGAGGCTCCTTACGAGACCGCGCGCTGGATCTCGAGCGCCGACCCGGCCGTCCTCAAGCGCTTCATCGAGCAGAACCGCGGCGCCGTCGCCGAGGACCGGGACGACGCGCCGGTGTTCCTGGCGCGGAACGCCTGGGAGCTCAACCGGATGATCAAGGACTGGCCGGACCTGAAATTCAGCACGCTGCGGGAGCGGGCCTGAGCACAAATTAGTTCTTGGCGCCCGGGTGCCCGGCGCCCCATGCTCTAGGCATGTCCACGGTCGTCATCACCCGGACCTACGATGAGGCGATGTCGCTGCTGATCGAGGCGCGGAACTACCTGCGCTTCCGCCAGAGCGACGCGCTCCGCATGCCGCCGGTCGAGCGCCTCAAGCTCACGCGCGAGGCTTTTCGCGTGACCTCGCGCCTGACCCAGGTGATGGCGTGGCTGCTGCTGCGCCGGGCCGTGCTCGAAGGGGAGATCGCCGACGAAGAGTCGCGCCTGCCGGAGCGGCGCCTCGCCGGCCAGGATGTGTGCCTCGCCTCCGCCGACGATCTCGGCGAATGGATGCCGCCGGCGATGGGCGGGCTGCTGGACCGCAGCCGCGCACTTTACGAGCGCGTCGACCGGCTCGACCGGATGCTCAACTAGAAATGAAAAGGGCCCCGGAAGGGGCCCTTGTCTCAAGCGCGTCCGGCTCGGGCTTACTTCTTGCCGATGCCGAGATTGGCGAAGCGCTTGTTGAACTTCGCAACCTGGCCGCCTGAGTCGATCATGCGGTGCACGCCGGTCCAGGCCGGGTGCGACTTCGGGTCGATCTCGAGCCGCATCACCTCGCCTTCCTTGCCCCAGGTCGACTTGGTCTCGAACTCGGTGCCATCGGTCATGACGACCTTGATGGTGTGGTACTGCGGGTGGATGTCGGGCTTCATGTCGTCGGCTCCAGCTTGAAGCGGGGGCTTATAAAGGAGGGGGCGGGGGAGCGCAAGGGTCCCTGAAATCTCCTATTCTCCAGAAGGTTACGCCGGCGCGAAGCGGTCCAGGAGCGCGTCCGGCAGCGCCATCTGGCGGGGGCCGTCGGTCCAGAGCAGCCGGCACTCGACGGGGCAGCCCTCGTAGACCTTCCGCAAGACCGCCCGATAGGCCGCCATCTGGCGGAGGTAGAGCGGGGCCACGCGCTCAGGCTCCAGCGGCGGCGGGCGGTTGGTCTTGTAGTCGATGACGACCACCCGGTCGGCGAGGGCGACCAGCCGGTCGACCTGGCCCGAGACCACATGCGGCCCGATCACGCCGGTCACCGGCACCTCGGCGCGGCTGCCGGGGCCGAACAGCGGCGCCAGATCCGGGTCGTCGAGGATCGCGAGCGTCTCCTTCAAAAGCGCTTCCGCCTGCTGCGGCGTGATGCCCTGTCCCGGCCGGGCGAGCCAGCGCCGCGCCGCCTCGGCCCGCGCCTCCTGCGGAAGATCGGGCAGCGACTGCAGCAGGCGATGCACCAGGCGGCCGCGGCGGAAGCGAAGCCCGTCCTCGGCGATCAGCGGCGAGCGTACCGGCGGCTCGGGGTCTTCCGGCCGGCTCGGCGCCAGCGGGCGCGGCGGCCTGGGCTCCGCTTTCGCGTCGATGCGCGCCCAGCCGGGCAGCGCCGGAAGCACGACCGCATCGGCCGCGGCCTTCGGCATCTCGACCGCCGCCGTCTGCTGGCTGACGAAGCGGCGTGCCGGCCGCTCGACCACCGGCTCGACGCCATCGAGCGTTTCGAACGCGGATGCGACCAGGTCGTACCAGGTGACGCTGCTGCTCCGGCGATCCGAAGTACGCCAGCCGCAGACATAGAGGCGGTCCTCGGCCCGCGTCATCGCGACATAGAGCAGGCGTCGATGCTCCTCCTCGCGGTGCGTGCGTGCGGCGGCGCGTGCGCGGCCGGCGACTTGATCGGCGTCCTCGACGCGCGGGCACCAGAGCGGCAAGCCATCCTCGGTCCACAGCACGCCGGGGTCGTCGCGGAGCGGCGAGACCGTATCGGGGAGGATCACGATCGGTGCCTGCAGGCCCTTGGCGCCATGCACGGTCATCACGCGCACCTCGTCGCGGGCGCCGTGCTCGAGGTCGCGCTTGATGTCCTCGGCCGCCGCCTCCAGCCAGTGGAGGAAAGCCTGCAGCGACGGCGGATGCGCGCGCTCATGCGCGAGCGCCGCGTTCAGGAACTCCTCCAGCGCGTCGAGCGACTCGGGGCCGAGGCGCGCCTGGATCCTGCGGCGCCCGCCGAGCGGTCCCAGCACATGGGCGAACAGCGCGAAGGGCGAGAGGTAGTCGACGCGCGCCAGGAGATCGGCAAGCAGGTCGTGCGCCTGTCCGAAGGCAGGCTCGGCATCCTTCATCGACTGCAGGCGCTTCCACAGCGAGCCCTCGCGCCCATGCGCCAGCCGATAGAGCTGGTCCTCATCCAGGCCGACGAGTGGGCTCTTCAGCACGGTTGCGAGCGTGAGGTCGTCCGAGGGCAGCAGCAGCGCGTGACCGAGCGCCATCAGGTCCATCACCGCGAGCTGCTCGGTCAGCAGGATGCGGTCGGCGCCGGCGACCGGCACGCCGCGCTGCTTCAAGGCCCGCACCAGCGCGTCGAGGAAGGTGCCGCGGCGGCGCACGAGCACCATCACGTCGCCGGCACGGATCGCGCGGCCCTTGGCCGGCAGCATTTCCTTGCGGTCGATCCACTCGGCGATGCGGCGCGCGATCAGACGGGCGAGCTCGGTCTCGGGATCGCGGCCCGATCGCTGCTCGACCGGCGGCATCCAGGCTTCGAACGGATCGCGCTCGGCCGGCTCCTCCAGCGGCCAGATCTCGACCAGGCCGCCTGCGCCCTTACGGCTCGCCTCGTGCCTGACCTTCTCGTCGTCCTGCGTGACGCCGGCATGCGCTTCCGGCGGGGCGAAGGTGGTGTCGACGACTTCCAGCACCGCCGGCGTCGATCGGAACGAGGTCGCCAGTGCCACTTCGTCCCATTCGCGCTTGGCGCCGGTGACGCGCATCGCGAAGTGAAGCCGCATGCGCTGGAACTCTCTCGGGTCGGCGCGCTGGAAGCCGTAGATCGACTGCTTGTAGTCGCCGACCGCGAAGATCGTGCGCGTCACGTCCGGGCGCGCGCCGACACCGGCGAAAAACTCCTCGGCCAGATGCTGCACCACCTGCCACTGGTCGGGATTGGTGTCCTGCGCCTCGTCGATCAGGATGTGGTCGAGGCCGCCGTCGAGCTTGAACAGCACCCAGGGGGCCACGCCCTCCATCGAGAGCAGGTCGCGCGTCTTCAGGATCAGGTCGTCGTAGTCGAGCAGCGCCTTCGCCTGCTTGAGCTCGGCATATGTCTCGATCACCGCGACCGCGAGGCGGACCAGCGCCGCGGTCGCGCGTGCCAATCGCAGCGCCTTGATCTTCTGATCGAGGCGGAGGATGCGCTCGGCCTCCTTCTGCAGCGTCTCCTTGCAGCGGGCGTCATGCGCCTCCGCCGCCTTTGCCGCGAGGCGGGCGCGGATCGAGCCGTCCTTGGTCAGGAAGATCGCGCGATAGGCTTCGAAGGCGGAGACGCGGGTCTTCGGATCGGCGAGGAAGCTCGCGAGCACCGGCGCGCGCCGCTGGTCCTCGACGCCGCTGCGGGAGAGCGCGTCGCAGGCGCGGCGGAGCGAGACCAGATCGAAGGCGCCGTCGCGCACCGCGTCGGCGATCAGCCTCTCCGGCGTATCCTTGGGATCGGCATCGTGGCGGGCGAAGATCCGGGCGACCACGCCGTCGATGCCGTGATCCTCGACCAGCCGCGTCAGCCGGCCGCGCTCGCGCGCGAGATCCTGGATCAGCGTGTCGAAGCGATCCTCGCCGGCACGCTCGGTCGCGACCGAGAGTGCCTCGGCCAGGTTGCCGCCGGCCCGCGCCTGCGCCAGCACGCGGTTGCGCGCTTCCGCCATCAGTTCGGCGGCGATGCGGTCCTCGGCGAGATCGAAATAGGGGACGACCCCGGCCTCCTGCGGGAAGCGGCCGAGCAGGCTCTGGCAGAAGCCGTGGATCGTCTGGATCTTCAATCCGCCCGGCGCATCGAGCGCGCGGGCGAAGAGGCGACGGGCGCATTCCTCCTCGTCTCGGGTCGCGCGCTGGCCGAGCAGCTTGGCGAGAGAGTCGGCGAGCGTGATGTCGTCGGCCGCCGCCCAATGGGCGAGCTCCGCCATCACGCGCGTCTTCATCTCGGCCGCCGCCGCCTTGGTGAAGGTGAGGCAGAGCAGGCGCTCGGGCCTGGCGCCGTCGAGCAGCATCAGGCGCAGCACGCGATCGGACAGCACCGAGGTCTTGCCCGACCCCGCCGACGCGCCGACCCAGACGGATGCCTCCGGCCGCGCCGCCGCGAGCTGCTCCGGCGATCGTGCGCGGGCGATCGGAGGCATGGCGTCACCCCTCCAGCGTCGACCATTCCTTCACCCTGGCGAGATGGTCGTAGTCGCTGTAGCGCGGGCCCGACACGGGATCGGGGCGGGAGAGGTAGGGCGTCGCCGGATCGGCGAACCTGGCGATCAGCGCAAGCAGGCCGGCACGTGCCGCCTCGATCAAGGCGCGCGGATCGCCGTCGGCGAGGCTTTTGATCTCGCCGGCAGGATCGGCGCCGGAGAGACGCCAGTATTCGAGCGCCTCGACCTTGCCTGCCTCGACGTTCTCGAAGCCGCCAGCCTCGGCGATCAGCGCTTCGAGCGGAAGCTGCGGCGAGAGGCCGAGTGCCACATGCTCTTCCTTCGGCAGGACGCCGGTCTTGTAGTCGAGGATCACGAGGCCGCCGGAATCGAGCCGGTCTATCCGGTCGGCGAAGCCGGTCAGCGTGAAGTCGCCGAGCTTGAGCCTGCCCTTGGCTTCGGTGACCGAGGCGGCGAGCGCCGGCCGCCGCGCGGTCTCGGTCTCGATGAACCAGTCGACGATGCGCTCGAAGCGCGGCCACCAGAAGGCGCGCACGCCCGGCCGGTCGAGGGCGGCACCGAAGGCGGTGCGGCCGATCTGGATCAGCCGCGCCCGCGCGTCATGCGGCAGCCCGTCGGGAAAGTCGCGGACGAAGGCATCGAGGGCGGCGTGGATGAACTGCCCGCGCTCGGCAGCACCCGGATCGGCGTCGATCGGGTCGAGCGCCTTCAGGCCCAGCACGTGGCGCGCATAGATCGCGTAAGGATCGCGCATCCAGCGCTCGATCTCGGTCACCGACATCCGCTTAGGCCGCGCCTCGGCCGGCGGGCGCGGTGCCGGCGGCGCGATCGGCTGCGGCGGGCCCGCCGGCGCATCCAGCGCCTCGACCCAGGCGCGTCGGACAGCGCTCTCGCGCTTGAGCCGCTTGGCACCCTCCTCGCCGAGCACGACGTCGAGACGCAGCAGCCAGCGCGACGCGACCGTCGGCGTGCCGTCGACGCGCTCGGCCCGGGTCAGCACCACCTGCTTCGCCGACGCGAGTTCCACGAAGTCGTGCGCCGAAAGCCCGATGCGACGCTCCGGCGCCGGCAGGCCGAAGCGTGCCCGCATCGGCCGCGACAGCCACGGATCGGCCTGCGGCTCCGGCGGCCAGGTGCCCTCGTTCAACCCGCCGAGCACGACGACCTCGGCCGTCTGCAACCGCGCTTCGAGCGGCCCGAGAATCGAGAGGCGCGGATGCTGGCCGCGCTGCGGACGCACCACCAGGCCTTCGGTCAGCGCGTCGTAGAGCTGCGGATAGAAGGATCCGCGGGCGAGGGCGAAGGTGCCGGCCGCCTCGCTGATCTCGGCGAGCGCCGTGCCCAGCATCTCGCCGGCCTCGCCGCGCCAGAGCCGCTCGGCGCCGCTCGATGCGTCGTCCCGGGCCAGTGCTTCCGCCGCCTCGATGTGATGGGCGAGATGCTCGGTCAGCGTCGCCTCGCCACCTTCGATGCCCTGGATCAGCGGCGAGAGCCGCGCGCCCAGATCCTCGACGAAGGCCGTCAGCGTCGACTTCTCGCGGGCGTCCTTGATCTCGGCATTGGCGAGCGCGCTCTTGAGTCCCGCGATACCGGGCGCCGGCCGCGGCCCGCGCAGGATCGCGTGCTCGAGCTTGCGCGCGAGGTCGCGGAAAACCGGCGTCGAGATGCCGCCCGAGGCGAGCGGGTGCTTGAGCAGCGCCAGCAGGTCGACCGGTGCCAGGTCTGACTCGATCGCGGTCAGGATCAGCCGCATGAAGGTGCCGACCGCGCTGCCGGCGAGCGGCTGGCCCGAGGAATCGTCGACCTCGATGTTCCAGCGCGCCATCTCGGCGGCGACGCGGCGGCCGAGCATGCGATCGGGCGTCACCAGCATCGCGCGCGCCTCTTGCGTCTCCAGCGCCTCGCGCAGGCTGAGCGCGATCGCGCGCGCCTCCGCCTCCGCCGTCGGCAGATCGAGACGCGACAGGCCGGCGACGGCGCGTTCGTCGACTTCCGGCAGGTCGCGCCACTCGTCGGATGTCGCGGCCGGCGTCAGCGCCCGCTGCAGCAGCGTCGCGCGCGGCGACACCGCCGCGGCCGACCACAGGGTCACGTCCTTCCGCTCGGCCCCGAGGCGCGCCAGCAGCCGGTGCATCGTGTGCTGCGGATGCACCGGCTCCTCGCCGATCGCCTCCCAGGTGCGGTCGTCCGAGGCGAGATCGAGGCCGGGCAGCACCACCTCGCCCTTGGGCAGCGATGCCACCACCTTCATCAGGTCGGCCGTCGCCGGGATGCTGCCGGTCGATCCGGCGACGATGATCGGATCCGGCGGCGGCGCCTTGGCCCAGGAATCGGCCTGGAGCCGGATCAGCCGCGAGCGCCGGTCGGCCGGATCGAGCGCGCCCTCGTCCTTCAGCACCTCCGGCCAGCGCTCGGAGAGGATCGAGAGGAAATCCAGCGTCAGCTGCCAGTGACGCGCCAGATCCTCAGGCACGAGCGCCGGCAGATCGGAGAAGGCGAGGCCCTCGGTGTGGATCTGGTCGAGGAGGCGCGCGAGTTCCTTTGCGAGTCGCGCGGCGTGATGCGGCACCAGATCCCCGCGCGCCGCCAGGATCAGCCGTGTCAGCAGCAGGAGGCGGCGCGGCTCGGCGATCGCCGGCGGCAGGTCGAGCGACTCGGCCAGGCCCAGATCGGCCGCCGGCCCGAGGTCCAGCTCCGCCGCATCGACATCGCCCAGCGGCACCATCCTGGGCAGCAGCAGCGCCTTGCCGCCGCTGACGCGAAGAAAGGCATCCGAGAGCGCGCGTGCGCCGCGCCGCGTCGGCAGCAGGATCGTGATCGCCGCGAGATCGAGCGGATCCGGCGAGCGCGCATGGAGCCCTGCCGCCAGCGCATCGAGGAACGGCACGCCCGGCGGGATGGTCTTCAGATTCATGGAAGCCCGAGCGCCTTCAGCCGCTCTTCCCACCTAGGCGAGCCCGACAGCGTGACCACGCGCTCGTTCTCGCTCCTGCCGAAGGCGAGGTGCACGTCGAGCCTTTCTGCCGGCAGCAGCGCCCCCAGCCGCTCCGGCCACTCGATCAGCGAGATCGCCTCGGCGAACGCGTCCTCGATGCCGAGCTCATGCGCGTCTTCGGGCCGCGTGAGCCGATAGAGATCGAAATGCCAGACCGGCGCCGGCGCGAGGTCGTAGGTCTGCACCAGCGTGAAGGTCGGCGACGGCACCTCCTCCGGCCCGCCGAGGGCGTGGATGATGGCGCGTGCGAAGAAGGTCTTGCCCGCGCCGAGCTCGCCATGCAGGGCGACGACGTCGCCGGCACGGAGAAGCGGCGCAAGGAGGGTTGCCAACGCGACCGTCGCCGAAGCGTCGGAAAGGCTCGTGGAAATCGGCACGTCCGACTCATACGCCGCTCGCCGATGACCCTCAATGGTCGATCGCATCATCCACGTACCGCAGCCGCGGTAGGTCGATGCCGTGCGCGCCTTTAATGCGCGCTGGGTATGATCGGCCGTGCCTCTCCGGTGTTCTTCCCCCAGTTCCCACTCAATCGGAATTGAGGAGATCTGGAGATGAAGAAGACCCTGCTCTCGACCGTCGCGGCGATCGCGCTGGCAGCCGGCATCGGCGTCGCCTCGGCGCAGACCACCACGACCACCACCACCTGGACCAACGATCACGGCACCACGATCCGCGAGTACTCGACGACCCAGAAGTTCAAGTCGATCGACGACCCGTCGCTGCGCCCGCAGGTCGGCATGGTGCTTCCGGGCACCGTCACCGTGGCGCCGCTGCCGGAGACCATCGTGATCCCGCGCCGCGAGTCCTTCAGCTACTCGATCATCAACAACCAGCCGGTCGTCGTCGAGCGCGACAGCCGGAAGGTCATCCACGTCTGGAACTGATCGCAGTTCCGGTGTGAGGCATGCGGCCGGGGCGGCGACGCCTCGGCCGTTCGCCGTTCAGGCCCTTGCGATCATCGCGAGCGCGTCGGCCGACAGCCTGCCCTTCTCGACCGAGCGGATCGCGGTCTCAAGCTGGTCGAGCGTCGAGGTGCCGGCGAGCACCGTGGTCATCGCGTCCGAGGAGATCGCGAAGCGGAGTGCCAGCTCGATCAGGCTTTCGGCATGGCTGGCCTTGATGAGCGGATCGAAGCGGTGCGCGTTCTTCACGTCGACCGCGTAGGTGGGGCCGGAGGCGATCGGCGGCACGGAGGGCACGCCGGTCGGATGCCGCTCCTCGCTGCCGCTCAAGGCGCCGCCGGCGAAGACGCGGATGTTGATGCGGCCCATGCCGGCCTCCTTCGCCCTGGTCGCGAGGCCCTTGAAGTCCTGCGCCGGCAGGCCCGCCGGCACCGGCCCGGCAGCGCTCGGGTTCAGCAGGTTGAAGCAGATCTGCGCGGTGTCGAAGGCCTTGGACTCGACGACGCGATGCAGAAGTGCTGTCTCGCCGAGCGCGGTGATGCCGGCGAAGCGGATCTTGCCCTGGCGCTTGAGCTTCTCCATCGCCGGGGCGACCTCTTGGGTCACGGTCTCGGCGGTGAGCGGCCGGTCGGTGCCGGCAGCGTCGATCCGGTTATGGAGCTGAAGCAGGTCGACCGACTCGCGGCCGAGCCGCTTCAGGCTCGCTTCCAGCGAGCGTGCGACCGCGCCCACGATGTCTCCCTTGTCCTCGGGCAGCACGGTGACCTTGGTCGCGAGGAAGATCTCGGGCTTGAGGCTTGCCAGCACGCGGCCGAGATTGGTCTCGCTGGCACCGTTGCCGTACATCGGTGCCGTGTCGAAGAAGGTGACGCCGGCCTCCAGCGCCCGCGCCACGGCGCGCTCCTGGTCGGCGGGCGACCCTTTCACCATCATCCCGCCGACGGCGCCGCAGCCGAATCCCAGCACCGAGACCTTCACGCCGGTCCGGCCTAACGTGCGCATTTCCATGAGGCTCTCCTTTGCTGCGGGAGAGCCTAGTCGGAACCCTCCCCCGTGCGAAGCGCGAGGGAGGGGACGCGATTCACTCCGCCGCCACCCGCGTGGCACCTCGCGCCTGCATCATGCGGTCGAGGCGTCCGGCAAGAGCGGCGGTGACACCGGTCATCGGCAATCGGAGCTCCGGCGAGGCGATCAGGCCCTGGCGCCAGAGCCAGTGCTTGACCGGCGCCGGGTTCGGCTCGGCGAAGAACAGGCGCACGATGTCGACCAGCCCGTGCCAGGCGGCACGCGCCCGGTCGGTCTCGCCGGCAGTCAGGTCGCGGCGGATCTTGGCGAAGACCCCCGGATTGACGTGCGCGGAAGCCGTGATGCCGCCATCGGCGCCGTGGGTCAGCGCGCTGAAGTACTGCGCGTCCTCGCCGGTCAGTACGGCGAAGCCTGGCGGGCGGCGGCCGATCAGCTCGACGCTCTGCTGCGGATCGGCTGAGCAGTCCTTGACGCCCACGATGTTGGATCGCGCCCCGGCGATCCGGAGCAGCGTGTCGTTCGAGATGTTGACGCCGGTGCGATAGGGGATGTTGTAGACGACCACCGGCCGCTCGCTCGCGTCCGCGACGGCGAGGAAGTGACGGTAGAGACCTTCCTGCGACGGCCGCACATAGGCCGGGCTCGGAACCAGGTAGCCCTCGACCGGCCAGTCGCGCGTGCGTTCGATCCGGACGCTAAGCGCGCGCGTGTCGCTGCCGGACATCCCGAGATGCAGCGGCACGCGGCCGGCGACGGTCGCAGCCGCGATCTCGACCAGGCGCCTGGTCTCGTCCCAGTCGAGCGTCAGCCCCTCGCCGGTGGTGGCGGCGACGATCAGCCCGTCGACCGGATGGCCGAGCAGGTGGCGGATCACGCGGGCGAACGAGGCCTCGTCGATGCGGCCGTCGCGGAACGGCGTGATCAGCGGGATCCAGAGGCCGCTCAAGGTCGGTGTAGTCGTGTCGGTCATGATGCCCTTCTGCTGGTTGGGAGTTCCGGCGGAAGGGAGATGCAGAAACGAAAAGACCCCGCCCGAAGCCGGAGGGGTCCTGTTGATCCTGACGGTGTAAGCGCGTTCGCGCGGCCGGCGGCAGACCCCTTAGAGGGCCTGTTTTTTCGAGACGAGGATGGCGCGGCGACGCATGGCGCGCATTCTTGGGGGAGACGCGGCTTGTGTCAACGCCGGATCGCGTCAGCCCTTCTTCCCGCTCGGCCGCGTCGCGGTCTGCGGCGGGCGGATCTCGGCGATCGTCTGGAGGGCGTAGTCGATCTCGGCCGGCGTGTTGGCGAGGCTCGGCGTGAGGCGCACATGCGGGCGCGCATAGGGGGCGACCGAGGCGACGATCGCGTGCTCGCGAAGGCGCTTCGCCGCGGCGTTCGGGGTGAAGCCGTCGATGTCGAAGGAGACGATGCCGGCGGAGAGCTCGGGCGCCCGCGGCGTGACCAGCCGCACATGCGCGATGTCGGCGAGCCCGTCCTTGAGCCGGCTCGCGAGGCTCGCGGTGCGCTCGGCGATCTTCGCCTTGCCGATCCGCTCGTGGAAGGCGAAGGCCTCGGCCAGCGCCCATTGATGCTCGAAGGCCTTGAAGCCGCCGGGCATGAAGCCCCAGCCGGTCTGGATCGAGTCCGGCGGCTCCTTGCCCTTCTGCCAGGCGCTCCAGGCGGCACCGTCGGTGAAGCTCGGGATCGTCGGCATCACGTCGCGGAATCCGCGCTTGCCCGTCGCGACGATGCCGGTGCCGCGCGGGCCGAACAGCCATTTGTGGCAGCCGGCGATCAGGAAGTCGCAGCCGAGCGACTCCATCGTCGCGTCCTGGTTGGCGAAGCCGTGCACGCCGTCGACGACGAACAGCACCTGGTCGGCCTCGGCGCGCCTGGCGTTGATCTCGGCGAGCGCGTCGGCGACCTTGCGGATCGGCATCTTGAGCCCGCTCGACGAATGCACCCAGGTCAGCGCCAGCACGCGCGTCTCGGGCTTGATCGCGCCTATCACACGCTCGACCAGCGCCGGCTCGGCGACCTCGTCGATGTCCTCGAACAGCGGGATGCGGCGGACGCCGGCGCCGGTGCGGCGCGCCGCCAGCCGCGTCGCCTCGTATGTCACGTAGTAGTCCTGCTCGGTGGTCAGGATCTCCTGGCCGGGCTTGAGCTGCAGGCCGTGATAGACGAGGCCGAGGCCCATCGTCGTGGATTCGGTCAGCGCCACATGCTTCGGCTCGATGGCGAGATACTTCGCCGCCGCCGCCATGCTGGCATCGCGCAGGCGGTCGTTGTTCTCCTGCAGGTACTGCACCGGATCGGCGTCGAGGCGGGCGCGGTATTCCTCGATCCTGGCGCGCACGGGGGCGGGGTGCGAGGCGATCAGCAGCGCGCTCAGGTGCACGACCTCGGAGGAGAATGCGAACTGGCGGCGTACCTCGTCCCAGTCGTCGCCGCTCGCGAGCTTGGAGAAGTCGGGGCGCGGCGGCGGAGGGGAAGGCGCGGCGGCCGCGGGCTTCGGCTCGACGGGCTCGGGCCCGGTGTCCCTGGTCGCGGCGAAGGTGGCGGCGCCGGCGCCGATGGCGGCGCCGCCGATGGCGAGAACGCCGCGTCTGGTGAAACGCATGAACGAATGCTCCGGATCGGTTCCCGGGAGGTGCTGCGACTTCAACATCCCGTGCACAGCCCGTGTTCCCTTGACCCGTGTTTCGGATCCGATAGGGTTTTTCCGATAAGAGGAAGAGGCGCCAAGCGCCCTCCACAACCCGAAGGAGGAACGACGTGAGGGATCGACATATCGGCCGGCTGCTCGCCGGCGTCGCGCTCGCAGCGGTCATGGCCGGACCGGCTTTCGCGCAAGGGACGATCAGGTTCGCGCCGCACGCGGATCTCAAGGTGGTCGACCCGATCACCAACACCGCGGCGATCACGCTGCTGCATTCTTACATGATCTTCGACACGCTCTACGCTTTCGACGACAAGTACCAGGCGCAGCCGCAGATGGTGCAGAGCCACACGGTCTCGGCCGACGGGCTCACCTACACCTTCAAGCTTCGCCCCGGCCTCAAGTTCCACGACGGCTCGGCCGTCACCACCAAGGACGTGGTCGCTTCGGTCAAGCGCTGGGCGGCACGCGACTCCAACGGGCGCGCCATGACCGCCGCCGGCGCCACCGTCGCCGCGGTCGACGATCAGACCTTCACGATCACGCTCAAGGAGAAGTGGGGCCTCATCCTCGACTCCCTCGCCAAGCTCAGCGCCAACGTCGCCTTCGTCATGCGCGAGAAGGAAGCCTCGACCGATCCCAACACGCCGATCACCGAGACGGTCGGTTCCGGTCCCTTCACCTTCGAGAAGGCCGAGTGGGTGCCGGGCTCGAAGGTCGTCTACAAGAAGTTCGCCGGCTATGCGCCACGCAGCGAGCCCGCCAACATGTACTCGGGCAGCAAGGCGGTGAAGGTCGACCGCGTCGAGTGGCACTACCTGCCGGATTCCAACACCGCCGCCGCGGCGCTCAATGCCGGCGAGGTCGACATCTACGAGAATCCGACGCTCGACCTGCTGCCGGTGCTCCAGCGCAACAAGGACATCGTCATCGCCAACCACAATCCGAGCGGATGGATCAGCTACATCCGCCCGAACCACCTGCACCCGCCCTTCAACAACGTGAAGGCGCGGCAGGCGCTGGCCCACCTGGTCAACCAGGAAGACTACATGCGGGTCGCCGTCTCCAGCGATCCGACGCACTGGAAGGTGTGCTGGGCGTGGATGTCCTGCGGCTCGCCGATGGAGAGCGAGGCCGGTGCCGAGGCCTACAAGAAGGCCGACATCGCCAAGGCCAAGCAGCTGCTCGCCGAAGCCGGCTACAAGGGCGAGAAGATCACCGTCTTCCAGGCGACCGACATCCAGGACCTCCGCGACATCGCCGCGGTGACCAACGACAACCTGCGCAAGGCCGGCGTCAACCTCGACATCCAGACCAACGACTGGGCGACCCTGGCGGCGCGCCGCGGCAAGAAGGAAGCGCCGGCCGAGGGCGGCTGGAACATCTTCCACACCCGCTCGCTGGGCGTGGAGTTCTCGAGCGCGCTCACCAACTTCGCGCTGGCGGCACCCTGCGACGGGCGCGGCTGGTTCGGCTGGAACTGCGACGAGCAGACCGAGAAGCTGCGGAAGGAGTGGGCGGCCGAGCCCGACCTCGCCAAGCGCAAGGCGATCGGCGTCGAGCTGCAGAAGCGCGCGGTGGAGACGATGCCCTACATCCCCGTCGGCCAGAGCTTCCCGCCGATCGCCTACCGCAACAGCGTCACCGGCCTCCTGAAGACCCCGATCCAGGTCCTCTGGAACGCCGAGAAGAAGGGCTGAACGTCGAGATTCGTTCGTATCCCCTCTCCCGCCCCTTGGCGGGGGATGGTTAGGGTGGGGGCGAGCATAGCGAGGGACAGCCGCGGGTCGATCGACCTTCCCTCGCTTCGCTCGCCCCCACCCCGTCCCTCCCCAGGCTTCGCCGGGAGAGGGGGCAGAAAGAAAGCCGATCCGTCTCATGCCCGCCGCTCCCGACATCGCCTCGTTCTCCGCCACACCCCGCGAAGCGGACGAGAAGTTCAACGCCGCCTGCCGCAAGGCCGGGCTTTCGCCGGTCGTCTTCACCCATCTGCTGAAGGGGCCGGAGGGCGAGCCGCTGGCGACGACGGTCGCGCTGATGGGGCCGCATGAATCGAAGAACGTGATGATGGTGGTCGCCGGCACGCACGGCATCGAAGGCTATGCCGGCGGCGGCGTTATGGTTCAGCTGCTCAACAATGCCGGCGAGATCAGGCTGCCGAAGGACACAGCGGTCCTCTTCGTCCACCAGATCAATCCCTGGGGCCTCGCCTGGAACCGGCGCGAGAACGAGGACAACGTCGACCTCTTCCGCAACCTGCTCTATTGCGACCCGCCCTATGCCGACAATCCGGGCTTTGACGATCTCGCCCTCTCGCTGGCGCCGCCGGCCTGGAGCGGACCGGGGCGCGAGGAGGCCGACGCCAAGCTCCGGAGCTTCGTCCAGCAGAACGGCGAGCGCGAGCTGACCCGGATCATGCGGCTCGGCCAGCACAAGCATCCGAAGAGCCTGACCTATCACGGGCGCGGTCCGACCTGGTCGAAGCGCGTGGTCGACCGGATCATCGACGGCTGGCTCGCGCACGCATCCAACGTGGCGACGCTCGACATCCATACCGGCTACGGCCCGGTCGGCGACGGGCTGATCATGAGCTATGCCCAGGAAGGCTCGCCCGGCCTCAAGTGGCTGCGCGAGTGGTTCGGCGACGTGCATGTGACCGGCCACGATCCGCTGATCCCGACCCATGCGCGCTGGCCCTACGACATCGTCGCCGACCGTGTGCCGGGCGCGCGCGTCCGCACGGTCGCACTCGAGTACGGGACCTCGGACGTCGACATCCTCGACTTCGACCTGGTGCGCGAGAACAACTACCGCCACCTCTACGGCGACCCGCTCTCGCCGGAGGGACGCGCGATCCAGAAACGGTTCCGCGCCCGCTTCTACGTCGAGACCGATGCCTGGAAGACCAAGGTGCTGAAGCGCGGCGTGGACGTCTTTGGCCTGACCCTGGCAGGTCTGGAGAGGTGGGCGAAATCGCCCTAGACGGAGGTTGCCTCCGCCGCCCGTCATCGCCATGTTAGCGGCATCTTCCCTGCCTTCCGCGAGCGTGCATGTCTCAGCGTCTTTCGACCGATGTCGCGATCATCGGCGCCGGTCCCGTCGGTCTCTTCGCCGTGTTCGAATGCGGCATGGTCAAGGTCAAGGCGCATGTGATCGACGCGCTCGACATGCTGGGCGGTCAATGCGCCGCGCTCTATCCCGAGAAGCCGATCTTCGACATCCCGGGTCACCCCCGGATCGACGCCCAGGTTCTGATCGACAAGCTGGCCGAGCAGGCGGCCCCGTTCCATCCGACGTATCACCTGGGCCAGCAGGTGACGACGCTGACTCGCGCCGAAGGCGGCTTCGTCCTCGGCACCTCGTCCGGGCTCGAGATCGCGGCCAAGGCGGTGATGATCGCCGCCGGTGTCGGTGCCTTCGGGCCGAACCGACCGCCGCTCGCCGGCATCGAGGCCTATGAAGGCAGGAGCGTCCATTACCTGGTGAAGAAGCGCGAGGACTTCCGCGGCAAGCGCATCGTGATCGCCGGCGGCGGCGATTCCGCCGTCGACTGGGCGATCTCGCTGTCCGAGGTCGCAGCCCAGACGATGGTGGTCCATCGCCGGCCGAAGTTCCGGGCGGCACCCGAGAGCGAGGCGCGCCTGAAGGCGCTGGCGGATGCCGGCAAGATCGAGCTGGTGGTGCCCTATCAGCTGAAGGCGCTGGAGGGGAAGGACGGCCAGGTCGAGAACGTGATCGTGTCAACCCTCGACGGCGCCGAGCGGGCGCTTGGCTGCGACGCGCTGCTGCCGTTCTTCGGGCTCTCGATGAACCTGGGCCCCATCAACGACTGGGGCCTCAAGCTGCAGAAGGGCCAGATCGAGGTGCAGCCCTCGAGCTGCGAGACCAGCGAGGCCGGCATCTTCGCCATCGGCGACGTTGCGGCATATCCCGGAAAGCTGAAGCTGATTCTCTCCGGCTTCGCCGAGGCGGCGGCGGCCGCGCACGCGATCCGTGCGCTGGTCTATCCGGGCGAAGTCTTCCACTTCGAATATTCGACGACCCAGGGCGTGCCCGCCGCCTGAGCGATCAGCCCGGCAGCGTCAGCTGCACCGTGGTGCCGATGCCGGGCTGGGAGTCGAGCGAGATCGTGCCGCCATGCAGCTCGATCAGGCGGCGGACCAGCGCCAAGCCGAGGCCGGCGCCGGCCTGAGCCTGGCTCGAGGCGCCGCGGGCGAAGGGCTCGAAGATCTCGGCATGGCGCTCGGGCTCGATGCCGACGCCGGTGTCGGCGACGCGGAAGACCAGCCCCTCGTCCTCGCGCCTGGCCGAGACCAGGATGCGGCCGTCCTTCGGGGTGAACTTGGCGGCATTGGAGAGCAGGTTGAGCAGCGCCTGCTTCAGCCGCCGCTCGTCGCCGCGCACCGTGCCGATGCCGGGCGGACAGTCGAGCGTCATCGCGACTCCGCGGCTTCGGATCGACTCGTGCGTCAGCGCCGTCACCTGGTGCAGAAGCGCCGAGATGTCGACATCGCCCGGGCTCAGGTGGAGATAGCCGGCCTCGATCGAGGAGAGGTCGAGGATGTCGTTGATCAGGGTTACCAGCCGGTCCGACGCGGTGATGATCGAACGCGCGTGGTCGAGCTGGCGGTCGTTGAGCGAGCCGAAATACTGGTCGGTCAGCACCTGGGCGAAGCCGACGATCGCGTTGAGCGGCGTGCGCAGCTCGTAGGAGACGTTGGCGATGAACTCGGTCTTGAGCCGGTCCGCCGTCTCCAGCGCCTCGTTGCGGTCGCGGAGCGCGCGCTCGACGCGGATCGAGTCGGTGACGTCCTGATAGATGAGGAGGGTGGCGCCGTCCGGCAGCGCCACGCGGCCGAAGTCGAGCACGCTGCCGTCGAGACGCTCGACCCTGCCGGTCGCGGTCGCCCTCGTGTCCTCGGCTAGCTCGAACCCGGCGGTGCCGCCGTCCGTCGGCACCAGCTCCTGGATCCGGCGCGCGACTTCGTTCAGATGCGGCTTCTGCGCCAGCAGCGTGTCGTCGAGCTTCCAAAGCCGCGCGAAGGCGGGATTGGAAAGCTGCAGCCTTCCGTCGCCGGTAAACGCGGCGATCGCCTCGCCGAGGCTGTCCAGCGTCTCGCGCTGGACCGCGATCAGCGTGTTGTAGGAACGCTCGACCGCGACACGGTCGGAGACGTCCTCGAACACGAACAAGAGGCCGCCCTGCGGATGCGGCGACACGGTCTGGCGGATCGTCCGGCCGTCGGGCAGGTGCAGGAACTCCTCGACCGGATCGATCAGGCCGGTGAAGAGCTGGGTCCACTGCCGCTTGGCCTGGGCGAAGTCGGCGTATTCGGGAAGGCGCCGGCGATGGCGCAGCAGCTCGATCACCGCCGAGAAGTCGGGCTCGGTCGCGAGCCAGCGGCGGTCGAGCTGCCACAGCTCGACGAAGGCGTTGTTGAACAGACGGAGCCGCTTGTCGCGACCGTAGATCGCGATCGCGGTCGTCAGCTTCTGCAGCAGCTCGCCGTGGGCCGCGACATGGCGGGCGAACTCGTCCTGGGTTTCGGCGAGCTGGGTCACGTCGCGCGCATGGCCGACGACGGCGCCGTCGGCCGCGGGCGACTCGACGATCTCGATCAGCCGGCGGCGGCCGTCGACGACGACGTTGGTGCTTTCGGTCTGCTCGCTGGCCGAGCGCTGGGCGCGCAGGGCGAGGCCGCGCCCGACCCGCTCGGCCGGGCTGCCGTCGCCGACCAGGTCGCGGGCGGCGCGGTTGCGGTAGCTGATGTCGAGGCCCGACCGGCGATGCCAGACCGGAATCGGCACGTGCTCCAGCATCGCCTCGCGGGCGTCGAGGATCGCCTGCATCGCCGCGCGCGCCTCCTCGGTGCGGTCGGATGCGGTCACGTCGCGCAACCATGCGAAGCAGGTGCTGGCGTCGCCGCTGCGTTGGGCGATCACGCGCCAGGTGCGGCCGTCGGGCTCGCGTACCCGACGATCGAGGCCGGTGCCGTCGCTCGCAAGGCGGCGGAAGGCGTCGCCGAGCTCGCTTCGGTCGGGCTCGACCAGGCGCGCGAGGAAGGGCCCGGCGCCGGCGTTCTCGGCGATCTTGAGCTGGCGGGCGAGGGAGGGCGAAACCCAGGCATCGGCCGGATCGCCGGCCCAGAGCAGGAGGCCGTCCGGCGCGTCCGAGACGGCGCGGGCGAGGCCGGCGGCCTCGGATACCACGACCTGAGCGTGGCGATGGCTCCGCCAGGCCATGACGGCGAAGATCGCCGCCGAAACGGCGAGGGCCCCGACGAGCAATATCTCGAAGGGGCCCCCTGCCATGCCTAAGACCGGGACCTAGTAGCGATAGGTGTCCGGCTTGAACGGACCGGCATTGCTGACGCCGAGATAGGCAGCCTGCTTCTCCGTGAGCTTGGTCAGCTTGGCGCCGACCTTGGCAAGATGCAGCGAGGCGACCTTCTCGTCCAGGTGCTTCGGCAGCACGTAGACGTCGCGCTTGTACTTGCCGGGGTTGCCCCACAGCTCGATCTGCGCCAGCACCTGGTTGGTGAA
>JAEULB010000044.1 GCA_016792585.1 Rhodospirillaceae bacterium
CTGACCAGAGATCGAGATGAAGAAGATCGAGGCGATCATCAAGCCGTTCAAGCTGGACGAGGTGAAGGAAGCCCTGCACGAGGTCGGCATCCAGGGCATCACCGTGACCGAGGCCAAGGGCTTCGGGCGCCAGAAGGGCCACACCGAGCTCTATCGTGGCGCCGAATACGTGGTCGACTTCCTGCCGAAGGTGAAGGTCGAGGTCGTTCTCGACGACGCGCTGGTGGAACGCGCGATCGAGGCGATCCAGAAGGCCGCCCACACCGGCCGCATCGGCGACGGCAAGATCTTCGTTTCCTCGATCGAGGAAGCCATCCGCATCCGCACCGGCGAGCGCGGCACCGACGCTATCTAAGCGTCGGCGCCCGCAGCGCGCCCCGCCCTCTCGTTGTCCCTCCCGCCTAGTGCTTAAAGCTCTCTCCCAATCAATGAGGACGAAATGACGACGCCTAAGAAGATCATGGAAATGATCAAGCAGCACGACGTGAAGTACGTCGATCTGCGCTTCACCGACCCGCGCGGCAAGTGGCAGCACCTCAGCCAGCACATCCGCACCGTCGACGAGGAGACGCTGGTCGAGGGGTTCATGATGGACGGCTCGTCGATCGCCGGGTGGAAGGCGATCAACGAGTCCGACATGACCCTGATGCCCGATCTCTCGACCGCGGTCATGGATCCGTTCACCGCGCAGCCGACGCTGATCATCGCCTGCGACACGCTCGAGCCCTCGACCGGCCAGGCCTATTCGCGCTGCCCGCGCTCGGTCGCCAAGCGCGCCGAGGCCCACATCTCCGGCTCCGGCATCGGCGACACCGGCTACTTCGGCCCCGAGGCCGAGTTCTTCGTGTTCGACGACGTCCGCTTCAAGGTCTCGATGAACGAGGTCTCGTACCGGGTCGACTCGCAGGAAGGTCCCTACAACACCGACCGCAAGTACGAAGAAGGCAACATGGGCCACCGCCCGCCGGTCAAGGGCGGCTACTTCCCGGTTCCGCCGGTCGACTCCGAGCAGGATCTCCGCGGCGAGATGCTGACGATGATGGAGGAGATGGGCCTCGACGTCGAAAAGCACCACCACGAGGTGGCGCCCGCGCAGCACGAGCTCGGCTTCAAGTACAACACGCTCGTCAAGTGCGCCGACCAGATGCAGATCTACAAGTACGTCGTGCACATGGTCGCCCACAACTACGGCAAGACCGCCACCTTCATGGCGAAGCCGATCAAGGGTGACAACGGCTCGGGCATGCACGTGCACCAGTCGATCTGGAAGAAGGGCAAGAACCTCTTCGCCGGCAACGGCTACGCCGACCTTTCGGACACGGCGCTCTACTACATCGGCGGTGTGATCAAGCATGCGCGCGCGATCAACGCCTTCTCCAACTCGACCACCAACAGCTACAAGCGGCTGATCCCGGGCTTCGAGGCCCCCGTGCTGCTGGCCTATTCGGCCCGCAACCGTTCGGCCTCGTGCCGCATCCCGTTCGTCGCGAGCCCGAAGGGCAAGCGCGTCGAGGTGCGGTTCCCCGACCCGATGGGCAACCCGTACCTGACCTACGCGGCCCTGCTGATGGCAGGCCTCGACGGCATCCAGAACAAGATCCATCCGGGCGACCCGATGGACAAGAACCTCTACGACCTGCCGCCGGAAGAACTGAAGAACGTTCCGCAGGTCTGCGGGAGCCTGCGCGAGGCGCTGGCCGAGCTCGACAAGAACCGCGAGTTCCTGAAGAAGGGCGGCGTGTTCACCGACGACCTGATCGACGGCTACATCGAGCTGAAGATGCAGGAAGTGTGGGACATGGAGCACACCCCGCACCCGATCGAGTACCAGAATTACTACTCGGTCTGATCTCAGGCTTACCTGTCGTGAAAGCCCCGCCGTCGCAAGACGGCGGGGTTTTTCTTTGCCTGCAAGAATGACCAATACGCCGTTCCTCCCGTAAGCTACGCCTCGATCATGGCCGCACCATCCCACCCCTTCTCCCTCGCCGGCCGCGTCGTCCTCGTCACCGGCGCCGCGCGCGGCCTCGGCTTCGAGATCGCGCGCGCGGTGGCATCCGCCGGCGCCCTGGTCGTGATCAACGGACGCGATGCAGGCCGCGCGCAGGCCGCCGCCGATCGCATCAAGGCCGAAGGCAACGCCGCCTCCACCGCCGTCTTTGACATCGCCGACGATGTCGCGGTGGCGCGCGAGGTCGCCTCGATCGGCGAGCGTCACGGCCGGCTCGACGGGCTGGTCAACAATGTCGGCGCGCGCAACCGGAAGCCGCTGTTCGATTTCACGCTGGAAGAGGCACGCCAGCTGATCGACACCGACCTGCTCGCCGGATTCACGCTCTCCCGCGAGGCGGCGCGGCTGATGATCCCGAGAAAGACCGGGCGTATCGTCCACGTCACCTCGATCGCCGGCCCCTACGCGCGCGCGAACGACGCGGTCTACATCGCCGCCAAGGGCGGGCTGAACGCGCTGGTGAAGGCGCTGGCGGTCGATCTCGGGCCGCACGCGATCACCGTGAACGCGATCGCGCCTGGCTTCTTCGCGACCGAGACGAACGCGCCGATGATCGCCGACAAGGATGTTCACGACCGCTACGCCCAGCGCACCGCGCTCGGCCGCTGGGGGAGACCTGAGGAGATCGCCGGCGCCGCGGTCTTCCTGCTCTCCGACGCCGCCTCGTTCGTCACCGGCCATATGCTGACCGTCGACGGCGGCACGACCGCGATGTTCTAGGGCGCCCGCCCCAGATCCGCCGAGATCGCCGCGGCCGCTTCCTCCAGCGCCGGCAGGAACGACTTCCGGATCGCGTCCTCGGTGAAGCGTTGCGTCGGCATGGTGAGGCTGAGAGAGGCCACCACCGTCTCGGCATGATCGAGCAGCGGCACCGCGATCGCCGAGACGTCGGCGCGCCATTCGCCCTTGTTGGTCGCGTAGCCACGCGTCCGCACCTGCGCCAGTTCCCTCCGGATCTTCGCGCGATCGACGACGGTGCGCTCGGTGTAGCGCTCGAGCGAGCCGCCGATGACCTCCTCGACGCGATCATCCGGCAGGAAGGCCAGCATCGCCTTCCCCGTCGCCGAGCAATGCGCCGGAGCGCGCTGGCCGACATAGGTGTCGACCCGGACCGGCTGAACCGCCTCGACCTTGTCGATGATCACGACGCCGGTTCCCTGCAGCACCGCCAGATGCGCGGACTCCGCCGAGCGCTCGGCCAGGCGCTCGGCCCGCGGACGAACGAGGTCGCGGAGCTTGAGGCGCCGGACGGCCTTCGACCCAACCTCCCAGGACTTGAGCGTTAGGCGGTAGCGGCTGCCGGACTTCTGCACGTAGCCCGAGGCCGCCAGCGTCGCCAGCAACCGGAACAGCGTAGGCCCCGAGATGTCGATCCGGCGGCCAAGCTCGGTCAGGCCGATTTCCTCGACCTCGCTCAAGGCTTCCAGCACATCGAGTCCCTTGGCCAGGGTCGCCGCCATGTAGGCCGCGCCGTCGCCCGCCTTCCTTGACACCTGTCGCTCCCCATTTCAGGATTTGTCAAATACTGAAAGGATATTTCAGTATGTGAAAAAAGACAAGGGAGGCGGCATTGGACGACACGGCACCCAAGGGACCGATGCAGAAGAGCTTCGCGGTCTTCGACTGCGACAGCCACGTGGTCGAGCCGCCCGCCGTCTGGGACGAGTACGTGCCGGCGAAGTCGCGCGCCTGGGTGAAGACCCAGTTCTGCTTCCACACCGACTCCGATCTCCTCTTCATCAACGGGCGGGTCGTGCCGGCGGCGCGCGAACGCTCGAACGCGGCCGAAGTCGGCTGGGCTCGCTGGAACAAGAAGGAGGTCGGGCGGCTCACGCCCGGTACCGAGGAGTGGAAGGCCAAATTCGGCCGCCTTCTAGGCTGCCGCGATCCGAACGCCCGGCTCAGCGACATGAACGCGCTCGGCACCGACCAGGTGATGCTGTTTCCCACATGGTTCGTGCGCCTTGCGCTGCTCAAGGATCCGACGGCGGCGGCGATCCTTGCCCGCGCCTACAACGACTGGATCCAGGACTACTGCGCCGCCGACCGCCAGCGCCTGTTCCCGTGCGGCGTGCTGCCGCTGCAGTCGGTCGAGGCTTCGATCGAGGAACTCCGCCGCATCGCCAAGCTGGGATTCAAGGCTGCTGCCGTGCGGCCCTGCTTCTGGAACGGCCGCTATCCGACCCTGCCCGAGTTCGACCCGCTGTGGCGCGAGTTCGAGAGCCTCGGGATCGTGCTGGCGATGCACACCTTCCCGTCCCGCGAGGCGCTGACCCAGGACTGGGGCAAGCGCATGGCCGAAGCCCGCGGCACTTCGGGACAGGGCCTGTTGTTCACCGACGAGTCGGTCGTCTACTCGCCGGGGCAGTTCGTCTCCAACATCACCGGGGCGATGGATCCCGGCATCGACTCCTCGGAGACGCTCGGATTCGTCATGGAGGCGATGACCTGGGTCACCGCCGTGGTGATGACCGGCTGGCTCGACAAGTTCCCGAAGCTCAAATGCGCGGTGCTGGAATCGAACGCCTCCTGGCTGCCGATGGTGCTCGGGCGGTCCAAGAACTTCCTCGACCTCTTCGCCTTCCAGCGCGACAACCGGAAGATCCGCGATCCGCACGAGGCCTTTTACGAGCGCTGCTCGATCGGCTTCGAATCCGACGAGACCCTGGTCTACCGGCTCTGGGATCTGTTCGAGAACGTCGCGATCTGGTCGTCGGACTATCCGCACCACGACGCCGAGGACGTCTGGGACGCCCTTGAGCACATGGCCAAGCTCAAGGTGCCGGAGAAGGCCCAGCGCGCGCTTCTCGGCGAGAATGCCCGGAAGCTCTACGGCATCGAACCGGTCCTGAAGGTCAGGGAGCGGATCGCCGACTACAACCCGGCCATCCTCCCTTGGTAGTGGGGGCGGCGACACGACCACAACCTCCAGGGATTTACTGAATTTTTAAGGATTTCGACGCCTAATGGCGCCGTCGCCTCCAAAAAGGGGCTCAACGGAGTCGGTTCTTGGCCGTCGACTGGACAACCTTCTTCTGCGGCGCTCGGCCGGGCGATCTCGCTGGCAGCCATGACGGGCTGCTGGCGGCGCTCTCGATCCTGATCGCCGCCGTCGGCTCCTATACCGCGCTCGACCTCGCCGGCCGCGTCCGCGTCTCGGAGCGTGGCACCCGTCACTTCTGGCTTTGGCTCAGCGCCACCGCGATGGGTGGCAGCATCTGGTCGATGCACTTCGTCGCCATGCTGGCCTTCCAGCTCGAGACGCCGATCGGCTACGACACGCTGCTGACGCTGGCGTCGCTGATCGCCGCGATCATCGTCAGCGCCGCCGGCCTCGACATCGCGAGCCGGGTCAAGCGCCCGAGCCTTCTCGCGATGCTTCCGGCCGGCACCTATCTCGGCGTCGGCGTCGCGGTCATGCACTATACCGGCATGGCGGCAATGGACATGAAGGCCGCCCTTTCCTACGAGCCGGGGCTGTTCTCGCTGTCGGTCCTCATAGCGGTCGTGGCCGGCACCGTTGCCCTGTGGCTTGCCTTCACGCTCGATCGCTGGCGCCAGAAGATCATCGCGGCCGCGGTCATGGCCGCGGCGATTGCCGGCATGCACTACACCGCGATGGCGGCGGCCAACTACACGCCGCTGGTCGAAAGCCCGATGCCGTTCCAGATCGGCGCCCCGATCTCGCTGCTGGCCGTCGTCGTCGCCGTCGCGACCTTCGGAGTGCTGGCCTTGGGCCTGCTGTCCGCGGCGATGGACCGTCGCTTCGCCGCCCAGGCCGAGCGAGAAGCCTCGACCCTGCGCGAGAACGAGTGCTACCTCCGCGACATCGTCAACAGCGCACACGATGCCTATGTCGCGACCGATGCCGCCGGCACGATCATCGAATGGAATGCCAAGGCTGCCGAGACCTTCGGCTGGTCGCGCGAGGAGGTTCTGGGGCGCCCGTTCGCCACGGTGATCTTCACCGAAGGCGATCGCCCGATCTTCCAGGCCCAGCTTCGCTCCGGCCATGACTTCGCCGCGGTCACCTTCGACGGCCGCAGCGAGCTTGACGCCATCCGTAAGGACGGCAAAGCGATCACCGTCGAGATGACCCTGGCGCCGGTCTCATTCCGCGACCAGGTCACCTATCATGCCTTCCTGCACGACATCGGCGAGCGCAAGGCGGCCGAGCGCGAGCTGGTCGCCGCCAAGGAGATGGCGGAGTCCTCGGACCGCGCCAAATCCGAGTTCCTGGCGCATATGAGCCACGAGCTGCGCACGCCGCTGAACGCGATCATCGGTTTCTCCGAGATCATCCGCGACCAGATGATGGGCCCGAATCCGGAGGCCTATAGGTCCTATGCGACGGACATCCATTCGAGCGGCCAGCACCTGCTCGAGATCATCAACGACATTCTGGATCTCTCGAAGGCCGAAGGCGGCTACCTGGAACTCCGCGCACGCCCCTTCGACGTGGCGAGGATGCTCAGCCGCTGCGTCGACACGGTGCGTGAGCTCGCCCGCAAGGTCGATATCGATATCTCGCTCGACACCGGCCACGACCTTCCCGCCCTCGTCGGCGAGGAGCGCCGGATCCGCCAGATCGTGC
>JAEULB010000038.1 GCA_016792585.1 Rhodospirillaceae bacterium
CCGTCGTTCATCGCCTTCATGGCGTCGTAGTTGAACGTGTACTTCTTCTGCTTGCGGTCCTTCAGGCACCAGATCAGCGTCTCGTGCGCGTTGGTGAAGCGGCGCCCCCGGAAGTTCGGCATCGGGTTCGACTTCCGCCACACGATGTCGTTCAGCATCCAGTACCCCAGATCCTGGAGCGCGGACCCGACGCGGAAGATGTTGTGGTAGCTGCCGATGACCCAGAGGGTCCCGTCGTCCTTCAGCACGCGGCGGGCGGACTTGAGCCACGACCGGGTGAACTTGTCGTAGGCCTCGTAGTCCTCGAACCGGTCCCACTCGTCGTCGACACCGTCGACGACCGAATGGTCGGGCCGCGTCAGCCCGGAGCCGAGCTGCATGTTGTAGGGGGGGTCGGCGAATACCATGTCGACCGATTTCTCGGGCAAACGGTCCATCAGCGATGCGCAGTCGCCGACAAGAATATTCGAGAGCTGGGAGCCACCGTCCATAGGCATGACCGGGACGATGCCGTAAGCCTTTGATTCCGGTCAATAAAAAACAAATTCAATGGGTTATCCCCAGGAACATACCTGGGTTATCCGTGATGTATTACCCCGACAATCCAGATTCCAAGACTCTGAAACTCATGGCTATGTGATGAGTTACCCCGACGCTGTGAGTCCTGTGAGAGTCTGTTTTCGCGCGGCGAATCGCCTGGGGGCCGTGGCGACTCCGAAACCGGCGAATCGGTGTCTCCCGAGGACCTGAATCGCGGCCCTACAGGCC
Organism: Rhodospirillaceae bacterium; assembly: GCA_016792585.1. Classification (GTDB taxonomy): domain Bacteria; phylum Pseudomonadota; class Alphaproteobacteria; order SHVZ01; family SHVZ01; genus SHVZ01. The sequence goes on from JAEULB010000038.1 coordinate 769, forward strand.
GTCGAGCTCGAGCTGGTTCGGCCGGAAGCTGAGCCGGTGATGGCGTGTGATACCGGCCGAGGTGATCGCGGCGCGATGTTCCTCGGTGCCGTAGCCGGCATTCGTCGTCCAGCCATAGGCGGGATAGCGGAGCGCGAGCCGCTGCATCAGCCGGTCGCGCACGATCTTGGCCGCGATCGAGGCGGCGGCGATCGACAGCGAGCGTCCGTCGCCGCCGATCACGGTCATCACCTTGCAACCGTCGGGGAGCAGGCGCGCCGGCGGCGGCTGGTTGCCGTCGATCAGGATCGCGGTGGCGCCGAGGCCGAGCTTCTGCAGGGCGCGGCTCATCGCCATGTGGGTCGCGACCAGGATGTTGTAGCGGTCGATCTCGACGACCGAGGCGGCGCCGAAGGCGATCTTCGCGTGCGGCCTGAAGGCCTGATAGGCGGCCTCGCGCTGGGCAGCGTTCAGCTTTTTCGAGTCGTCGATCAGCTTCGCGACTTTTCTCGGGAGCTTGCCGGTCGGGAACACGCAGGCCGCCGCCAGCACCGGACCCGCGAGCGGCCCGCGCCCGACCTCGTCGACCCCGACGACGACACCGCCCAGCTCGCGTTCGAGGGAGAAATCGGCCACGGAGTGAAGATGCCGGTGAGTCGCGCGGCAAGGCAAGCGGAGTCGCTTCCTCACCTGTTGCCGCGAGCAACCCAGAGCCGGCGGGGCGGTTTTGTCTTCAGCGACGGAGGACGCGACCATGCCCAACGTGAATTACGCGCTCGATCGCGAGACCGGCCGTTACATCCGCGACGATATCGTCGAGCCCAAGGTCGGCGGCGATGTGGTGCTGGCGCCGGGACAGCTCGCCGAGATCGCCGATGGCGGGCGGCTGCAGGGCGTCCTCACCCGCGCGCGCTTTCTCGCCGCGAAGACGATCGACCCGACCGCCGAAGCCGACCTGATCCGCGCGCTATGGTCGCTGCATGAAGAAGGCGACGTGCTGCTGGCGCGCTGGCGCTCGCTCGAGGGCTTCAAGCGCTTCGCCAATGCGATCGAGTCGGCATGGAACGCGGTCGGCCATTCGGCCTTCATCCACTTCCTCTCGACCGACCCCGAGCCGATCTGCTGGTCGGAAGGCGTCGACGCCTCCGACGAAAAGTATCGTCGTCTGCAGCATCCCTGATTAGTTACGGGCGGCCGTTCGCACGATGCCGTATCTGGATCGTTCGAGCGCCATGACGTCAGCACACGCCCATCAACCCGCCACCTCGTTCGCCGCCGCGTACCGGCTTACCCGACCGAAGCGATGGACGACGCCGTGGCCGCCGGAAGCGATCTTCGATCGCGACTATGCGTTGGCGCTGGTCGCCCTTTGTCCCGGCATCTCCGATCGCGAAATGGCCGAGCGGGTGTTCGGTCCGGGAACGGAAAGCGACTTCGTCGTGCCGATATGTCGAGGGCTGGCGTCGGGGAAGATGATCGAGCGCCGGCTCCGTCCCGACGGGCTTTTCGGCAACTACCTGTCCCAGGACTAGCGCGTCGCCTTGATCTCCTCGCCGAAGGTCACGCGGTTGCCGTCGGGATCGCGCACCGACATCTCGCGCATGCCGTAGGAGAAATTCTCCGGCGCGACCTCGATCGGGCATCCGCGCGCGACGAGATGCGCGTGCAGCGCGTCCACGCCGGCGGTGAAGACATAGATCGACGAGGTGCCGAGGCCGCGCGGGTCCTGTGCCTTCGGCATCAGGTGGAGCTGCACCGCATCGCGCTCGATGATCGCGTAGGTCGCAGGCTCACCCATCTGGAAGTCGATCGTGAAGCCGAGCTTCTCGACATAGAAGCGAAGGCTGGGCGGGACCTCGGCGACGGTGAAGACCGATGCGAAGGCGGTGAGCTTCGGAGAGGTCATGCGCGATCCTAGCACCGCGCGATGACATCAGAGCAGCGCCAGCTGATCGCCGGCGCGTGCCGGCTTCCTGAACTGCGAGCAATCGAGCGGCGGAAGATCGCGGTCAAGGCCGAGGCGCTTCTTCGCCAGGCGTACGCGCAAGGAGAGCGCTTCCGCATAGGCGCCTTCGCCGCGCATGCGGCCGCCGAAGTTCGGATCGTTGAGCCGGCCGCCGCGCATCTCCTGCACCAGGGACAGCACGTGCTTCGCTTTCAGCGGCGCGTGCTCCTCGAGCCATTCGCGCATCAGGTCCTTGATCTCGTAGGGCAGCCTCAAGACCGTGTGGCCCGCCCATGAGGCGCCGGCCTCGGCCGCGGCTTCGAGGATCTTCTCGAGCTCCATGTCGTTCAGCGCCGGGATCATCGGCGCCGCCATCACGCCGGCCGAGACGCCGGCCTCGGCGAGCAGCCGGATCGCTTCGATCCGCCTGGCCGGGGTCGAGGCGCGGGGCTCCATCTTCCGCGCAAGGTCGCGGTCGAGCGTCGTGACCGACAGGCCGACCCGGCAGAGGTTGTCCCTGCCTAGCGGCCCCAGCAGGTCGAGGTCGCGGGTCACCAGGTGGTTCTTGGTGATGATCGTGAACGGGTGGCGCCAGTCGCGGAGCACCTCGATTATGCCGCGGGTGATCCGGTGCTCGCGCTCGAGCGGCTGGTAGGGGTCGGTGTTGGTCCCCATCGCGATCGGGGCGACGTCGTAGCCCTTCCGCCTCAGCTCCTGCTCCAGCAGGCGTGGTCCGTCCGGCTTGATGAAGATCTTGGTCTCGAAATCCAGTCCGGATGAAAGTCCGAAGTAGGCGTGCGTCGGCCTAGCGAAGCAGTAGACGCAGCCATGCTCGCAGCCCCGGTAGGCGTTGATCGAGCGG
>JAEULB010000062.1 GCA_016792585.1 Rhodospirillaceae bacterium
GAACGGGCCTGAGCCGATCGGATCGTCGATCTGGGTGCTGGGATCGGTCGCGGCGACGTGCTTCGGCATGACGAAGGCTGGCGTCGAGGTCGGCTGAGCCAACGCGTCGACCACGAGGCCGAACGGCTCCGACAGCGTCAGCCTGACGGTCTTGGCGTCGACCGCGGCGATCTCCTTGGTGAAGCGCATCATCATCTGACCGGCAGCGTCGCGGGCCGCCCAGCGCTTGATCGAGGCGGCGACGTCCTCGGCCGTCACAGGCTGGCCGTCATGCCACTTGAGGCCGTCGCGCAGCACGAAGGTATAGGTCAGCCGGTCGGCGGAGAGCTGATGGTCGCGGACCATCTGCGGCTGCGGCAGGTTCTGGCCGTCGATCCCGAACAGGGTCTCGTAGACCATGTGGCCGTGGTAGCGGCTGATCGTCGCCGTGGTCCAGATCGGGTCGATGCTCTTGAGGTCGGCATGCATGACCGTGCGAAGCACCGTCTGAGACGATGCCTGCCCGCTGCCGAGGAGCAGGGCCGCGAAAGCCAAAGCCAGTCCGGTGCGCTGAGCCATGTGAGCCTCCTCTAGGATTTCGTCGGTTCGTTTCCTTCGTGCGGATTCTCGTCGATCGGCCAGATCGGCCGGGGGATGCGTGTGTACGGCACCTTGCGCGGATCGCTGGGGTAAGGCCCGCCGGAGTCGATGTAGTGGATCTCTTTCGCGATCGGTGCGAACCCGGCATAGAAGTGGTTGCTCGACTTGACCACGACGAGCCTTCGCTCCGACGGCTCGATGCCGAGGTTGCGGAACAGGCTCGGATCGAAGGTCTGCGCTCGCTTGGTCTCCAGCACGACATCGATGCCGCTGACGCGGATCGCCGCGGCGTCGCCGAGGGAGACGATGCTGGAGGCGAAGTTCTGGGTGGCGTCGGCGACCACGCGGGTGATCTCGACCTCGGCGTCGACCGGCTTGCCGGAGGTAGGTGCCGCCTTGCCGCCGAAGCGGAGGCGAAGCTTCGCACCCTCGCCGGCGGCATGGCAGAAGCGGACCGCGATCGGGTCCCACAACGCGCCGATCGCGGCGTTGGTGAGCCCGCGCTCCAACATTCGGTGAAGGATCACGGTCGAGTCGCCGGCAACGCCGCCGCCGGGATTGTCCCAGCGGTCGGCGAGCACGACCGTTCCTTCGCCGAGCGCGAGGGCACGGTCGATGCCTTCGTCCGGGCTCAGGTGCCGGGGTGCGCCTTGGCCGCGGAGCGCGAACAGCTCCTGGCCCAGCAGCATCGCAAGCCGATCGCCCTGCTCGCGGCGACCGTCGGTCACCACCAGCATCTTGGTGCCCATATGGGGCACGTCGGCGGCGGAGAAGCCGTGGACGATCGACACCGACAGCACGCCGTCCTTGCCTTCGAGCGCGGTCATCCGGTCGACGAAACCGCGAAGCGGCTGCCGGCTGGTCATGAAGCTGTCGATCATTCGACAATCCCAGGCCGACATGACCGGCCGGATCCTGCCGCGTGCCGTATCGGCAAGGAGGGTGACCAGCTCCTCGGCCCGCTCGACGAAGTCGGTGTGGGGAAATTCCTTGTAGCAGATGAGCACATCGGCGGCGGTCAGCATCGCCGGCGTCATGTGGCAATGGGGATCCAGCGTCGCGCCGATCGCCGCCTTAGGCCCCGCGAGCTCGCGGGCGCGGGCCAGCAGGTCGCCCTCGCAGTCGTCGTAGCCATGCGCGACCATCGCGCCGTGGAGGCCGAGCGCCACCATGTCGACCGGCAGCGCCGCACGGAGCTGCGCCAGGATCTCGTCGCGAAGTGTCTCGTAGGCTGCGCGGCTGGTGGTGCCAGCGGGGGCCGCACCTGTAACGGTGCCCTCGGCCAGCTGAAATCCCTCCGCCTTGGCCCGCCGCCGGGTGACGACGAGGACCGCCGACGAGGTGTTGGTCGGATGATCCGGATGCTCGCCCGGTCGGAAGTAGCGATTGCCGGTGAAGCTCTCGAGATCCGTCGGGATCGGCGAGAAGGTGTTGGATTCGGTCGATAAGGCTGCAGCGAAGACGCGCACCCGGCCCCCCGTCGACGTCGATCCAGCGTTCCCGGCGCTGCGGATCAAGTCAAGGAAACCCCGTTTCGCGCGGTGGAACCGCTTGTCCTCCGCCGCGCTTCGCCTATGCGATGATCGGCGCGCACCGCGAGGAGATGGCGATGAAGGTGTTCACGGCGTGTCTGGGCAGCGAGACCAACACATTCTCGCCGATCCTCTGCGGGCGCGATGCCTTCGAGGGGAACTTCTATGCCCCGCCCGGCCAGCATCCGGACCACCCGACGCTCTATTCCGGCCCGATGATGGCGCTCCGCCGACGGGCGAAGGAAGGCGGCAACTGGCAGGTGGTCGAGGGACTCTCGACCTTCGCCACCACCGGCGGGATCGTGACCCGGCCAGTCTATGAGGACTATCGCGACGCGATCCTGGGCCAGCTCAAGGCGGCGATGCCGGTCGACTTCGTGGCGCTCGGGCTCCATGGCGCGATGGTCGCCGACGGCTACGAGGACTGCGAAGGCGACCTGCTCAAGCGGATCCGCGACATCGTCGGACCGAGGGTCAAGGTCGGGGCCGAGCTCGACCTCCACTGCAACCTGACGCCGGCGATGGTCGAGTACGCCGACGTGCTCGTGCCTTACAAGGAGTCACCGCACATCGACGTGCTGGAGCGGGGCGAGGAGCTGGTCCAGATCCTCGCCGATGCGGCGTGCGGCAAGGTCAGGCCGGTCATGAGCGTCTTCGACTGCCGCATGGTCACGTCCTCGCCGACCACGCGCGAGCCGATGAAGAGCTTCGTCGCTCGGATGCAGGCCCTCGAAGGCAAGGATGGCGTCCTGTCGGTGTCGCTGATTCATTGCTTCGGTTTCAACGATGTACCGGAGATGGGCTACAAGGTACTCGTCGTCACGGACGACCGAATGGCGGAGGGCGACGCGCTGGCGAGGAAGCTCGGCCACGAGATCTACCGGATGCGCCGGGAGATCGGCATGACCTTCCTGACGATCGACGAGGCGATCGACCGCGCGCTGGCGGCGCCGAAGGGTCCCGTTGTGCTGGCCGACGGCGCCGATAATGCCGGCGGGGGAGCGGCGAGCGATTCAACCTGGTTCATCCGGGCGCTGCGGAAGCGTGGCGTGCGCGACGTCTGCGTCGGCCCGCTCTGGGACCCGATCGCGGTCAGGATGTGCTTCGCGGCCGGCGAGGGTGGAGCGTTCCAGCTCCGCTTCGGCGCCAAGATGAATGCCAACTCCGGCGAGCCGATCGATGCCCAGGTCAAGGTCACGCGTCTGGTGAAGGATGCTTGGCAGACGTTTGGCGCGGCACGCGACCCGATCGGCGACGCGGCGGCGATCGAGGTCGATGGAATCGAGATCGTGCTGAACTCGGCCCGGGATCAGGCCTTTGGCATTGATCTCTTCACCAACCTCGGCATCGACCCCAGTACGAAAAGGATCGTGGTCGTGAAGTCGCACAACCACTTCTTCGCGGCCTTCTCGAAGATCGCAACCGAGGTGCACAGGACAACGGCGCCGGGACCGCTGGCGCTCGACTACTCGCAGGTGCCGTACAAGCGCTTGAGGCGGCCGATCTGGCCGCTCGATCCCGACCCGCTCGGCCTCGACTAGGCCCGCGAGATTCCGGCACCGAGCTTCGGGAACTCGCAGCGGATCGAGGTCCCGAGCTTCGGCATCTTGCAGTATTGGTTGATGCGAAGGTCGGCGGCGATCGACATCAGCCCGAAGGCGTCGGCCGGCGAGACGCCGAGCCGGTCGCCGAGCAACTTGATCATCGATCGCGTGCAGAACTCGGCAGCGTCCTCGAAGGTCGTCGCCGATGCGGTGGTGATCCAACGGTCCTGGGTCTCCATCCACGGCCACTCC
>JAEULB010000110.1 GCA_016792585.1 Rhodospirillaceae bacterium
TTCCACGCGCTCGGCATCGCGCTGGCCCTGGTCGTCGGCGTGATCTTCTTCTTCCTGCGCTCGTTCCGCGCGACCTTCATCCCGACGATCGCGATCCCGGTCTCGATCATCGCCTCGTTCATCATTCTCGCGGCATTCGGCTTCTCGCTGAACGTGCTGACGCTGCTGGCCTTCGTGCTGGCGATCGGCCTGGTCGTCGACGACGCGATCGTCGTGCTCGAGAACATCCACCGGCACATCGAGGAAGGCGAGCCGCCGCTGCTCGCCGCCGTCCGCGGCGCCCGCCAGATCGGTTTCGCGGTGATCTCGACGACCCTGGTGCTGATCGCGGTGTTCATCCCGCTGTCGCTGCTGCCCGGCAACACCGGGCGGCTGTTCAGCGAGTTCGGCATCTCGGTCGCGGCCGCGGTCATGTTCTCCGGGCTCGTCGCGCTGACCCTGACGCCGATGCTGTGCTCGAAGCTGCTGAAGCCGGTCGAGGGCGAAAGTCTGCTGCACAAGCTGACCGAGCCGCTGTTCGTCGGCATGATCTCCGGGTACCGTTGGCTGCTTATCAAGTCGCTCAACGCCCCGGTGATCATCATCGCGCTCGCGATCGGCGTGACCGCCTCATCCTACTTCCTGTTCAAGGCGCTGCCGCGCGAGTTCGCGCCGACCGAGGATCGGGGCTACTTCTTCATCTCGGTCACCGCGCCCGAAGGCTCGTCGATCGACTACACGCGCGAGCAGGTGAACCGGATCGAGGCGATCCTGAAGCCGCTGATCGACTCCGGCGTGGTCGAGCGCGTGTTCACCAACGTGGCGCCGTCCTTCGGCCGCCCGGGCGACGTGCGCCAGGCCTCGCTCAACATCCGCCTCAAGCCCTGGGCGGAGCGTAAGCAGAAGCAGCAGGAGATGGTCCGCGACCTCTTCCAGCACCTGAACGCGCTGCCGGGCGTGCGCGCAATCGCGATCAACCCGCCGAGCCTGGGCCAGCCGGCGTTCCAGCTGCCGCTCCGCGTCGTCCTCGGCGGCAACACCTACGAAGAGCTGGTCGGGTGGCGCGACACGATGATGGCGGCGATGCGCGAGAACCCGCGCCTCCAGAACGTCAACGCCGACTACGAGGAGAACAAGCCGCAGTTCCGGGTCGAGATCGACCGCGCCCGCGCCGCCGATCTCGGCGTCGCGATCGACGAGGTCGGCCGGACGCTCGAGACCATGCTGGGATCGCGCAACGTCACGACCTTCTCCGACCGCGGCGAGGAGTACAACGTCATCCTCCAGGCGGCGCCGCGCGACCGGGCGCAGCCGAGCGACCTCGCCAACATCTTCGTCCGCTCGCAGACGACGCGCGCGCTGGTGCCGCTTTCCAGCCTGGTGAGGTTGCGAGACACGGCCGGCGCCAGCGAGTTCTACCGGACCGACCGGCTCCGCTCGATCACGATCTCGGCCAACCTCGGCGCCGGCTATACGCTGGGCGATGCGATCGAGTTCATCGAGCGCACGGCTGCGACCGAGCTTCCGCCGCAGGCCCGCCTCAGCTATCGCGGCGAGGCGCGCGAGTTCAAGGAAAGCTCGTCGGCGATCTACTTCACCTTCGCCGTCGCGTTGCTGACGGTGTTCCTGGTGCTCGCCGCGCAGTTCGAGAGCTACGTCCACCCGTTCGTGATCATGCTGGCGGTGCCGCTGGCGATCACCGGCGCGCTCGGCACGATCTTCCTGAAAGGACTGACGCTCAACGTCTACAGCCAGATCGGCATGATCATGCTGGTCGGCATCGTGGCCAAGAACGGCATCCTGATCGTCGAGTTCGCGAACCAGCTGAGAGACGAAGGCAAGAATATCTACGACGCCATCCTGGGATCGTCCGTCGCCCGGTTGCGGCCGATCCTGATGACCTCGATCGCGACCGCGATCGGCGCCTTGCCGCTGGCGATCGCCACCGGTGCCGGCGCCGAAAGCCGCCAGGCGATCGGCGCGGTCATCGTCGGCGGCGTGCTGTTCGCCACCGTGATGACGATCTTCATCATCCCGGTCTTCTACCTGCTGCTCGCCACCAGGACGAAGGCCGCAAGCCACGTCGCCGAGGCGATCACGGCGCTGGAGAAGAAGGAGACCGCGGGCGGTCCCGCCCCCGCGCACGGCCAGAAGCCGGCGCACGGCGTCGCCAGCCGGCCGCATCCGGCCGAATAGCGATACCCGCTGCTACGATCCAAGGGCCGGCGGCGCCAAGCTGCCGGCCCTTTTCATTTCAGGGCGTCGCCGGCACGCCGAAGACGTACGGGTGTGCCGCGACCAGGGCCACGAAGATCGCGGCGGCGAGCGCGATCCGGCTCCAGCCGATCTCGCTCACGACCAGCCGGTTCTTGCCCGCGAGGATCGCCATGAACGGCACGACCGAGGTCACGGCGGCGAAGCGTCGCCAGCCCTCCGGATCGCGCTTCGCCTGCTTGCGGTCGATCGAGCCCATGCCGGCGGCGGCGACGATCATGATGCTGCCGAACAGGAAGACCGACGCGAGGTCGCCATTGGCGATGAAGTGGCCGACGGCCCACAGGAGGAACGACCACAGCATCGGATGGCGGGTGACGCGGAAGATGCCGCGCGCCGGATCGTCCGAGCCGAGGAAACGCTCGCCCTTGACCATGGTCGGGTTCGGCTGGCTCAGGGATCCCACGAAGAAGATCACCGCCGGGATCATCAGCGCCGTGGGCGCCCACATCATCCAGGTCTCGACGTAGCGGATCCCGTAGAAGGACTCGGCCGAGGTCGCCTGCCGATAGGCGATCGACAGCCAGACGATGCCGACGAAGGAGAGGACCGAGAACAGGCCGCGGAAGCCGTTCTCGCCGATCCGGCCTGCGATCGCCCAGCGCAGCGGCGATCCCGCCACGACGACGTGAAGCAGGACCCAGAAGCCGGCGGCGATCGCCATCCTGGTCATCGCCGGATCGAAAGCGTCTTCCATCGATCTCTCCTCGAAGGCCGTCGCCGTCTCTAGCACCGCCGCGGTTGCCCCGTCGATCACACGGGCTTATGCTGCACCGCAGCATCATCGGGAGCAACGCATGGATTGGCAGGTTCTGCTCGCCTTCACCGTCACCATGACGATCTTCGCGATCGCCCCGGGTCCGGCGGTGCTGCTGGTGGTCTCGCACGGCGTGAAGTCGGGTTGGGGCGCCTCGCTCAAGGCGGCCCTCGGCGTCCAGGCCGGAAACAGCATCTACTTCATGCTCTCGGCCGTGGGCCTGGGCGCGATCCTCTCCACATCCGAGACTTTTTTCTACGGCGTGAAGTACGTGGGTGCCGCCTACCTCATCTATCTCGGCGTCCGCACGATCTGGAATGCGGCCTCGGCATCGGAGCCGAAGACCGGCGTCGCCGGCGCGCTCCGCCAGCCTTTCATGCAGGCGGTGCTGACGCAGTTGGCCAATCCCAAGTCCGTCCTGACCTTCGGCGCGCTGATGCCGCAGTTCATCGATCCGAACGGCGACCTTGTCCTTCAGTACGTGCTGTTCGCCGCCGCCTGCTTCTTCTCGGAGGTGCCGGTGCTGGCGGTCTATGGCTGGCTCGCCGCCCAGGGCCGCCGCGCATTCGGAAGCTCGCGTCTCGCGATCTGGCGCGAGCGGTTGGCCGGCGGCGCGCTGATCGCGGTCGGCGCCAGCCTGGCGGCGATCAAGCGCGCTACCCCCTGAGCAGCGTCTTCGCGCGAAGCCCCGTCATCGCGCCGACGACGTCGATCACCGGCGTCGGCACGCCGATCAACCGCGCGATCTCCTGAACCGCGAGGATCAGGCCGTCGGCCTCGATCGGCCGGCCGCGCTCGACATCCTGGAGCGTCGAGCTCTTGAAGCTGCCGAGGCTCTTCATGATGCCGACCCGCTCCTCGACCGAGCCGGGAATGGTGATGCCGAGGCCTTTGGCGACCGCGATGCCTTCGTGCAGCATCGCCATGATCACGTCGCGCGTGCCTGGATCCTCCAGCATCTCGATCGAGGTCGCGTAGGTGAGCGCGCTCACCGTGTTGCCGGCCATGTTGCCGATCAGCTTGTGGCAGATGTCGCCGCGGATGGCCGGCGAGGCCTGCATCGCGAGGCCGGGCGCGTCGAGCGCCTTGCAGAGCTTCTCGAGCCTGGGCGTGATCCCGCCCTTGGGCTCGCCCAGCACCCAGCGGCCGCCGATCGTGTGCGTGATCTCGCCGGGCTGGGTGACCTCGGCGGCGATGTAGAGGACGCAGCCGATCACCCGCTCGATCGGGATGCCGGCGGCGATCCGCCCGCCCGGATCGAGGGTCTCCAGGCGGCGGCCT
>JAEULB010000122.1 GCA_016792585.1 Rhodospirillaceae bacterium
CGCCGCCTACGGGCTAGGCATCGACTCGCTGCGCACGACGATCAATGCCGCCAACACCAACAGCGCCAAGGGCAGCTTCGACGGCACGACGCGCGCCTACACGATCAATGCCAACGACCAGCTGCTGAGCGTCGACGACTACCGGAACCTGATCATTGCCTACCGCAACGACGCGCCGATCCGGCTCTCGGCGGTCGCCAACGTCGTCGATGGCGCTGAAAACAAGTGGCTCGGCGCCTGGGCGGACACGACGCCGGCGATCATCATGAACGTCCAGCGCCAGCCCGGCGCCAACGTCATCGCCACCGTGGATGCGATCAAGGCGCTGCTGCCGGAGCTGCAGCGCTCGCTGCCGGCCGGCGTCAGGGTCGCCGTCCTCTCCGACCGCACCACCGGCATCCGCGCCTCGGTCCGCGACGTCGAGCTCGAGCTGGCGCTGGCGGTGGTGCTGGTCGTGCTGGTGATCTTCTTCTTCCTGCACTCGATCCAGGCGACGATCATCGCCAGCCTCGCGGTGCCGATCTCGCTGATCGGCACGCTGGGGGCGATGTACCTCCTGGGCTACAGCATCAACAACCTGACCCTGATGGCGCTGACGATCGCGACCGGGTTCGTCGTCGACGACGCGATCGTCGTGATCGAGAACATCGCGCGATACCTCCGCGAAGGGAACTCGCCGGCGCAGGCGGCGCTCAAGGGCTCGAAGCAGATCGGCTTCACCATCATCTCGCTGACGGTCTCGCTGATCGCGGTCCTGATCCCGCTCCTGTTCATGGGCGACGTGATCGGGCGCCTCTTCCGCGAGTTCGCGGTGACCTTGGCGATCACCATCGTGATCTCGGCCGTCGTGTCGCTGACCCTGACGCCGATGCTGTCGGCGCGCTGGCTCCGACAAGAGAAAGAGCCCGGCACCAAGGCCGGTCGCCGTTCGCAGAGCCTGTTCGAGCGGATCATCGCCTCCTACGACCGCGGCCTCGGGGTGGTCTTGAGGCGCCAGGGCCTGACGCTGGTGGTCGCCGCCGCCACCTTGGCGCTGACCGTGGCGCTTTACGTCTACATCCCGAAGGGCCTGTTCCCGACCCAGGACACCGGCGAGCTGCAGGCCGAGATCCATGTGGCCCGCACCGTCTCCTACACCCGCATGGCCGAGGTGCAGCAGGAGGTGGCGAAGGCGATCCTCGCCGACCCGGACGTTCGCTCTCTCTCGTCGTTCATCGGCGTCGACGGATCCAACACGACGCTGCTCGGCGTCGGACGGATGCTGATCAATCTCAAGGACGCGCGCACGACACGGCAGCCGGAGACGATGGCGCGGCTGAAAGAGCGCGCCGAGGCCATTCCCGGCATCACCTTCTATGTCCAGCCGGTGCAGGATCTGACCATCGATGCCGAAGGCGGGCCGACCCAATACCGCCTGTCGCTCTCCGGCGTCGACCAGTCGGCGGTCGATGAGTGGGCCCAGCGGCTGACCGAAGCTCTGGCCCAGGTCGATGCCGTCCGCAACCCGACGACCGAGGCCGGCGTCCTGGGCTACACCGCCTATGTCGAGGTCGACCGCGACGCTGCCGCCCGCGTCAACATCACCCTCTCGACCCTGGACGAGACCCTCTACAGCGCCTTCGGCCAGCGGATCGTCTCGACCATCTTCACCGAGACCAACCAGTACCGGGTGATCCTGGAGGCGAGGCCCGGCCTCTTCTCCAAGCCGGAGGATCTCGGCCAGCTTCGCGTGCCCACGGTCGGCGGCAACACCACGCCGCTGTCGGTGGTGACCAAGATCCGCGAGCGCGCCGCCCCGCTCCAGATCACCCATGTGGCGCAGTTCCCCGCCGCCACGATCGGCTTCGACACGGCACCGGGCGTCTCGCTCGGTGGCGCGGTCGACGCGATCCGCACCACCGCCCAGGCGATCGGGATGCCCAACAGCATCGGCCTCACCTTCATCGGCGCCGCCAACGCCTACCAGGCCTCGCTCAAGAACGAGCTGTGGCTCATCCTGGCGGCGATCGTCTGCGTCTACATCGTGCTGGGCGTGCTCTACGAGAGCTTCATCCACCCGCTGACGATCCTCTCGACGCTGCCGTCCGCCGGCGTCGGCGCGCTGCTGGCGCTGATGATGACCGGATCCGACCTGGGCATCATCGGCATCATCGGCATCATCCTCTTGATCGGCATCGTCAAGAAGAACGCGATCATGATGATCGACTTCGCGATCGACGCCGAGCGCAACGAGGGCAAGTCGCCCGAGGAGGCGATCCGCCAGGCCGCACTCCTCCGCTTCCGCCCGATCCTGATGACGACGCTGGCGGCCCTTTTCGCCGCGGTGCCGCTGATGCTGGGCTGGGGCCACGGCTCGGAGCTGCGCAACCCGCTCGGCGTCTCGATCTTCGGCGGCCTGGTCTTGAGCCAGATCCTGACGCTGTACACGACCCCGGTGATCTACCTCGCCTTCGATCGGATGCTGAAGCGCCCGGAGGTGCCGCGTGCGCCGAAGGAGGCCGCAGCGCCGTGAACCTCTCGGAACCCTTCGTCCGGCGGCCGGTCGGCACCACGCTCTTGACCGTCGCCGTCGCGCTCGCCGGCATCGCCGCCTATTTCGCGCTGCCGGTCTCGCCGCTGCCGTCGGTCGACATCCCGACCATCTCGGTCCGCGCCAGCATTCCCGGCGCCAGCCCCGAGACCATGGCTTCCAGCGTCGCCACGCCGCTCGAGCGCCGGCTCGGCGTGATCGCCGACGTGACCGAGATGACCTCGTCCAGCGGCGCCGGCTCCACCGGCGTCACGCTGCAGTTCAAGCTCTCCCGCGACATCGACGGCGCCGCCCGCGACGTGATGGCGGCGATCAACGCGGCGCGCGGCGACCTGCCCTCGACGCTCCGCAGCAACCCCACCTACCGCAAGTTCAACCCCGCCGACGCGCCGATCATGATCCTGGCGCTGACCTCGGCCAGCATGACCCGCGGCCAGATCTACGAGGCGGCCGCGAACGTCGTGCAGCAGAGGCTCTCGCAGGTGTCGGGGGTCGGCGACGTCGAGATCGGCGGAAGCTCGCTGCCGGCGGTCCGAGTCGAGCTCCAGCCCTACTCGCTCTCGAAATACGGGATCAGCCTCGAGGACGTGCGCGCCGCGATTGCCGCCGCCAACCCCAACCGGCCCAAGGGAGCGATCGAAAGCGATGGGCGCCGCTATCAGGTCTACACCAACGACGCCAGCGCGCTGGTGGCATCCGACTTCCGCGACCTGATCGTCGCCTGGCGCGACGGCGCGCCGGTCCGGCTCCGCAACGTCGCCGAGGTGATCGACAGCGTCGAGGACACCCGCACGCTGGGACTGGTCAATGGCCAGCCTTCGGTGGTGGCGATCATCAGCCGCCAGCCGAACGCCAACATCATCGAGACGGTCGATGCGATCAAGGCGGAGCTGCCGGAGCTCAAGGCCGAGCTTCCCGGTATCGACCTGACCATCGCTTCCGACCGCACGCGCACGATCCGGGCCTCGCTGAACGAAGTCGGCCTGACTCTGATCATCTCGATCGTGCTCGTCATCGCCGTGGTCGCGCTGTTCCTTAGGAGCTGGCGGGCCACGGCGATCCCGGCGATCTCGACCGTGGTCTCGATCCTGGGCGGGCTGGCGGTGATGTACGCGGCCGGATTCAGCCTCAACAACCTGAGCCTGATGGCGCTGACGGTGGCGACCGGCTTCGTCGTCGACGACGCGATCGTCGTGCTGGAGAACACCAGCCGCCACCTCGAGCAGGGCATGAGCCGCTTCAAGGCGGCGTTGCTGGGTGCGCGCGAGGTCGGATTCACCGTGCTGTCGATCAGCCTGTCGCTGGTCGCGGTGTTCATCCCGCTGCTGTTCATGGGCGGCATCGTCGGCCGGCTCTTTCGCGAGTTTGCGGTCACGCTGTCGGCGGCAGTGATGATCTCGCTGGTGATCTCGCTGACGACGACGCCGATGATGTGCGCCTACCTGCTGACGCCCGAAGGCGACGGCAAGCCGGGTCGCATCTCGCGCTGGCTGGAGGGCGGATACCGGTTCGTCGTCCGGACCTATGGCCGAAGCCTCGACTGGGCGCTCGACAACGCACCGCTGATGCTCTTCGTGTTCGTCTTCGTGATCGGGCTCAACGTCTGGCTGTTCACCGCCGTGCCGAAGGGCTTCTTCCCGCAGCAGGACACCGGCCAGCTCAACGGGTTCCTCCGCGCCGACCAAAGCATCTCGTTCGAGGCGATGCGCGGCAAGCTGACCGAGATCGTCGAGGTCATAAGGCGCGACCCGGCCGTCGACACCGTGGTGGGCTTCACCGGCGGCAGCCGCGCCGGCTCGGGCTTCCTCTTCGTCACCCTCAAGCCGAAGCCGGGGCGCACCGAGTCGAGCCAGCAGGTGATTGCCCGGCTCAGGCCGCAGCTGGCGCAGATCACCGGTGCTGCCCTGTTCCTCAACCCGGTGCAGGACGTGCGCGCCGGCGGCCGCGGCGGCAACGCCAGCTACCAGTACACGCTGAAGAGCGACAACCTGGCCGACCTCCGGCTCTGGGCCGCGCGGCTCGCCGACGAGATGAAGAGCCAGCCCGAGCTGATCGACGTCGACACCGACCAGCAGGACCGCGGCGTCGAGACCTTCCTCACTGTCGACCGCGACGCCGCGACAAGGCTCGGCGTCTCCTCGCGCGACGTCGACAACGCGCTCTACAACGCCTTCGGCCAGCGCCGGGTCACCACGCTCTACAAGGACCTCAACCAGTACCACGTGATCATGGAGGTGGCGCCCCACCTCGCCCGCGATCCCTCGGCGCTGCGCGACGTCTATGTGCCGGCCGGTACCACGAGTACGACGCAAACCGCGACGGCCACCACCCGCGATCCCTCGACCGGATCGGCGCTGACCCGGGCGCCGCGCAACATGGTGCCGCTCTCGGCCATCGCCCGCTATGCCGACGGCTCGACCCCGACCGCGATCAACCACCAGGACATGGCGATCTCGACCACGGTCTCGTTCAACGTCGCCGACGGCTATTCGCTGAGCGACGCGCAGCTGGCGATCTCGCGCTCGGAAGCGAACATCCGGATGCCGACGACGCTTCGCGGCAGCTACCAGGGAACGGCACGCGCCTACCAGGACTCGCTCCGCGACCAGCCGCTGCTGATCCTGGCGGCGATCCTGACCATCTACATCGTGCTGGGCGTGCTCTACGAGAGCTACGTCCATCCCGTGACGGTGCTCTCGACGCTCCCCTCGGCCGGCGTCGGCGCGCTGATCGCCCTTCTGTTGACCCGGATGGAGTTCTCGATCATCGCGCTGATCGGCCTCATCCTCCTGATCGGCATCGTCAAGAAGAACGCGATCCTGATCATCGACTTCGCGATCGACGCGCAGCGCGCCCGCGGCCTGACCGCGCGCGAAGCGATCCACGAGGCATCCATCCTCCGTTTCCGGCCGATCCTGATGACCACATTGGCCGCCATCCTCGGCGCGGTTCCGCTGGCGATCGGCTTCGGCGAAGGCGCCGAGTTGCGCCGCCCGCTCGGCGTCGCGATCATCGGCGGCCTGATCGCCAGCCAAGTGATCACACTGCTGACAACGCCGGTCATTTACCTCTACATGGACAAGCTCACGCGGCGGCGCCGCGACGAGCGACTGCTCGCCCGCGGATCTTCATGAAGACCTCTCGCCTCCTTTTGGCCTTCCTCGCCCTGCAGCTCGCCGGATGTGCCCGCGGCCGCGAACATGTGGTGCCGACCGCGCCGATGGCATCCGCCTACAAGGAGACGCCGCCAGGCTGGAAAGTCGCCGCGCCCGCCGACGTGCTCGATCGCGGTCCGTGGTGGATGCTGTTCAACGACCCGCTCCTGGACGAGCTCGAGCGCAGGGTCGAGGTGTCGAACCAGACGCTGGCGGAGGCCGAGGCGCGCTACCGCTCCGCCCGCGCGCTGGTGCAGGAGCAGCGCTCGGCCCTGTTCCCGACCGTCGACATCTCCGGAAGCGGCCAGCGCGCGCAGTCCTCGGCCGGCTCGTCGGGATTCCGGCCGCCCGCGTCGACCGCCTATCGCATCGCCATCGGCGGCACCTGGGAGCCCGACGTCTGGGGCCGGATCCGCTCGACCGTCACCGCCGCCGAGGCCTCGGCGGAGGCAAGCGCTGCCGATCTCGCCGCCGCACGGCTCTCGGTCCAGGGCGAGCTCGCGACCAACTATCTCCAGCTCCGCAACGTCGACTCCCTGATCGCGCTGCTGGTCGCGACCGTCGATGCGTATGAGGAAGCGCTCCGCATCACGCAGAACCGCTTCGATGCCGGTATCGCGCCCCGCAGCGACGTGCTGCAGGCAGAGACCCAGCTCGCCAGCGCCCAAGCCGACCTCGAAGGGCTCGACCGCCAGCGCGCCCAGCTCGAGCATGCGATCGCGGTGCTGATCGGCGAGGCGCCGGGCAACTTCTCGCTCGCGGTTGCGCTCCAGACCGATCCGGTCGTGCCGGTGGTGCCGCCGGGAATTCCGTCCCAGCTTCTGCTTCGTCGCCCCGACATCGCCGCCGCCGAGCGCCGCGTCGCCTCGGCCAATGCCTCGATCGGTGCCGCGGAGGCGGCGTTCTTCCCCGACTTCTCGCTGACCGGCACCTACGGCTTCTCAGGGCCCGAGCTCGGCCGGCTGATCAGCGCCTCGCAGTCGCTGTGGTCGCTCGGCCTCGCGGTCGCGCAGACCGTCTTCGACGGCGGCGCTCGCACCGCCCGTGCCGATCAGGCCAAGGCCGAGTACGACCGTACCGTCGCCAATTATCGCCAGACGGCGCTCACCGCCTTCGGCGACGTCGAGGACCAGCTTGCCGCCGCCCGCGTGCTCGAGCGACAGCAGGAGCTGCGCCAGCAGGCCTCGCGTGCCGCCGACGAGGCGGAGCGACTCGCAATCAACCAGTACCAGGCCGGACGGCTCGGATACGCCGACGTGATCGTGGCCCAAGTCGCGGCGTTCAACGCCCGCCGCCAGCTCGCCCAGGTGATCGCCGACCGCCAGACCTCGGCCGTCGCGCTGATCCAGGCGCTCGGCGGCGGCTGGAGCGCACCCGGGAAATAGCGGGCCGTCGCCGGCTGGGATATCGTAGAGGCATGGGGAGTCGCACAAAGTGGACGACGCTCGGCCTCGCCGCTGCCGCCGCGATCGGCTGCGCCTGGTGGCTATTCTCGGCCCGGGCCGATACGCGCCCGCCCTATCGCGTTCACACGGTCGCGCTCGGCAGCGTCGAGAACACGGTCTCGGCCGTCGGCGTCCTCCAGCCGCTCAACTACGTCGATGTCGGCACCCAGGTCTCCGGCCAGCTCAAGAAGATCCTCGTCGACAACGGCGCCAAGGTCAAAGAAGGCCAGCTCATTGCGCAGATCGACCCGACCGTCTTCGAGGCGAGGGTCGCAGCGTCCGAGGCCCAGCTTCTCAACTACCGGGCCCAGATCACGGACAAGCAGGTCCAGCTCGACCTGGCACGCCTCCAGTTCGAGCGCCAGCGCCGGCTGATGACCGACCGGGCGACGAGCCAGGAGGCGTTCGAGATCGCCGATGCGCAGCGGAAGTCGCTGGGCGCCCAGATCGCCGTCCTCGAGGCCCAGGTCAAGCAGACGGAATCGACGCTGAAGGCCGACCGGGCCAATCTGAGCTACACCAACATCTACGCGCCGATGGCGGGTACCGTCGTCGACATCATCGCCCGCCAGGGCGGCATGCTGAACGCCAACCAGCAGGCGCCGATCGTGCTCCGGATCGCCGACCTCGACACCATGACCGTGAAGTCCCAGGTGTCGGAGGCCGACGTTCCGAAGCTCGCCGTCGACATGCCCGTCTACTTCACCACCCTCGGTCAGCCCGATCGACGGCGCGCCGGCAAGCTGCGCCAGATCCTGCCGACGCCGGAGGTGGTCAACAACGTGGTGCTCTATTCGGCGCTCTTCGACGTCGAGAATCCGACGCATGACCTGCTACCGCAGATGAGCGCGCAGGTCTTCTTCGTGGTGGGGCAGGTCCGCGACGTGCCGGTGGTCCCGATGTCGGCGATCAAGCCGGTGCCCCGCATGCAGGGCCGCTATGTCGCGCGCGTGGTCGAGGTCGACGGCCCGGCCGAGCGCCAGATCGAGATCGGCGTCACTGACCGGATCCTGGGCGAGGTGAAGTCCGGCCTCGCGGTCGGCGACGAGATCGCCATCGATGCCGGCGCCGGCGCGCGTGGGCCGGGCGGCTTCTGGCGACTGCTGCGCCTGTGAATGCGCCCCTCGCCCTGGCGGCGGTCGGCGAGGCTCCGACGACCGGGCCGGCGCCGCTGATCCAGCTTCGCGACATCACCAAGACCTTCTATCGCGGCACGACTCCCATCGACGTGCTGCACGGCATCTCGCTCGACATCCATGCCGGCGAATTCGTCGCCCTGATGGGCGCATCCGGCTCCGGCAAGTCGACGCTGATGAACCTGATCGGCCTGCTCGACCGGCCGACCTCCGGCAACTACCGCTTCGCCGACGCGGAGGTGAGCGATCTCGGTGCCGACCGCCGGGCGCTGCTCCGCCTCCAGAGCTTCGGCTTCGTCTTCCAGCAGTACAACCTCCTGGCCAGCGGCACGGCGGTCGGGAACGTGGAGATGCCGGCGATCTATGCCGGCCTCGGGCGCGAGGAGCGGGAGAAGCGGGCGATCGAGCTCCTGACCTCGCTCGGCCTCCGCGACCGTCTCGACCATCACCCGAACCAGCTCTCCGGCGGCCAGCAGCAACGGGTCTCGATCGGCCGCGCCCTGATGAACGGCGGCGCCGTCGTTCTCGCCGACGAGCCGACCGGCGCCCTCGACAGCAAGAGCGGCGCCGAGGTCATGAAGCTCCTGGCCGAGCTGAACGCCCGCGGCCACACCATCATCCTGATCACCCATGAAGCCGATGTGGCCAGGCACGCGCACCGCATCATCGAGATCAAGGACGGCCGCGTCGTCTCCGACACGCCGACGCCGCAGGCCGCGGCCGCGAAGAACGCGCCGCCGATACGGCCGGTCGCGCATCGTCCGACCCGCGTCTCGGCGACCGACGTATGGGAGGCGGCGCGCATGGCCCTCCACGCGCTCCGAAGCAACCTCCTCAGGTCGCTCCTGACCCTGCTCGGGATCATCATCGGCGTCGCCTCGGTCATCGCCATGCTGGCGATCGGCAACGGCACCCGCCAGTCCGTGCTCGACAGCATGACCGTGATGGGCACCAACCTCCTGCTGGTCCGCCCCGGTGCCCCGAACGTTCGGCCGAGCAACGGAATCGTCGCGACCCTGGTCGCGGAGGACGCCGAGGCCATCAACGAGCTCCCCAACGTCGCCGGCGCCTCGCCCGAGTATTTCGCGCAAGTGACCGTCCGCTTCCGCGACCGCGACTACATGACGGTCGTCACCGCGACCAATGCGGTCTTCCCCCAGGTCCGCGCCTGGCAGATCGAGACCGGCACCTTCTTCTCCGAGGACGACGTCAAGGACTACCTGCCGGTCGCGGTTCTCGGCCGGACCGTGGCGAAGGCGATCTTTCCCTCGGGCCAGGAGGCCGTCGGCAACGTCATCCTCGTCAACAACATCCCATTCCGCGTGATCGGGACGCTCGCGTCAAAGGGCGCCACGCCATACGGCTGGGACATGGACGACATCATGTACGTGCCGACCACCACCGGCAGTCTTCGCCTGTTCGGCCAGCGCTACGTGCACCGGATCACCGTCAAGGTCGCCGACCTTGCGGCGATCGACGAGACCCAGGAGGCGATCACCCACCTCCTGACACGGCGGCACCGGGTCGAGGACTTCCAGATCCGCAACATGACCTCGATCATCCAGACGGCGACCGAGACCCATCGCACGATGACCATTCTCCTGGGGTCGATCGCCGCGATCTCGCTTCTGGTCGGCGGCATCGGCGTCATGAACATCATGCTGGTCAGCGTCACCGAGCGCACGCGCGAGATCGGCGTCCGGATGGCGGCCGGCGCCCGGCGCGCGCACATCATGCTTCAGTTCAACGGCGAGGCGCTGGCGATCTGCACCCTCGGCGGTGTCATCGGCGTCCTTTTCGGACTCGGTGCCGCCTGGCTCTTCGCCTATTTCGGCCGGCCGGTCCTGCTGTCGCCGGAGCCGGTTTTCCTGGCCTTCGCCTGCGCCTTCGCGACGGGCCTGCTGTTCGGCTACCTGCCGGCGAGGAAGGCCGCAAACCTCGATCCGGTGGCGGCGCTAGCCTCGGAGTGAGCGCTAGCTGCGCCCGCCGTCGACCGAGATGATCTGGCCGGTGATCCACTCCGCCTGGTCGGATGCCAGCCACAGCACCGCATTGGCGATGTCCTCGGGCTTGCCGAGACGCCGGGTGTGCGTGTTCTCGACCAGCCGCTTCTGGCCTTCGGGGCCGTAGCTGTCCCATTGCTTCTGGGTCGAGGGGTTCGAGATCACGAAGCCCGGCGCCACGCTGTTGACGGTGATGCCGTGAGGCGCCAGCTCCCACGAGAGCTGGCGCGTGATGCCGACCACCGCGTGCTTGGCCGCGGCATAGCCCTGGATGCCGGTCAGGCTCGGGCGCAATCCGGCGCCCGACGAGATCGTGACGACGCGGCCCTTCTTCTGACGCTTCATGATCGGCGCCACCGCCTGGATGCACCAGAAGGCGCTGTCGGCATTCGCCTTGAACAGCACGTGCCACTTTTCCTCGTCGATCTCCTCGATCGGCCGGTTGACCTGGCCGCGGACGCCTCCCGCCGCCATCGCCAGGATGTCGATGCCGCCCTCAGCCTCGGCAATCTTGTTGATCGTCGCCTGCACGGCGGCGCGGTCGGAGAGGTCGAGCGAGGCGGTGCCGACGGCGCCGGCCGCCGTCGCGCCCTTCAATCCCTCGGGATCGAGGTCGAGCGCATGGACGCGGGCACCGGAATTGGCAAAGGCCTGGACGATGCCGCGGCCGATGCCTTGGGCGGCGCCGGTGACGACTACGCGGCGGCCGGAGAAGTCGAGCTGCATGTTTCGAGCAACCTATCCAGAGTTTCCCAGGATTGTTGGCGGCGGCCGTCCTCGATGTCGTGGATCAGCTCGACCAGCCGGTCGATCACCGGCGTCGTCATGCCCATCTCTCGGGCGATCAGTGAAACGACGGCGATCTGAGAGTCGACCTCGGTCTTGCGCTTCCTGACCGCGAGGTCGCGCCAGACGCCGGAATGGGTCTTGGCGCCGTGCCGGTTGAACTCGGCCATGTCGGCGACCGACTTCCTGGCCCCGGCTTCGGGCGCGCCCGGCAGATAGGCCGCAGGCTCGAAGCCGTTGAAGCCGAGCGGCCTGACGCCGCGCCTGGATGCCACCGCCATCACCTCGCGCGCGAGGCGGTGGAAGACCGGAAAGTGGCGCTTGGACTCGAAGTTCTCGGTCATCGAGCCCATCGTCAGCGCGGTCGCGAACAGCTGCGCGCCGTAGCCAAGCTTGCCCCAGAGATAGCCCCAGATGTTGTCGGTCGCGATCGCGTTCGGATCGAGGATCGAGAAGAGACGGTGCATCTCCTTGAGCCTCGGCGTCATCTTGCCGTCGAGCTCGCCGATCGCGATGAAGCCCCGGTTGCCGTAGAGGATCTGCCCCGGTCCGTGCCAGTCGGCGCCGTAGTTGACGAAGCAGCCCATGGTCCGCTTCTCGCCGGCGAGCTTCGAGATCGCGATCTCGTTGAGACCGTTCTGAGCCGAGACGATGAAGCCGTCGGCCGCCAGATGCGGCAGCAGCGCCCTGGTCGCGGCCTCGGTGTGGTGCGCCTTCACCGCAAGCACGACGCGGTCATAGGTGCCCTTGAGCTCGCCCGGCGTCGTCGCCTTGACCTTCTGGCGAAAAGTCTCGACCGGCCCCTCGATCGAGAGACCGTTGGCGTTCATCGCCTTCACATGCTCCTCGACGACGTCGACCAGCAGGACGTCCTCGCCGGCGCGGGCGAGATAGGCCCCCAGCGTGCCACCGATGGCACCGGCCCCCCAGATGACGATGGGCGTGCTCATTCCCACACGCTCCCAGTCATCAGCGCGCGCGTCTCTTCCACCGCGACGTCCCAGATCGCCTGCATCTCCTTGTCATCGCGCTGGTAGTAGCCGCCATAGTTGCCGTCGCCGATCACCTGGCGCACGCCGTCGGGGCCGCGGTCCTTGATCTTGGACATGTCGACCATGGGCTTGCGCTGTGTCGGCATCTCGACACCGGGAAGCCGCGTCCAGGGAAAGTTCTCGAGCCACGAGGCGTGGGTCGCGATCGGATCGATCTCCAGCACCTTCTTCCAGGTCTTCGGCGCGTTGTACCAGTTGTGGAAGCGCGCGCGCGTTCCCGGATGGTCGCTCATCCACTCCATCGTCACCGCCATCGCCGGCGAGTTGCCGCCATGGCCGTTGACGATCAGCACCCGGCGAAAGCCGGTCTTGTAGAGGCTCTCCAGCAGGTCGCGGATCAGCGCCATGTACGTGGACGCCCTGACCGACATCGTGCCCGGGAACGAGAGGTAATAGGGCGTGATGCCGTAAGGAAGCACCGGGAAGACCGGGACGCCGAGCGGCTCGGCCGCCTCGACCGAGACGCGCTCGGACAGGATCGCGTCGACCGAGAGGCTGAGATAGCCGTGCTGCTCGGTCGAGCCGATCGGCAGCACGCAGCGATCGTCGCCCTTCAGATACTCCTCGACGATCGACCAGTTGGCGTCGCTGATCCGCATGCGGGGGCCCTTCAACGTCCGTTCAGGCCGGCCACGCTACGCCGCGCGCGGGCCTCCACGCCAGAGCGAGTTTCCGTGCGCCGAAACAAGTGCATTTCGGTAGACAGCCCCCCTCTTGCCGATAAGATAAGTTTTGCCGATCCGAGAAATCGCCTGCCCGAACGGGCCATGACTGGTCTCGTCCGCCTTCCGAAAACCACCCCCAGGAGGCTTCCATGACGACGTACCGCCTGCCGCTTTCCGCCGGTCTCATCGTTGCGCTCGCGCTCGCCTCGGGCGCAGCGCTCGCCCAGAAGAAGGGCGGCGACATGATCATGGCGCAGCCCGCCGGAACCAACACGCTCGACCCGCATTTCACCGCCTCGGCCGCGGCGCGCAACATGATGCTCGGCATGTACGAGACGCTGATGGCGATCGACGAGAACACCGCGCCGATCCCGCACCTCGCCGAGAAGGTTTCCGTCGCCGAGGACGGCCTCACCTACACCTTCGCGCTCCGCAAGGGCGTCAAGTTCCACACCGGCAAGGAGATGACGTCTGCCGACGTCAAGGCGTCGTTCGACCGCTTCGGGCAGCTGAGCCCGGAGAAGACGACGATGGCGTCGGTCGACCGCATCGACACGCCCGATCCCTACACCGTCGTCTTCAAGATGAAGGCGCTCGACACCTCTTTCCTCGACCGCCTGGCCTCGCCCGCCTCGCCGACGACGATCATCCCCGCCGAGGAAGCGGTGAAGCCGGTCAACAAGACCAACAACATCTCGACCGGTCCCTACCAGTTCGTCGAGTGGGAGCCCGACACCCACCTCAAGGTGAAGCGCTTCGACGGCTACGCCGCGGCGCCCGGCAAGGCCGCCGACGGTCTCGGCGGCAAGAAGACCGCCTATTTCGACACGGTGACCGTCCGCATCATCCGCGAGGCCTCGGCGCGCGTCGCCGCGCTCGAAGCCGGGCAGGTCCAGTACGTCGAGGACGTGCCGGTGCTGGCCGCCCAGCGTCTTGCCGGCAACGCCAAGCTCAAGGTCGTGGACCTGCTTCCGGCAGCTCAGCCGGTGATGCTGATCAACTCGGTGCAGGCGCCGACCAACAACGCGAAGCTCCGCCAGGCGATGCAGGCCGCGATCGACATGAAGGAGGTCATGACCGCGGCGACCGACGGCAACTTCAAGCTCAACCACTCCTTCGTCTATCCGAACAACCCCTACTTCAACGACGCCGGGAAGCCGTACTACAGCGTCAACGACTCCAAGAAGGCGAAGCAGCTGCTGGCCGAGTCCGGTTACAAGGGTGAGCCGATCGTCATGCTCACCAACAAGGACTACCAGTACATGTACAAGTCGGCGCTGGTGATGTCCGAGCAGCTGAAGGACCTCGGCATCAACATCAAGCTGGAGGTCCTGGACTGGCCGACCATGGCGGACCTCTCGCGCAAGCGCGAAGGCTGGAACATGGCGGCCTCGGGCCTGGCGATCCAGCCCTTCGTCGGCCCCTACAGCTTCATGAAGCTGTTCTGGGGGGCGACGCACATCGCCTTCGCCGACAAGGACCCGGTCCTCGAGGAGGCGTGGACCAGGTTCAACAAGTCGCTCAAGCTCGAGGACCGCAAGGCGGCATGGACCCAGATCGAGGGTCGCATGGCCGACCAGGCCTATGTCTTCAAGCTCGGCGACTCCGGCAACAAGCTCGCCATGACGAAGAACCTCGGCGGCTTCAAACCCTATGCCGGCGCCGTCCGCATGTGGGACGTCTGGTTCGAGTAGCCGACATGGCCGCGGCGTCCGACCCGGCGCCGCGGCCGCCTTCGGGAGCATCCTTCTAGATGGGTGCGTTCATCGTCCGCCGGCTGCTGGTGACCATTGTCGTCCTGCTGCTGGTGAGCCTGATCTCCTTCTCCATCATGCAGCTCGTTCCCGGCGACCCGGCCGTGGTGATGGCCGGCCTCGCCGCGACCGCCGACCAGATCCAGGCGATCCGCGTGCAGTTCGGCCTGGACAAGCCTTTTCACGTCCAGCTCGTCCGCTGGTACGCCGGCATCGCCGTCGGCGACATGGGCCAGTCGATGACGCTCGGCCGCGCCGTCGGCCAAGCGCTGATCGAGCGCCTGCCGGCAACGATCGGGCTCGCACTGGTCGCCTTCGCGATGACGATCGTCATCGGTCTCAGCGCCGGCATCCTTGCCGCGATCCGTCAGAACACCTGGATCGACCAGCTGATCATGACGCTGGCCGTGGTCGGCGTCTCGGTGCCGTCGTTCTGGCTGGGGCTGATCCTCATCATCGTCTTCGCCGTCACTTTCGATCTCCTGCCGGCCGGCGGCTACGTCGCGTTCGCCCAGAGCCCGCGCGACTGGCTGGTGAGCCTGCTGCTGCCTGCCTTCTCGCTGGCGCTCCTGCAGGTGGGCCTGCTCGCCCGCATCACCCGCTCGGCCATGGTCGAGACGCTGCGCCAGGACTTCATCCGGACCGCCAAGGCCAAGGGCCTGCCGACCTGGATGGTGATCTGCAAGCACGCGCTGATGAACGTCATGGTGATGGTTGTGACGATCATCGGCATCGTCTTCAGCCTGATGCTGTCGGGCTCGGTGGTGATCGAGACCGTGTTCTCGATCCCCGGCCTCGGCCGCCTGATGGCGAGCGCGATCCTGACCCGCGACTACCCGCTGATCCAGGGCGGGCTCCTGCTGACCGCGGCGATGTTCGTGCTGATCAACCTGGTGGTCGACGTGCTCTACGCCTATCTCGACCCGCGCATCCGGTACGACTGATGGCCGCGACCTCGACCGCCCCGCTGGCAAACGCGCCCTGGCGCCGGTATCTGCGCCACCCGATGTTCCTCACCGGCGCCATCCTCTGCCTCTCGGTAGTCCTGCTGGCGGTCTTCGCCGACCTGATCACCACGCGCGCGCCGGAGCGCACGCGGGTCAGCCAGGCTTTCACGCCGCCCGGTGAGTCCTACCTGATGGGCGCGGACAATCTGGGCCGCGACGTCTGGAGCCGTGTCGCCTTCGGCTCGCGCGTCTCGATCGCGATCGGCTTCGCGACCGTGGTGCTCGCCGGCGTCGCCGGGACGCTGATCGGCCTGCTCTCGGGCTACTACCGCAAGCTCGACGAGCCGCTGATGCGGGCGATGGACGCGCTGATGTCGTTCCCCGCCATCCTGCTCGCGGTCGGCATCACTGCGGCACTCGGGCCGTCGGCGACCAACGCGGTGATCGCGCTCGCCGTCGTCTATGCGCCGCGCACCGCCCGCATCGTCCGTGCCTCGACGCTGGTGCTGCGCGAGATGGACTTCGTCGCCGGTGCCAGGGCGGCCGGCGCGACCGACGCCCGCATCCTGCTCCGCCACCTGTTGCCGAACTGCCTCGGCCCGCTTGTGGTCCAGCTCACCTTCGTCTTCGCCTATGCGGTCCTGGCCGAAGCTGCGCTCAGCTTCCTCGGCATGGGGCCGCCGCCGCCTGCACCGACCTGGGGCAACATCATCGCCGACGGCCGCGACTACCTGCGCGAGGCGGCCTGGATCTGCCTGTTTCCGGGAATGGCGATCTCGATCACCGTGCTCGGCCTCAACCTGCTCGGCGACGGGCTCCGTGACCTGCTCGACCCGCGCATGAAGATCCAGGAGTCCTGATCCGGGAGCGTGCTACAGTTTGACATAAACAAAATGAAGGGGAGGCAAACGTGCTTAGAGGAGCAAAGCTTGCGGGGGCCCTAGCCCTCCTCACCACCATCGCGTTCGCACCTGGCTACGCCCAGACCCTCAAGGTCGTGCCGCACGCCGACCTCCGCGTGCTCGACCCGCATCTGGCCACGCCGCTGATCACCAAGATGCATGGCGCCGCAGTCTACGAGACGCTGCTCGCCTGGGACTCCAAGCTCAACATCAAGCCGGTCGCGGCCCAGTCGCTGTCGGTGTCGCCGGACCGGCTGACCTACACCTTCACGATGCGTCCGGGCGCAAAGTTCCATGACGGCTCGCCGGTCAGAGCGCAGGACGCGATCGCGTCGCTGAAGCGCTGGATGACGCGCGACTCCCTCGGCCGCCGGCTGAACGGCCTCGTCGCCGCCTACGAGGTGGTGAACGACCAGACCTTCCACATCAAGCTGAAGGAACCCGACTCCTTCGTCGAGTTCACGCTGGGCGCCACCGGCGCGCTCTTGCCGCAGATCATGCGCGAGAAGGAGGCGACGACCGACTCGGCGACGGCGGTCACCGAGATCATCGGCTCCGGCCCCTTCAAGTTCGTGAAGGGCGAGTACGTGCCGGGTGCGAAGGTCGTCTATGAGAAGAACAGGGACTACGTGCCGCGCACCGAGGCGCCCGACGGGCTCACGGGCGCCCGCGTGGTCAAGGTCGACCGCGTCGAATGGACGATCATCCCCGATCCGGCGACGGCCGCCGCCGCGCTCAGCAAGGGCGAGGTCGACTACTGGGATACGGTCGCGCTCGACCAGCTTCCGGTGCTGGCCAAGAGCCCCGACGTCGTCACCGGCAAGCTGGTGCCGCTGCCCTATGTCGCCAACATCCGGATGAACCAGATCCAGCCGCCCTTCGACAACGTCAAGGTCCGCCAGGCGGTGGCGCATCTGCTCGACCAGAACGAGCTGATGCAGGCGGCCGTCGGCGATCCCGCCTGGTACGCGACCTGTTATGCCTACTTCGTCTGCGGCTCGCCCAACGCCACGCTGGCCGGCAGCGAGCCCTATTCGAAGCCGAGCGTCGCCAAGGCCAAGGAAGCGCTCGCCGCTTCCGGCTACAAGGGCGAGAAGGTCGTGATCCTCGGCACCAAGGAGCTGGCGCCGATCGGCGGCATGGTCGAGGTGCTGAACCAGCGCATGAAGGAGGCCGGCTTCAACGTCGAGCTCCGGATGATGGCCTGGGGCGTGCTGACCACGCTGATCAACAAGCATCCACCGGAAGCCGACAGCTGGCACATCTTCGCCACGTACTCGACCGGCGGCGTGATGCACCATCCGCTGACCAACATCTTCGCCGACATGGACTGCAACGCGAAGAACGTCGCCGGCTGGCCCTGCGACCAGGAGCAGATGAAGCTGAAGGCCGCATATCTCAAGGCATCCGGCGACGCGCAGAAGCCGGCGCTCGACGCGCTTCACAAGAAGCTCTGGGAGCAGGTCGTCTATGTACCGGGCGGCCAGTTCGACGCGCCCTTCGCCTGGCGGAAGAACCTCGAAGGCGTCGCACCCGCGGCGCTGCCGGTGTTCTGGAACATCACCAAGAAATAGGCTCAACTGTTCTCCCACCTCCGAGGGGCCGGCTCTAGAGCCGGCCCTTCCTTCCTCGGCTTCGATCCATGACCGACATCGTCGTCTCATCCGACGGCCTCAACGCCGCGATCCGCGCCATCCTGGCCGGCGCCGGCAGCAACGAGCGCGAGCAGAAGCTGGTCGCCGACCACCTGGTGCTCGCCAACCTCACCGGCCACGACTCCCACGGCGTCGGCATGCTGCCGAACTACATCGCCTCCGCCCGCGAGGGCCGGCACAAGGTCAACGGCAAGGCCGAGCTGGTGGTCGACGCCGGCGCGCTGATGACCTTCGACGGCGGCACCTCCTACGGTCAGGTCGTCGCCTTCGAGGCAATGACGCTCGCGATCGAGCGGGTGCGCCAGCACGGCGTCGCCGTCGTCTCGATCCGTAATTCCAACCATGTCGGGCGCATCGGCCATTGGGCCGAGCAATGCGCCGCGGCCGGCCTGGTCTCGATCCATTTCACCTGCGGCTTCGCCAACCGGACGCTGGTCGCACCCTTCGGCGGAACCGACGCCCGCTTCGGCACCAACCCGTTCTGCGCCGGCTTCCCGCGCCCGGGCGAGGAACCGATCATCCTCGATTTCGCCACCTCGAAGATCGCCGCCGGCAAGGTCCGGGTCGCGATGAACAAGGGCGAGACCTTGCCCGACGAGGTCCTGCTGAACGCCAAGGGCAAGCCGACGACCGATCCCAAGGACCTCTACGTGCCGCCGACCGGCGCGCTGCTGCCGATCGGCGGCCATAAGGGCTATGGGCTCGCGGTGATCTGCGAGCTGTTCGGCGGCGCTCTCTCCGGCGGCGGCACATGGACCAAGGCCAAGCTCGGCCGCAAGGTCAACGTCAACAACATGTTCTCTATCGTCGTCGATCCTGCCCGGCTTGGCGGCTCCGAGGTGATGGCCGAGGAGGCGCGGAATTTCGTCGAATGGGTCACCGCTTCGCCGCCGGCCGACGGCGTCGAGCGCGTGCTGCTGCCGGGCGAGCCCGAACGCCAGCGCAAGAGGAAGCGCCTCGCCGAAGGCATCCCGATCGATCCCAACACCTGGGGCGAGGTCCTAGCCGCGGCCGAGTCCGTCGGCGTCGCCCGTACCCGCATCGGACAAGTCGCAGGACTCTGAGGAGAGAAGAATGCGCGAGAACCGCGTCAAGACGATCTGGAAGAAGGGCGGCATCGTGCTCGCCGGCAGCGTCAACCTCGACAGCCCCTACCTCGCCGAGCTGATCGCTCAAGTGGGCTTCGATTCGATCATTGTCGACATGCAGCACGCCCCGCTCGACTACAAGGGCATGCTCGCGAACCTGCAGGCGATCTCGACCACGCCTGCGATCCCGATCGTCCGCGTGCCGTGGAACCACCCGCCGCTGATCATGCAGGTGCTGGATGCCGGCGCCTATGGGGTGATCTGCCCGATGGTGAACAGCCGCGCCGATTGCCAGGCCTTCGTCGATGCCTGCTACTACGCGCCCAAGGGCATGCGCAGCTGGGGGCCGATCCGCGGCACGCTCTATGGTGGCCCCGACTATTTCGAGCAGGCCAACGACACGATCCTGCCGATGATCCAGATCGAGACGATCCAGGCGATCGAGCGCATCGACGAGATCCTGAGCGTGCCGGGCCTGGGCGGCATCTATTTCGGGCCCGGTGACATGTCGATCACCCTCGGCCTTCACCCGCAGAAGAGCTACGAGAATCCGAAGCTGCTCAACGCGGTCGAGACGGCGATGAAGGCCTGCCGCAAGCATGGCGTGCTCGCCGGGATCATGACGCCGAACGCGGAGTTCGCGAAGCAGGCGATCGCCTGGGGGGCGCAGCTGGTCACGCCCGGCTCCGACATCGGCTGGATCCGCGCCGGCTCGGCCAAGGCGCTGGCCGACTTCCGCGCCTTCGTCCCCGCTTCCTGAGAGAGCCCATGTCCAAGCCCAAGATCCTGATCTCGCCCTACCGCCTCAACAACTCGGCGCATCCCGAGCTTCAGCGCCTGAAGGCGGCCGGGCTCGACCTCGTGTTCAACCCTAACGGCCGCAACTTCACCCCCGACGAGCTGGCCAAGGCGCTCGATGGCTGCATCGGGACGATGGCCGGTGCGGAGAAGTACATCGAGCCGGTGTTCGAGGCAGCCAAGGACCTGAAGGTGATCGCCCGCCTCGGCGTCGGCTGGGACGCGGTCGACGTCGACGCCGCGACCAGCCACGGTGTCGTGCTGGCGATGGCCTTCGGCTCCAACCACGAGTCGGTCGCGGATCTCGCCTTCTCGATGATGGGGGCGCTGATGACGCGCCTCTTTGCCTACCAGGCGCAGATCACCGGCGGCGGCTGGCAGGCGCAGACCCACGACTCCCTGTGGAAGTCGACGATCGGCATCATCGGCCTCGGGCGCATCGGCAAGGCGGTCGCCCGCCGCGCCAAGGCCTTCGAGATGCGGATCCTGGTCGACGACATCAAGCCGGACCATGCCTTCATCAAGGCGAACGGGCTCGAGTTGGTCGACAAGGACACGATCTTCCGCGAATCCGACATCGTGACGCTCCACTGCTCGGCCAATGCCGAGACCGCCGACCTGATCAACGCCCGCACGCTCGGCCTGATGAAGCCATCGGCATTTCTAATTAACGCCGCCCGCGGCAGCATGGTCGACGAGCCGGCGCTGACCGAGGCGCTCGATTCCGGACGCATCGCCGGCGCCGGGCTCGACGTCTTCAAGAAGGAGCCGCCGGTCGGATCGCCCCTGATCAAGGCGAAGAACGCGATCTTCACGCCGCACGCGGCCGGCGGGAACAAGCGGGCCTTCGATGCGGCGATGACCATCTCGGTCGACAACATCCTGGCCGTCGCCGGCGGCGGGCGGCCGCGCGAGGACCTGGTGGTCAACCCTGAGGTGTGGCAGCGACCGCGCCGTCCCTAAACGGGCTGGCATGGCGGGCCGCCGGAAATTTCGTATAGGATAACCCATCCGAATCCAGGGGAGGTGCCACATGACCGTCCGTCGACTTTCCGCGTGTTTCAGAACCGCGACCGCGATCGCGGCCCTCGTCGCCGTCGGCCTCGCGGCCGAGCCGGCCTTCGCCCAGAAGAAGGGCGGGACCGCGGTGATCGCCCAGGAGGCGGGGCCGCCGACTCTCGACATGCATTTTTCGACCAACATCGCCGTCCGCAACGTGGTGATGCAGGTCTACGAACAGCTGGTCACGCGCGACGAGACCAACGCGCCGATGATGGAGCTCGCCGAAAGCTTCGCCGAGTCGACCGACGGTCTCACCTATACCTTCAAGATCCGCAAGGGGATCAAGTTTCACAACGGAAAGGCGATGACGTCGGCCGACGTGCTGGCCTCCTACCAGCGTTTCGCGCGCGTCGGCGTGCAGCGCGGCTTCTTCGAGCAGATCGCCGAGATGTCGGCACCGGACGCCGATACCTTCGTGATCAAGATGCGGAAGAGAATGCCGGTCGCGATCGAGGAGTTCAGCCAGTTCGGCAACCCGGTCGTGATCTATCCGGCCGAGCAGAAGGACCGCGAAGGCGGCAAGGCCGATCCGATCGGCACCGGACCCTTCCAGTACGTCGAGTGGGTCGCCGACAGCCACGTGAAGCTCAAGCGATTCGACGGATACGTGCCGGACACTCGTCACAAGGGCACCAACGGCTTCGGCGGCCACAAGGTAGCCTGGCTCGACGAGCTCGACTTCCGCTACGTCAAGGAGCCGGTCGCCCGTGTCGCTGGCATGGAAACCGGTCAGTTCCATCTGACCGAGGACATCCCGACCAAGGCCGCCAAGCGCCTCAAGGACAACAAGGCGCTGACGCTCTACCCGGTGCAGCGCTGGTGGATCCACGGCGCCTGGGTCAACCAGACCAACCCGCCGTTCAACAACAGGGACATCCGGCGCGCGATGCAGATCGGTCTCGACATGGACGAGATCATGGATGTCGCGACCGACGGCGCTTTCGACCTGCAGCCGGGATTCCAGTACCCCGGCAACCCGTACTACACCGACGCCGGCAAGCAGTACTACAACGTCAAGGACGTCAAGAAGGCGCAGGAGCTGCTGAAGACCGCCGGCTACAAGGGCGAGGAGATCGTCCTGATGACGCTCCCGGCCTACCAGAGCATGTACGACGCGGCGGTCGTCATGGTCGAGCAGATGAAGGCCATCGGCTTCAAGGTCCGCCTCGATCCAGTCGACCTTCCGACCGGTGCGGCGCGCCAACGCAAGCCCGACAGCGGCTGGCACCTCTCCTTCACCGGCCTCGGCACCGGCCCGGCGGTCGGCCCCTTCGGCGCCACCGTGCTTCTGGTCGGCCCGAATACGCTGAGCCAGGTCCAGGACCCGACCTTCGACAAGCTCTACGAGGAGATGCAGACCGGCGCCACGCTCGACGCCCGAAAGGCGACCTTCGCCAAGCTGCAGGAGCGCATCTACGAGGATGTGAAAATGCTTAAGATGGGCGACCTGACCAAGGTCATGGCCGCCCGTTCCAACGTGAAGGGTTTCATCCCGTTCCGGATTCCGCGCCTTTGGAACGTCTGGCTGGAGTAGTCGTCGGTTGACATGATGGAGCCCCGCTCGGGCGGCGACGTCCGGGCGGGGCTTCTGCTTTCGGTATCCTTCGGGGGTTCATGGGCCGCTACATCATCCAGCGTGTGCTCGCCGCCTTTCCGGTCCTGCTGATCGTCACCCTGATCTCGTTCTGCATCATGCAGCTGGTCCCGGGCGACCCGGCGACCGTCATGGCCGGCCCGCAGGCGACCGCCGCCGAGATCGATCGGGTCCGCGTCCAGCTCGGCCTCGACCAGCCGTTCCTGACCCAGCTCGGCCGCTGGCTCTGGGGCCTGACCCAGGGCGACCTCGGCCGCTCGATCCTGCTCGGGCGAAACGTCTCGACCGCGATCGCCGAGCGGATCCCGATCACGCTGACGCTGGCGCTGATGTCGTTCCTGCTGACCCTCGCGATCGGCATCCCCTGCGGCATCATCGCGGCGCTGCGCGCCAACACCTGGATCGACCAGGCGGTGATGACGGTGGCGCTGATCGGCGTCTCGCTGCCGAACTTCTGGCTCGGCCTGATGCTGATCATCTTCTTCTCGGTGATCCTCGACCTGATGCCGGCCGGCGGCTATGTCAGCATCGCGCAAGGCGTCTGGCCGTGGTTCAAGAGCCTGCTGCTGCCCGCGCTCTCGCTGGGACTGCTGCAGATGGGACTGCTCGCCCGCATCACGCGGTCCACCATGCTCGAGGTGCTGCGCCAGGACTACATCCGCACCGCCCGCGCCAAGGGCCTGCCGACCTTCAAGGTGGTCGGCAAGCACGCGCTCAAGAACGCGATGATCCCGGTCATCACCGTGATCGGCATCATCTTCAGCCTGCTGCTCACCGGCTCGGTGGTGATCGAGACCGTCTATTCGCTGCCCGGTCTCGGCCGCCTGCTCGCGACCTCGATCTTCAGCCGCGACTACCCGGTGATCCAGGGCGGGCTGCTGCTGACCGCGGCGATGTTCGTCGGCATCAATCTTCTGGTCGACGTGCTCTACGCCTTCCTCGATCCACGCGTCCGCTATGACTGAGACCACGGCTCCCGGGCTGGTTCACGTCGCGGCACCGCTGCGCAAGCGCAAGACCACGCTCCGGCGTCTGCTCGAGCATCGCCTGTTCATGACCGGGTTGGTGCTGTTCATGCTGATGGTGATCATGGCGGTCTTCGCCGACTGGATCGCCACCCACAACCCGGTGCAGGTGCGTGCCCGCTTCCGCTTCCGCGCGCCGGGCCTCGACAACTTCTTCGGCACCGACAATTTCGGCCGCGACATCTTCACCCGCGTCGTCTACGGCGCCCGGCTCTCGATCTCGATCGGCTTCGCCACCGTGGCGCTGACCGCACTGGTCGGCACCAGCATCGGCCTGCTGGCCGGGTACTTCCGGAAGCTCGACAACATCCTGATGCGCTTCATGGACGCGCTGATGGCGTTCCCGACGATCCTGCTGGCCCTCGCGCTGGCCGCAGCACTCGGGCCGTCGGCGGTCAACATCGTGGTGGCGCTGTCGGCCGTCTACATCCCGCGCGTAGCGCGCGTCGTCCGCGCCTCGGTGCTGGTCGTGCGCGAGGCCGATTACGTGCACGCGGCGCATGCGGTCGGCGCCAGCAACTTCCGCATCATGGTCGAGCACATCCTGCCCAACAGCATGGCGCCGCTGATGGTGCAGCTTACCTTCGTCTTCGCCTATGCGGTGATCGCCGAGGCCGTATTGAGCTTCCTCGGCGTGGGTCCGCCGCCGCCGACGCCGAGCTGGGGCAACATCATCGCCGAGGGCAAGGACTACATCCGCGAGGCGGCGTGGATCACGCTGTTCCCGGGCATCGCGATCGCGATGACCGTGCTCGGCCTCAACCTGCTCGGCGACGGGCTCCGCGACGTGCTTGACCCGCGCATGAACGTGGACAACCGATGACCGGTGTCGACAACCTCGTCGAGGTCGAGAACCTGGTGAAGCACTTCCCGGTCAGGAAGGGCTTCCTCAGCTCGCGCGTCACCGGCCAGGTCCGCGCGGTCGACGACATCAGCTTCACGGTCGCTCGCGGCGAGACTCTGGGCCTGGTCGGCGAATCCGGCTGCGGCAAGTCGACGACCGGACGGTTGCTGATCCGGCTGCTCGACCCGACCTCGGGCTCGATCCGGCTCAATGGCGACGACATCGCCAAGATCCCGGACAAGGAGCTGCGCTCGCGGCGCCGCGACGTACAGATCATCTTCCAGGACCCGTTCTCCTCGCTCAATCCGCGAAAGACGGTGGAAGGCATCATCTCCGAGCCGCTGATCGTGCACAGGATCGGCACCACGGCAGAGCGGAAGGCGCGGGTCGCCGAGCTGCTCAAGCTGGTCGGCATGGCGCCCGACTATGCCCGCCGCTATCCGCACGAGTTCTCCGGCGGCCAGCGCCAGCGCATCGGCATCGCCCGCGCGCTCGCGCTCAATCCGAAGTTCATCGTCTGCGACGAGCCGGTCTCCGCCCTCGATGTCTCGATCCAGGCCCAGGTGATCAACCTGATGCGCGACCTGCAGCGCGAGCTGGGCCTGACATACCTCTTCATCAGCCACAACCTCGCGGTCGTCCGCCACATCGCCGACCGGGTCGCGGTCATGTATCTCGGCAAGATCGTCGAGATGACCGACAAGAACGCGCTCTACGAGAACCCTCGTCACCCCTACACCAAGGCGCTGCTGTCGGCGATCCCGATGACCAATCCGGACCAGCGCCGCCAGCGCGTCGTTCTGACCGGCGACGTGCCGAGCCCGATGTCGCCGCCCAAGGGCTGCCGATTCAACACTCGCTGCCCGGTCGCGGTCGCCAGCTGCCGCGAGATCGAGCCGCCCCTGGTCGATGTCGGCCGGGGCCACCAGGTCGCCTGCCACCTCGTCACGCCGTAAAGAGGAGTCTCCATGCCGCCGGTCGCTTGTTTCTTCTCCTCTTCCTATTCCGAGGCCCGCGAGAAGTTCCTGAAGGCGGCCGAGTCCGCCGGCGCGCATCTGGTCGAAAGCTACCCGCATCCGTTGAAGGGCCCGGACGGTGGCGACCTCGCCACCGACCTCGCCTGGCTTGGGCCCAGGGACGCGAAGAAGCTGCTGGTCATGACGTCCTCGACCCACGGCATCGAAGGCTATTGCGGCTCAGGCTGCCAGATCTCGTTCCTCGAGAACCGCCACTATCACCGCGACGGCAGTCCCGACACCGCGGTGCTGCTGGTGCACGCGATCAATCCGCACGGCTTTGCCCATGGCCGCCGCGTGACCGAGGACAATGTCGACCTCAACCGCAACTTCGTCGACTTCTCCGAGCCGCTGCCGGAGAACAAGGACTACGAGAAGCTGCAGGATCACGCCAATCCGAAGGTGTGGACGCCGGAGTCGATCGCCAAGGCGGACGCCGCGATCTCGGCCTTCTACAACATGCCGAACAACACCGACTTCGTGCCGAAGGCGATCCACTCGGGGCAATACGTCAACGCCAAGGGCACGTTCTACGGCGGCTCGAAGCCGACCTGGTCGCGCCGCACCTTCGAGAGCATCACCCAGGAGTGGATGAAGGGTGCCACCGACCTCTGCCTCGTCGACTATCACACGGGTCTGGGTCCGCTCGGCTTCGGTGACCTCTATTACGGCGGCAGCGAGGGAGAAGGCATGGCGCGGAAGTGGTTCGACCACGTGACGCCGACCCTCGAGCAGATCGAGGAAGCCAAGAAGGACAAATCCAAGCACATTCCCGGCGGCGTGAAGGGCACGCTGTCACGCTCGCTGGTGAAGACGCTGCCGGGCACGCGCTGCACGGTGGGCGGCATCGAGTACGGGACCCACCCGGTGCGCGAGGTGCTGGGCTCGCTCCGCGCCGACAACTGGCTCTACGCCTGGGGCGATCCCAAGTCCGCGCAGGGCAAGGAGATCAAGGCCAGGGTCCGCGAGGCGTTCTATCCCTCGATCTTCGAGTGGAAGATCATGGTGACCAGCCGCTCGAACGACGTGCTGCGCCAGGCGCTGGCGGGCCTGGCGAGGGCCTAGCGCTTTCCCAGCGCCCGGGCGAGGCCGGCGACGGCGTCCTCCATCGTCTTCCCCTGGGTACGGTCCTCGGTGCGCTCGGCACCGAGCGGCGACTGGCCGACGAAACGATAGACGTCGGCGGCGCCCTGCAGCATGCCGGGCGGCAAGCCCACCGCGGCGAAGGTATGGGCGATCTCCTCCATCTCCCCGGTCCAGCGATAGGCCTTGGGCGGCATCGAGGGGATCGCACGGCTGGCGTAGTCGAGCAGCGCCGGAAGGGTCGACGAGAGCTCGCCACGCAGCGGATCGGCGACGCCGAGCAGGCGTGCGGCGATCAGCGCCTCGGTCGCGAGCGCGGTCACGCCCTTGCTCATCGCGGCGAAACACATCTTGAGCGCAGAAGCCTGGCCGATCTCCGCGCCGACGACGCGGATGTCGAGACCGTGCGCGCCAAGCTCGGCGAAGGCGGATGCGTCGGTGCCTGACGCATAGAAGCGCGGCTGCGCGCCGCCCGGCTTCGGCGGCAGGCCGATGATACCGGCATCGACGAAGCGACCGCCGGCTTCCTCGATCACCGCCCCGATCGCCTTCACGGTCTCCGGCGAGACAGCATTGCAATCGACATAGAGCATCGGTTTCCGCACGGCATTGAGGCATGAAGCGACCTCGCCGGCGAGGTCGAGCGCGAGCATCGGCGGCAGGATCGACAGGAAGGCGTCGGCCTGATGGACGACCGCCTGCAGGTTGGACAAGGCCACCATGCCGGCCCTGTTGGCACGGGCGACGCTGTCGGGGCCGCGGCCGGCCAGCGTCGTCACGACGCGAAGCCCGCCCCGCCTCAGAACGTCGGCGACAGCATGGCCCATGTCGCCCGGCGCCACGACCGCAACCGTCTCGATCGGCATCGCAACCTCCGGCCATCACTATACGCCCCTCGGACATGAACGGCACGTCATGCCCCCTTTGCACGGCACGGCCAAAGTGCTTTCCTTTCGGAAAGGTGTGCTGCCAGGGAGGTTGCATCATGCGTTCCCAGCTCGCGTCCCGCCTTGCCTTCGGCCTGATCCTCGGAACCCTCGCCTTGGCGCCGCCGGCTTCGGCGCAGAAGGTGCTTCGCGTCGTGCCCAACGCCGACCTCAAGGTCCTGGACCCGTTCCAGACCACGGCGATGATCACCAAGATGCATTCGGCGCTGATCTACGATCAGCTGTTCGGGTGGGACGACGCGATGGCGGCGAAGCCGCAGATGGTCGAGACCTACACGGTCTCCCCCGACGGCCTGAAATACACCCTCACGCTCCGCCCGGGGCTCAGGTTCCACGACGGCACGCCGGTCACGACCAAGGACGTGATCCCGTCGATCAAGCGCACCTTCGCCACCGATACGCTGGCGCAGAAGGTCGCCGCGGTGACGGCCTCGCTGGAGGCCGTCAACGAGCGCACCTTCACGCTGACGCTGAAGGAGCCCTATCCCTGGGTCGAGTTCTCGCTGGCCGGCGTGCACAACACCACCGGCATCATGCGCGAGAAGGAAGCGATCATCGACCCGGCGACGCAGGTGACCGAGACCATCGGCTCCGGCCCCTTCATCTTCAACAAGGCCGAGTGGGTTCCCGGCGCCAAGGTCGTCTACGACAAGAACAAGGACTACGCGCCCCGGTCCGAACCTGTCTCGGGCAACGCCGGCGGCAAGGTCGCGAAGATCGACCGGCTGCAATACGTGATCATCCCGGATCCCGCGACGCAAGTCAGCGCGCTGGGCCGCGGCGAGGTCGACATGCTCGACTCGCCCTCGCTGGACCTGATCCCGATTCTTACCAAGCAGCAGGACGTCATCGTCGGCGAGATCTTCCCGCTGGGATTCTTCGGCGTTATCCGGCCGAACGCGCTGCACCCGCCCTTCAACAACGTGAAGGCGCGCCAGGCGCTGGCGCTGATGGTCGACCAGAAAGAGCACGGAACCGCCGCTTATGGCGATCCCAAGTTCTGGCGCGAGTGCTACTCGTTCTGGATCTGCGGCGGCCCCAACGGCTCCGAAGCCGGGTCGGAAGCCTATCGCAGGCCCAACATCGAGCGCGCCAGGCAGCTTCTCGCCGAGTCCGGCTACAAGGGCGAGAAGATCATCGTCATGAGCGGCACAGACCAGCCGATCTACCATGCGCTGACGCAGGTCACGGTCGAGCGCATGAAGCAGATCGGCTTCAACGTCGACCTGCAGGCGATGGATTGGGGCAGCGTCACCACGCGCCGCGCCAAGAAGGACCCGCCGGACCAGGGCGGCTGGCATATCTTCCATACCACGACCGGCGCCGCGCCAATGGCGAGCCCGCTCACCAGCGTCGTCACCAGCCTCACCTGCGACGGCAAGAACTGGGTCGGCTGGCCCTGCGACGAAGCCGCGGAGAAACTGCGCGACGAGTTCGTGCGCGAGCGCGACGAGGCCAGGCGCAAGGCGATCCTGGACAAGCTGAACGCGCGGCTCTGGGAGGTCGTCCCTCTGGTCCCGCTCGGCCAGTACAGCCAGCCCTTCGCCTGGCGAAAGAACGTTACCGGCGTGCTGAAGACCAGCATCCCGGTGTTCTGGAACATCGACAAGAGCTGACCATCCCATGAAAGACTTCCAGGTTGTCCGCGCCTCGAACGGCGAGGCGCGGATCAGGGCGTTCGCGCTCGGGTCCGGGCCGCTGGTGGTGATGATGCCGGGCCTCGGCCGCGCGCCGGACGACGTGGTGCCCCTGGCCCGCACGGTCGCACAGACGGGCTTCCGCGTGCTCCTGCCGGAAACGCGCGGCATCGGCGAGAGCGTGGGCAAGATGGAAGGGTTGACGCTGCGCGACCTCGCCAAGGACGTCGTGGCGGCGATCGATGCCGCCGGAGGGACAAAGGCCATCCTGGTCGGCCACGCCTTCGGCAACCGCGTCGCCCGCGCGGTCGCGGCATATCACCCCGATCGAGCCATCGCGGTCGTCTGCCTCGGCGCCAGCGGCAAGGTCGGGCCGACGCCGGAGATCCAGAAGGCGATCGATGCCGGCAAAGACAAGGGCGCCACCCGCGAGCAGCGGGCCGCAGCGCTCCGCATCGCCTCCTTCGGGCCTGGGCGCGACCCGACGCCCTGGATCGACGGCTGGAACGAGACGGTGATGAAGACCTGCCTCGCCGCCGCGAACGCGACCCCGATGCCCGAGTGGTGGACCGCCGGCTCAGCGCCGGTGCTGATCATCCAGGGCCTTGCCGACGTCGCCGCCCCGCCCGCCAACGGCCGCATGCTGGTCGAGGAGCTGGGTGCCCGCGGCAAGCTGGTCGAGCTCGAGGGCGTCGGCCACTCGATCCCGGTCGAGGCGCCGGAGGAGACCGCGGCGGCGCTGCTTCCGTTCCTCAAGGAACAGGCCGGGCGGAAATCAGCCTAGTCGTTCTTCGCAAGCTGGCGGTCGAGGAACTCGCGCACGCCGTCATAGGCGCGCCTGCGGTTGTCGGGGCGCCAGTAGCCGTGGCCCTCGTACTCGATCTCCTGGTACTCGACCGGCTTTCCTCGGCTCTTGAGAAAGGTCACGATCTGGTCGGACTCGCTCTTCGGCACGCGCGGGTCGCGGTCGCCGTGGCTGACGAACAGCGGCGCCTTGATGCGGTCGGCGCGGCTGATCGGCGAGAGCCAGCGCATCAGATCGGGATCAGCCTTGGGATCGCCATACTCGGTCGCGCGATGGCCGCGGCGCCACGGGCCGGTGTCGCGCAGCAGCGTGTCGAAGTTGACCACGCCGAAGATGTCGACCCCGGCCTGCCAGAGCTCCGGCTGCTCGGCGAGCGCCGACAGCACCATGAAGCCGCCATAGCTCTCGCCCCAGATCGCCATGCGCTTCGGATCGAACCCCGGCTGGCGCTTCAGCCATTCGCCGCAGACGCCGAGGTCGCGGACGCTGTCCATGCGCCGCTCGCGGTCGTCCAGGCCGGCGTAGCGCCGGCCGTAGCCGGTGCTGCCGCGGACGTTGGGCGCGAAAACGACGTAGCCGGCCTCGACCAGCACCTGCAGGTCGAAGCGCCAGTTGGCCTTGGTCTGCCCTTCCGGTCCGCCATGGACGAACATGACGACGGGCCAGCCACGCACCGGCGCCGTTCCCCGCGGGCGGAACAGGAAGCCCGACAGCGGCACGCCATCGAAGCTCTCGAACTTCACCAGCTCGGGCTCGGCCAACGTGCCGACCAGGCGCCCGGCGGTCTCGCCCGCGATCGGTGCGGTCACCGTGCCGGACGCGACGTCGACGAGGCGGATCCGGCTGCCGGCGGTCGGCGTCGAGAAGGCGAAGGCAAGACGCTTGCCGTCCGGAGACCAGGACATCTCCGAGACGACGCCGCCCGGCTCGACCGAGAGCGGCAGCGGCCTGCCCTCGGGCGACAGCAGCACGAGCCGGCTGTAGCCGTCGCGGTTCACGTTGGCGGCGAGCCGGCCATCGCCAGCCAGCGCAAAGCCGTCGATGTCGGCCTCCGGCGTGTAGAGCCAATCGACCTCGCCGCCGGCGAGCGTGTAGCGGCCGATGCCGAGGAAGTCGCGTTCGCCGTCGGCGAGGAAATAGATCGCGCTGCCGTCCTTGTTCCAGCGGAAGCCGCTGGCCTTCACGGTGCGCGACGCGAGCTTGATCGAGCGGCGCTCACCGGACTTGAGGTCGAACAGACTGATGCCGATGTTGAAGGTCGAATGATCCTCGGTCAGCACGATCAGGCTGCCGCCGGGCTGGACGCCGGAGGTCTGGAAGGTCTCGCCCTTCTCCGCCAGCGTCTCGACCTTGCCGTTGGCCAGGGTCATCCGGTGGAGGTCGTAGCGCGCCTTGTCGCGGCCATTGGCGGCATACACGATCGCGGACCCGTCCGGGATCCAGGTGCCGAAGGTATGGATCGTCTCCGGCGCGTTCACCAGCCGCTTCGCCTCGCCGCCCGATATGGGCACCAGCCAGAGCTGCGAATGCTCGTCGCCGCCGGCATCGACGGAGAGGATCGCCTGCTTTCCGTCCGGCGACGCACGCACCGACATGCAGCGCTCGCCCGGCACGAAGGAGAGCCGCCTCGGCGCCGTGCCGTCGAGCGGCACGACCCAGGCCTGCGCCACGCCGTCGCCCGGGCCGAGGCAGAGAAGCGCCGAGCCGTCGGGCAGGAACGCGGGCGCGGTGAGGCCGTCGAGAGCGATCAGCTCGTCGGTCGAGACACGGGTCATGGGAGGTCCGGGGAACGGTAGCAGGGGAACGTCGGGAAGCCGAGCATGACGCAGGAAGGTTACGGCCGGAAGAGCTGGCCGCGCACGGAATCGGCGCTGCGCCCGACGATCTTCGCATAGAGCGCAGGATCGGTGTCACCCTCGGTCGAGAACAGCAGGACCCGGCTCGATCCGTCGAGGCCGAGGCGCAAGCGCACATCCTCCGAGGCCATCGCCGCGATCAGGCCCGCCAGCCCGGCGACGCCGGACTCACCGGCAACCATCGGCGTGTCGCCGTCGGCGCCGTCTGCCAAAAGGCGCATCGTATCCGGTACGCCGCCATCCGGGATCGACAGGAACGCATCCGCGGCGGTGCGGAGAACGGCCCAGGCCGGCGCCGAGGCGAGGCCGCAGGAGAGGCCTCCCATCACCGTCTCGAGGTCGCCGGGGAATTGCGCGATGTGCCCCTGCTCGGCGGCAAGCATGAGGCAGGCCGCCTTCTCGGGCTCGACGACGACGAGGCGCGGCCTGGCGGCGCCCCAGCGCGCCTCGGCATGCGCCGCGACCGCGCAGGCGAGGCCGCCCACCCCCGCCTGGGCGAAGATGTGGGTCGGCGGCTCAATCATCTGCCCGGCCGCCTCGTCGATCACGACGAGGTAGCCCTCCATGATCAGGTTCGGAACCTCGTCATGGGCGTTCTCGCTGGTGTCGGCGATCACGGTCCAGCCGCGCGCGGCTGCGTTGCGGGCGCACTCGGCCACCGCCTCGTCGTAGGTGCCCTCGGTGCGGACGATCTCGGCGCCGAAATCGGCGATCGCCTGGATGCGGCCCTCGCTGACGCCCGAGGGCACGTAGATCACCGCGCGGCAGCCGAGCCGGGAGGCACCCCAGGCGACGGCGCGGCCGTGGTTGCCGTCGGTCGCAGAGGTGAAGACGCGATCCTTCGCCCCGTCCCGGGCCGCGATCCGGGCGATCGCATAAGGCCCGCCCATCGCCTTGAACGACTTGAGGTGGAAACGCTGACCTTCATCCTTGATGCGGAGCGTGCCGATGCCGAGGCCGCGGGCGAGGCCGGGAAGATCGGCAAGCGGCGTCGGCCGGTATCCGTCCCACCGAGAGATCTCGGCCTTGGCCACGGCTAGGCGAGCGGCCGAAAGATAGGGCGCAGCCGCGGCCAGCGCCCCG
Organism: Rhodospirillaceae bacterium; assembly: GCA_016792585.1. Taxonomy (GTDB): domain Bacteria; phylum Pseudomonadota; class Alphaproteobacteria; order SHVZ01; family SHVZ01; genus SHVZ01. The sequence goes on from JAEULB010000122.1 coordinate 32,869, forward strand.
GTCGGCCGCGCGGCCGGATTGATCAGCAGACGCATATGAGGCTCAGTCGCTGGGCTTCGCGAAGCGGAGCGCGCGGTCGCCCTTCTTCGCCCCGTGGTTCGGCATCACCAGGTAGCAGTCGTCGTGCGGCGTGGTGACGGTCTCGTCGCCATCCTGGGCGATCGGCGACCCGGCCTTGGCGAAATGCTCGAGACCCGTGAAGTCCTTCACGAACTTGAAGCGATCGGTCTTGGCGGTATAGCCGCCGGAGACGTCGACCATCGTCTGCGGCTTCGGCGACTTGACGTGCACGTGCGCCATCATCGTAGCCTCGTCGATCGCGCCGGTGGCGGCGAGGAAGCGGAGCGTGGTGTCGAGCGCGACCTTGGCGGCGTTGGCTTCCCAGTGCTGGCCGCATTCGACCAGGATCGCGGTCTTCGCGTTGGAGCGGTCGTTGAACGGCGTGTACTCGATCAGGCGCTTGCCCTGGATGTGGCCCTGGCCGGCGACGATCCAGGGCGGAACGGCGACCTGGCGGGCGAGCCTCCGCTCCTTGTCGAGGCCGTGCACGATCATCAGCGGCGCTGACGGCGTACCCATCGAGTGAATGTCGAGCAGGTAGTCGGCCTGGTCGAAAACGGGGCGCAGCTCGCGGGCGCGGGTCAGCTCGGCCGATTTCTCCGGGCCATCGAGGCGGCTCTCGACCCAGACCCGGTTGAAGTCCTCGTCGACATAACGTGAGCCATTCGGCTTCGCCGGGTCGAAGCGTTTGAAAGCCCCGACGTTGACGAAGACCAGTGACAGCTTGCCCTGCTTCGGCTTGAGTCCCAACGAGAAGATCGTCTCGAGCGCGATCGCGCCGCAGATCTCGTTGCCGTGGGTCAAGGCGTTGACCATCACATGCGGACCGGGCTTGCCGGAATCGAAGGTGTGGACGTAGGGCACGCCGTTGGTTCCGCGGGCGAAGCGGGAGATGTCTGGGGCCTTCAGCTCGACCGGATGATGCGTCGTCATGTGATCTCGATATTCGGGGACAGGAGGTCCCCGACTTTATCAAGTCCCCGGCTCAGGCGAACAGCGACTTCGGATTCTCGGTGTAGCGGGCGAGCTTCCTCGGATCGATCTCGATGCCGAGGCCGGGGCTGTCCGGGATCTGGAGCCAGCCTTCCTTGTCCAGCTTGAACGGCTCGACCGTGATGCCGTCGACATAGGGGCTGCCGCCGATGAACTCGACCAGGTCGGTCTCGGGGAAGGCCGTCGCCATCTGCAGGTCGGCGGCAACGCCGAGCGCGGTGTTCCAGCCGTGACCGATGTATTTCACGCCGAAGTCGTAGGCCATCCAGGCGATACGCCGCTGCTCGGAGATGCCGCCGACCTTGGTCACGTCCGGCTGCACGATGTCGAAGGCGCCGCGCGTCAGCCACGGGATGAAGGCCTGGCGGCGGGTCAGCACCTCGCCGCCGGCGATCGGCACCGGGCTCTTGCGGCGGAGCTCGCAGAAGTCGTCGATCGCGTCCGGCCGCAGCGCCTCCTCGAACCAGCCGACCTCGAAGTCCTTCAGCATCTCGGCGGTGCGCATCGCCCACTTGAGACCATGCGGCCAGTACGCGTCGCTGGCGCCGGCGTCGACGAACAGCTTCGACTTCGGTCCCGCCCCCTCCCGCGCCGCCTTCACGATCGCCTCGTCGAGCTTGTGGTCGAGCGCCCGGCCGAACGGACCCCAGCCGATCTTGAACGCGGTGAAGCCTTTCGCCTTATACGAGGCGACGACGTCCTTCATCTTCTTCGGCTCTTCCATCAGCAGCGAGCAGTAGGGCTGCACGCGCTCGCGATGGCGACCGCCGAGCAGACGGCTGACCGAGAGCCCCGTCACCTTGCCGAGGATGTCCCAGAGCGCGATGTCGATGCCGCTGATCGTGTGGGTCAGCGACCCGCCTCGGCCCATCCAGAAGGTGTTCTGGTGCAGCTTCTCGGACACGCGCTCGGGCTGCAGCGCATCCTCGCCGGCATAGAGCGGTTCCAACACCTTGAGCGCGGCAGCGACCAGGCGGGCATCGGTGAAGACGCTGCCGAAGCCGGTGATGCCGGCATCGGTGTGGACCGCGATCAGCGCATGGATCGAGTCCTCGGGCTCGATCTCGGCCGACCAGCCTCCCTTGGGGCTCTCCCCGAACAGCGGCGCGGACCGGATCGAGGTGATCCTGACCTTGGGCGCGCTGCCCGCCTTCGACTTCCTCGCGCTCATGCCCGCCTCCCCCGGATGTCCCGGCCACGAGCGTCGTCATCCGCGGTGCGCGGCGCAAGTCAAACGAGCGGGCAGAGGAACGCCGGCCGCGAGGCCGTCCGGCTCAGAAGGCGGCGACCTTGCCCTGGGCGATCACGGCGCGAACCGCGGCGCCGATCTCTTCCGGGAGCACCGGCTTCGAGATCACCGAGTTGATGCCGCTCTTGCGGAGCGAGACGTCTTCCTCGGCCGAGATGAAACCGCTCAGCATAAGGATCGGGAGGTTCGGGCGGATGCCCTTCATCTCCTTGGCCAGCTGCTCTCCGGGCACCCTCGGCATCGCGCGGTCGGTGATGACGAGATCCCAGCCATTCGGCTTCTCGCGGAAGGCTGCCAGTGCCAGCAGCGGCTCGGCGAACGCGTCGACCGAATAGCCAAGGCGCATCAGGATGTCCTTGGTGACCGCCAGCAGGGCCCGGTCGTCGTCGACCAGCAGGATCCGCTCCTTGCCGGCGACCGACAGCGTGCTCGGCCTCTGCTCCTTCGACGGCAGCGCCTGCCCGTCGATCGTCGGCAGGTAGGTCGAGAACGACGTACCAACCCCCGGCACGCTCTCTATCGTGACGACGCCCTCGTGGTTGCGGACGATGCCCTGGACCGCGGCGAGGCCGAGGCCGGTGCCTTCGCCGACCTCCTTGGTCGTGAAGAAAGGCTCGAAGATGCGCGGCATCGTCTCTTCGTCGATGCCGCCACCGGTGTCGCGAACGCTGATGCGGGCGTAGCGCCCATCGGTCAGCGAGCCCGACTGGCCGCGAACCGGCGCCTTCGGCCAGGGATCGCCGCCGACATCGCGGCCTTCGGTGCCGCGCACCTGGACCGACTTGACCGAGACCTTGATCGCGCCTTCTCTGGGGCCGATCGCTTGTGCCGCGTTGAGGCAGAGGTTGAGCAGGACCTGATGGATCTGGGTGGCGTCGCCCGAGACCAGGCACTCGTCCATCTGCTCGACCTGGAGCGAGACGTTGGACGGCATCAGCGGGTTGACGATGGTCAGGCTGTCCTTGACCACCGAGCCCAGTTCCAGCGGCTTCCGCTCGGATTCCGCATTGCGGCTGTAAGTCAGGATCTGGCGCACGAGGTCGCGGGCGCGGGTGCCTGACTCGATGATCTGGCGCAGCCGCTCGTAGCCCGGATCCTCCTTCGGCGTATCGATCATCAGGAGCGAGCAGTTGCCGAGGATGCTGCCGATGATGTTGTTGAAGTCATGCGCAATGCCGCCGGCGAGCGTGCCGAGGGCCTGCGTCTTCTGCGCGGCGTGGTACTTCTCCGTCAGCTGGGCCCGCTCGGCCTCGGAGCGCACGCGCTCGGTGATATCCTCGTAGGTCTTGACGAAGCCGCCGGTCGGAAGCGCCGTCACCAGCGTCTCGACGATGCGGCCGTCCGGCAGGCGCCGCTGCTGGCGGAAGCTGCCCTTCTTGTCGCGGAGCAGCTGCGAGATCGCACCGACCTGGGAGGCCACCAGCGCATCGGCCTCGCCCGGGCCGAAGTCGCCGCGGAGTGCCGAGAAGCGGGCCAGATCCTGGTACTTCCGGCGAGGATAGACGAAGCCGTCCGGGTACTTGTTGACCTCGATGTAGCGGTCGTTGAACAGCACCAGCGAGAAGTCGGCATCGAACACGACGATGCCCTGCTTCATGTTGTCGAGCGTCGTCTGCAGCAGCGCCGACTTCTGATTGATCAGATGCTCACGCTCTTTGAGCTCGGTGATGTCGGTGTGGACGCCGACGATGCGCCCGTCGCTGGTTCGGCGCTCGCTGATCTTCAGCCACTTGCCGAAGGCGAGCTCGCTTTCGAAGGTGGAGTCGGCCTCGCGGCGCTGGCGGAGACAGGACTGGATCCAGGATTCGACCTGGTCCGGCGGGATCGAGATGCCGCCGTTGCGGACCGAGGCCAGCAGCAGCTCGCGGAAATGGACGCCGACGGCGAAGACTTCGGCCTGGAGCGGATGCAGCTCGACATAGCGCTTGTTGAACAGCGCCACCGTGTCATCCGGATTGTAGATGATGAAGCCTTCGGAAATGCTGTTGATCGCCAGCTCGAGCTCGTTGCGCGCCTGGATCGCGGCCTCGGCCGAGGTCGCCGCGGCGACGACCGCGCGATGGGTCCTCACCGTCTGGATGAACAGCATGACGAAGACCGCGAGGCCGCCCGCCAGCGTCAGGACGAAGAGGCCGAGAAGCTGGAGGTAGAGCTCGCTGTGGCGGTTGCGGGCGCCGCTCACCTCGTTGGATTCGTACAGCAGCGCGTAGCGCACGAGGTCCTGCAAGGGACCGCGGAACTCGTCGAGCTTATCGTCGACCTTGGCCAGAGCCTCGGGCGCGATGTTCGGCATCCGGTTGAGTTCCGGCTCGATCTCCTCGAGCGAGCGGATCATCGAGCGGACCGACGGGACTACGCCCTCGATCTCGCGGAGGCCTGCGTTCTGCGGCCCGCTGAGCAGCGGCGTCAGCCGGCTCCAGAAGATCTCGAAGCGCTCCTTGGCCTCGTCGGCGTTCGATTTGGTCGGAGCGATCGTAAAGGTCTTGAGAGACTCGCTCAGGCGGAGAAACTCGATCTCCGCCTGCGCGACGAACCAGATGGCGATCCGGCTCTCCTTCTCGATCAGCGCCCGCTGCTGGATGAGGCCCTGGAAGATGAAGAAGACGCCGATGAGGAACGCGCAGAACGCGACGACCAGCGCGCCATAGCGGATCAGAGGCCATCTGACCTCTTCCATGCCGCCGACCGGAGCAGTGGTCGTCGCCGTAGACATTCAGGCTTTCGTGCGCCGTCGAATGCGGGGCAGCGCTTCTATCGAACCCGCAGTTCCTTGACCTGCCAGACCCACTTCGCCTGGGTCTCCTTGTTCTTCAGCGCCGGGAAGTCGTCCTGCGGGTAGATGATCCACAGCGGCCCCTTCTCGCGCACCTTCAGGAGCTCGCCGTTCATCCGGTAAGCCAGGATCACCGGATAGCGCTGGAAGTCAGCCATCGGGATCTCGACCTTGTAGTCGTTGAGCGCGACCGCGGTGACGGTGTCGCCGGAGGCGCCCAGGCGCTCGAGCAGCGCCTTCAGGTTCACGCCCTCGAACTCGGGCGTACCTTCGGTCCAGGCGGTCGAGGTCTTGGTCTTGGCCTTGCCGACGCTCTCGAGCAGCGCCAGGTCGAAAGCGGCCTTGTCGCCGTCGTTGGTGACCTTGATCTTGCCGGTCACCTCGAGCAGCGGACGCTCGGCCGGCTTCGCCAGCGGCTGGGCGAGAGCCGGAACGGCGGCGAGGACCACGATCGAGGCGGCCCAGGCGAATGCGCCGATTGCCTTGCGGATGAGTGACATCGAACTTCTCCGTTTCATTATTGGGATGATAGTGCCGTTTCCGACGACTCTTTCCCCCGACAAGACCCCTTCGCGGCCTATTTGTCGCCCTTCGCGGGCGGCTCGGGCGCCCGATGATAGATAGCCGCGGCAAGCAGCGTCAAAACGCCCAGAAGTAGAAAGAATGCCGCATATCCCGGAGCCGCGCTACCGGCCCAGCCCTGGACCAGGCGGATCACCTCGCCAGAACCGATCTGCAGGATCGCGGTGCCGCCCATCAGCACGAAATTGAGCGTCGTCGTGCCGCGCCCTGCCAGGGCCGGAGGCACCAGCGCCACGCCATGGGCCATCAGGACGACGCTATAGGCACCGACGAAGCAGATCGCGATCAGGAGTGGCACCGTGAACCAGATCGGGGCGGTCGAGACCGCCGCCAGGATGACCATCAGCGCCGCCGAGGCGATGCCGCCGAGGACGACCACGGGACGGAAGCCGCCGGCCCGCTGCTGGATCGGTCCGTAGGCGAGCGTGCCGAGGATCATCGCGACCGCCATCACCGAGAGGAGGTTGCCGCGGGCGACGCCGTCGATGCCGTAGACGTCGTGCAGGTAGGGTCCACCCCAGAGGCCGACGATGGTCACGATCGACGAGTAGCCGATGCCGATCATCGGCATCACATGAAGAAGGCCCGGCGTGCGGAACACCTCCCTCATGCCGCCGATCGCGGCTGCCAGCGTCAGCGGCTGCGCCGGGCGCGTAGCACCTTCCGGGTAGTCGCGGACGAGCATGGCGAAGATCACGCCGATCAGGCCGGTAGCGATGCCGAGCACGACGAAGGTCGTGCGCCAGCCGACCCACTCGTTCGCGGCGGCAAGCGGCAGTGTCGCAAGCAGGCTGCCGACATTCGCCATCGCGAACAGCAGCGTCATCGCGCGGGTGAACTTGGACGGCTCGTTCCAGCGCGACAGCACGACCAGCGAGCCGGTCATGCCGCCGGCGAAGCCGAGGCCAATCAGGAAGCGGCCAGCGACGAGGGGGCCGATCGACTCGGCGACCGCGAAGAGGAGCGAGCCGATCACGGCGAAGACCAGCATGGAAGAGACCACGAGGCGCACGCCGTAGCGGTCGAAGAGCACGCCGATCGGAATCTGCAGAAGGGCGAAGATGACGAAGAAGGAACCAGACGACCATCCGATGTCGCCGGCATCGATGCCGAGCTCGCTCATCAGCTCCGGTGCGATGACGCCGTTCGACGAGCGGAAGAACTGGCTCATGATCGCAAGCGCGATCATCACGGCCAGCATCAGAGTCACGTGACGTATCTGTCGCACGGCGGCGCCAAAATTCCCGATGGTGATCGATGATGCGGCTTCGACAGGGTCCGGAAGACGATTCTCGGCTGCCTTCATGGAGCGGACTTTTCCAGAGACCTTCTGCTCGTAGTGGACGCGCACACTTGAGATGGTTTCGTTACAACTAAACGAAAAATACGGTTTTCCGGCGCGCACTCTAGGTACTTCGCCCAGCACCTGCCATCCAGAAATTGGCTCAAAATAGTTAACGAAGTCTTAGCGTCGCGGAGTTGTGGGCGGCTTTCGAGCCGCCGCCGAAAGGGGACGCTCTTACGTTGCCGGACCTGCCTCGGCATACGCCGATAGGCTGCGCGGCGCATGCCGATCGGTCTTCCAGCTCTGATAGTCGGATTCGCCGCTCTTGCCGGCCGCTTCGAAGGTCGCCTGTCCGTAAAAGGAGTACCAGGAGTCGACCAGGTCATCGACGTCGTCCGAATCTAGCACGCCCGACCAGTACAGGGTCGCCTTCAGGTAGTCGAGGAACCTGATCTTCAGCATCATGCTGGAATTGGCGACGAAGTTAACGACGCCGGCGATGTATCCCAGGATGTAGAGCTTCTGGTCGACGGTCCGTCCGAAGCCGTTCGGCGCCTGGGCCCGCGCCGCCTTGATGAAGTGAGTCAGCGTCTCGACCACCTCGTCGCTCTCCGGCGTGAGCGTCCGCCAGCTCTTCTCCGGCGCCGCCGCATTCTGCGTCTTGGGCGCTTCCACCCGGATCGCCGTCTGCACGTTCTTGAGGATGCTGTCGCGCTGGCCCGGCTGCAGGGTCCGGGCCGGTGCGTGCATCCAGTAGCTCACCCGCTCGAGCACGCCGTTGATCGTCACGCCCTTGATCAGGAAGTCGTCGCCACCGGCCTCGATGCACTCGTGCAGGATCTCGAGGCGGTCGTTGCTGGTGATGAAGATGATGGTGACCGACTTGCCGTGCTGGCGGCGGATGCGTCTGCATACCTCGGTACCGCCGATCCCCGGGAGATTGACGTCGAGGATCACCAGCCGCGGCATGTACTGCGGGAAGAGCCGCGAGGCCTCCTCGCCCGTCGAGGCCCCGACTACCAGGAAGCCGCGGGACTTGAGCGCCTCGACATAGGCCCGGCGCTGCGTCGGCTCGTCCTCGACGACCAGGATCAGTCCGCTCGGCATCTAGCGCGAAAGCTCCTGGGCTTGGCGGCGCCGGTCGGCGAGCGTCACCAGCACCTGCTGAAGCTCAGCCTTGGTCTCGGGCACCAGCCGCTTCACCGACTCACGCTCGGACTCGATGCAGGCGCTCTCGACCGAGCGCGCGATCCGGCTGAGGTCCATGAAGCCGAGGTTCGCCGCGGAGCCGCTCAAGTCGTGGGCATATCCGCGAAGCCGCACGAGATCGCCGGCCGCGGCGGCGCGCTCGATATCCGCCATCCGGAGCGTCGAGCCGGCGATGAAGTCGTCGACGATCGGGGCCAGGGTCTCGGCGGCGAGCCCGCCGGCAAGGCCGCCCAGGCGCTCCGAGGTTGCGGCGACCGGCTCGGAGGCGCGATCGGCCAGCGCCGGCACGCGCGAGCGCGACCACCTGGCGACGGCTTCCGCCAGCATGGTCGGCGAAACCGGCTTCGGCAGGTGGCCGTTCATGCCGGCGGCAAGGCAGCGTTCGGCGATGTCTCCCTCGACGTCGCCGCTGATCGCCACGATCGGAACATCCCCCTGGCGCCCGCCGAGCGCCCGAATCTTGGTTGCCGCGGCGAGCCCGTCCATATCCGCCATCTGGATGTCCATCAGGACGAGGTCGTACGGCAAAAGCCGGCATCCTTCCACAGCCTCGCGCCCGCTGCCCGCCTCGTCGATGCGGTGGCCATCGGCCTCCAGGACGGCAGCAAGGAGCTTGCGGTTCACACGGTTGTCGTCGACGAGAAGGATCCTGGCCCGGCGCATGAAACGTCCGCTACGCGCGAAAGGCGGCATCCTAGCAGGGTGTTTGTCCGCATGCGCGGACATGTTGATCCAGGCTTCGCCGCACCCGCGAATTCGGTCGGCTTGCGAGTTGACTTGTCGTTGGCGGCGGGGTCACCCTGACCGCCGGAACAAACGGGAAAGGATGGGGTCGCTTGAGCGATCAACCGAACGAAGACGTGCGCGACCGGCTCAAGAAATGCACGCATGACCTGAACAATGTGCTCGGCCAAGTCCTGGGCTTCAGTTCGCTTCTCGTCCGCGACATCGGCGACGCCAATGCAACCGGCCGTTTGCCGCCTGGCGTCCTCGACTACGCCCAGGAGTTGCTGGCCGCCGGCCTCCGCGGCGAGGTCATCGCCAGGCAGCTGACCCAGATCGTCCGCCAGCTCCCCGCCTTGCCGGGAAGCGCCCCCCAGGCTCCCGCCGCGGCGGCTGCGCCGGAAGGGCCGGCGCGACGTCTGCTGATCGCCGGCGTCGGCGACGGCGTCGCCGACCCGCGCGCCACGGGCTTCGTCGAGCTCGGCTGGCAGGTAGAGAGCCACCGCTCCGGCGCCGACGCGCTCCGCCGCTTCCGTTCCAGCACCAAGCCGTTCGATGCGGTCATCGCCTATCCGTCGGCCCCGGAGATCCCGGGCACCGACCTGATCGCCGCGATCAAGGCCCTTAAGCCGAAGACCGTCTGCCTCCTGGTCCTCGGCGACGGCATCGCCGACGAGGCGGCGGCGAAGCTCGCCGGCGCCGACGGCGGAATCGCCGGCCAGACCTCGGGGCCGTCGGCCGCGGCGATGGTCGAGACCCTGCTTCGACAGAAGGGCGCCTAGGCGGCGAAGGGATCGGCCACCAGCGGCCAGAGCGGCCGCGCGATCTTCGTGTAGGGAACGTCGCGGACGTTCAACGTCAGCGGCCCCGGTCCACCGGTATAGAGAACCGCCCGCGCGATCGGCCGGAAGGCCGCGTTGAAATGCGTGAACGACTTCACGATCACGATCCGCTTGCCGGCCGGATCGATGCCGAGGCCCGAGAACAGGTCCAGCCCCAGCGCCTGGGTCCGCGTCGAGATCAGCACGACCGCCAGCCCCTTGTGATCGAGAAGCTCGATGGACGCGGCATCACCGAGCTCGTCGCGGGCGCCGGCGAAGGTCTGGGTGGCGCCGCGGACGCAGCGGATCACCCGGACGCGCGCATCGATCGGCCGGCCCGAGGTCGGCCCCATCTTGCCGGCGAAGCGGAGCGCGAAGACGCCACCCTCGCCCGCGGCGAGACACTGCCTGACCGCGATCGGGTCCCAGACCGGGCCGACCGCGACGCCCTCGATGCCGCGCTCGATCACACGATCCATGAAGTAGGTTGAGTCCGACGGCGCGCCGCCACCGGCATTGTCGGCGCGGTCGGCGATGACGACCGGTCCCTTCCCCGGTTCCGCCAGCAGCCTTTCCGCCTCGTCGAGCGCGTCGTCCATGCGGGCGCTTTCGGGGAACAGCGCGTCCTTCAGCGCGTAGAGCTCGCGCCCGAGCCGCTCGGCCAGGCGATCACCCTTCTCTTTCGCATCGTCGGTGATGACGACGATCTTGACGCCGAGATCGGCGACGTCGCCCAGCGTGTAGCCGTGCACGATCGAGATCGAGAGCACGCCATCCTTGCCCTCGAGCGCTTTCACCCTGTCGACGAAGCTTCGCATCGGCTCGTCGACCGTCGGCATGAACTGGATCATCCGGCAGTCGTAGACCGAGGTCGCCGGCTTGATCTTCTTTCGCGCGCAGTCCGCGATGATGTCGACCAGCTCCTCGCCACGCTCGAGGTAGTCGGTGTGCGGCGACTCCTTGAAGCAGATCAGCGCATCGGCGCTTTTCGTCATCGTCTCGGTCAGGTGACAATGCGGATCGAGCTCGGCGCCGACCGGGACATCGCGGCCGACGATAGCGCGCACCCGCGCCAGAAGATCGCCCTCGCAGTCGTCGTAGCCGTCGGCGACCATCGCCCCGTGCAGGCCGAGCACCACCATGTCGACCGGCATCGCCGAGCGGAGCTGATCCAGGATCTCGTCGCGGAACAGCTCGTAGGCGGCGCGGGTGACGGTGCCGGCAGGCTGGGCGAAAGTGCAGGTACCCTCGATCACCTCCCAGTTGGCGGCGCGGCCGCGCTTGCGCGCGGCGATCAAGGGACCGGCGAAAAGGCGCGGCTCGTCGCCGAAAGCGCCGGGCCCGGCATAGAACGAGGTGCGGAAGTCGGCCTCGCCCGTCACCATCGGCGAGAAGGTATCGGTCTCGGTCGCGAGCGAGGCGGTGAAGACGCGCATGTCTTGGGTGAACCTCTAGGCCGGAACGCGATCGGCATAATGCTTGACGAAGCGCGCGCAGACATCGGTCAGCTGCTCGGCGAGTGCCGCGCCCGTCTCCTTCGAGGAGAGGTTCGGGTCGCCCTTGCCGACGCCCTGGTTGTAGACCTGATCGTATTCGTTCGGCATCGCCACCTCGTGGCCCTCGAAGCTGGCGGCGCCGAGCGCGGTGAACTGCAATCCCAGCAGCGGGTCCTTCTTGACCGGCGCGCCCTTCGGCATCTGGTCGGGGCGCATGATCTCGGGGAAGAGATGCAGGCCGATGCTGGTCAGCGGATCGGCGCCGTGGCCGGAGACCGCCTTCGACTTCTCGGGTCCGACGATGCCCGGCAACAGGCCGTAGCCGATACGCCAGAGATAGAGGCTGGGGAAGAGGATCTTCTTCTCGCGCCAGAGGACGCGCGCCACCTCGGCGATCGGCCCGACATTGCCGCCATGGCCATTGATGACGATCAGCCGCGTGAGGCCGTTGCGATGAAGGGACTTCACCATGTCCCAGATCACGGTGGTCAGCGTCGACTGCTCGATGGTGATGCCGCCGATCATCGAGCCGAACCAGTCGCCGCCGCCATAGGGCAGAACCGGCGCCACTACGGTCCGCGTGCCGTTCTGGGTTGCCCGCAGCGCGATCATCTCGGCGATCTTCTCGGCGAGCAGGTAGTCGCCCATCGGCGCGTGCGGACCCTGGTCCTCGTGGCTGCCCATAGGCAGCAGGATGATCGGGTTCTTGGCGTAAAGCTCGCGCGCCTCCCCACCGGTGATCTGCCCCATATGGACCTTGGGCGTCGTGTTCCAGACCATGGTTCGTCCTTCCAGAAGTATCTTTGAAGTCTAGGCGATTTCCTCGGCGCGGATGCAGGCAACCCGTCGCGCCTCGCCGAACGCCCGCAACGCCGGCACCGCTCCGGCGCAGGCCTCGATCGCGTGTGCGCAGCGGGTGCGGAAGACGCAGCCCGACGGCGGATCCGACGGGCTCGGCGGATCGCCGGGAAGCAGGATCCGCTTGGTCCGCTTGCCCGGATCGAGCCTCGGCGTCGCCGAGATCAAGGCGCGGGTGTAGGGATGTGCCGGCTCGGCGAAGACGCGCTCGGCCGGCCCCTCCTCCATGACGCGGCCGAGATACATCACCACGACCCGGTCGCAGAGATGGCGGACGACCGGCAAGTCGTGGCTGATGAACAGCAGCGCCAGTTTCAGATCGCGTCGAAGCTCGCCCAGGAGCTGGAGGATCTGCGCCTGGATCGAGACGTCGAGCGAGCTCACGGGCTCGTCAGCGACCAGGAAGTCGGGGCTGGTCGCGAGCGCGCGGGCAATGCCGACGCGCTGACGCTGGCCGCCGGAGAACTCGTGCGGGAAGCGCTTGGCCTGCAGCGGGTCGAGCCCGACCATGGTCAGGAGCTCGCCGACGCGGCGGCCCTGCTCGCCCGCCGGCACCAGGCCGTGGATCGCGAGCCCGTCGGCGATCTGCGCGCCGACCCGCCGGCGCGGATCGAGACTGCCGTACGGATCCTGGAAGACGATCTGCATCCGCCGGCGAAGCGTCCGCCACTCGGCGCGCGGAATTTTGTCGAGCGTCCGCCCGTCGAAGCGCACCGTGCCTTCGGTCGCCGGCAGCAGCCCCAGCATCAGGCGGCCGAGCGTCGACTTGCCCGATCCGGACTCGCCGACGACGCCGACCGCCTCGCCGCCGGCAAGCGCCACGTCGACCTGGCGGACCGCCTGCACCGCGCGTCCGCGCTTGAAGACGCCGCGGCTGGTGAAGGTCTTGGATAGACCTGTCGCCTCGATCAGCGGCGCGCTCATGCGGCCTTCGCCCCCGCGAGGTCGGTCCAGCGGATGCAGCGGACCAGGCGACCCTCGGCTGCCTCTTCCAGCGGCGGCGGCGCCGCGCTGCAGGCGGCGATGGCATGCGCGCAACGCGGTGCGAAGCGGCAGCCCGTCGGAAACGCGTGCGGCTGCGGCACGACACCGGGAATGCCGACCGGGGCGGCATCGGACTCGTGCACGGCGCCGAGCAGCGCCCGCGTATAGGGATGGAGCGGCGTGCCGAACACCTGGGCGACCGGCCCCTGCTCGACCACCTGCCCCGCATACATCACCGTCACCCGGTCGGCGATCTCGGCGACCACCGCGAGGCTGTGGGTGATGAAGATCAGCGCCGTGCCGGTCTCGCGCTTGAGCTCGGCGAGCAGGTCGAGTATCTGCGCCTGGACGGTCACGTCGAGCGCGGTGGTCGGCTCGTCGGCGATCAGCAGCCGCGGCCGGTTGGCCAGCGCCATCGCGATCATCACCCGCTGACGCATGCCGCCCGAAAGCTCGTGCGGATAGGCGTTGAGCCGGCGTTCGGGATCGGCGATTCCGACACGACGGAAGAGATCGAGGGCGCGCGCCTTGGCATCGGCGACGCTGACCTCCTGGTGAGCGCGGATCGCCTCGGCCACCTGGTCGCCGGCGCGATGCACCGGGTTCAGGCTGCTCATCGGATCCTGGAAGACCATCGCGACGGCGCCACCGCGAAGACGCCGCAGCTCCGGCTCGGAGAGGCGCAGTAGGTCGCGGTCACCGAACCACGCGGCACCGGCCGCGGGTCGCGCGGCAGGCGGCAGCAGGCCCATCACCGCCGTCGCAGTCAGCGACTTGCCCGAGCCGCTCTCGCCGACTAGCGCCACGGTCTCGCCGGCGCGCACGCTCAGCGACACGTCCTCGACCGGCTTGATCGCGCCCAAGGGTGTTTCGATCTCGACCGTGAGGCCGCTGACATCGAGGACCGTCTCGGGCTTCGGCTCTGCCGGCGGCAGCAAGCCGGGCAACAGGCGGTCGACGAGCCGAAGCCGCGGGCGCCTCGCCGGCGTGCGCGGATCGACCCAGTCACGGAGCGCATCGCAGAGCAGGTTCATCGCGAGGATGGTCAAGGTCAGCGCGGCGCAGGGCCAGAGCAGCATCAACGGCGCCTGCTCCATCGTCGCCCTGGCACCGCGGATCATCAGGCCCCAGGAGGGTGCCGGCGGCACCACGCCAAGGCCAAGGAACGAGAGCCCGCTCTCGACCACCACCGCCGCGGCAACCGCGAGCGAGAACTGCACCAACACGGGGCCTGCGATGTTCGGCAGCACAGTCCGCAGCAGGATGCGTCCCGTCGGCGCGCCGAGCGCCCGCACCGCCTCGACATAGTCGTTGCTGCGCGCCGACAGCACCTCGGCATAGGCGACACGCGCGAAGCCCGGCACGTAGAGGACGGAGAGAACCAGGATCAGCGTCGCCGCACCCGGCCCGAGCAAGGTCACGACCAGGAGCGCCAGCAGGATCGGCGGGAAGCAGAGGATCACGTCGACCAGACGGACCGTCAGCAACTCGCCAATCCCCCGGAACCAGCCGCCGACGAGACCGATCATCGTGCCGATCGCGCCCGCGATCAGCGCTGAGGCGAATGCGACGCCGAGGCTGGTGCGCGCGCCCCAGATGAGCCGCGAGAGCACGTCGCGGCCGAACTCGTCGCGCCCCAGCGGCGATCCGGGGATTGGGCCCGAGAGCCGCCGGGCGATGTCCTGGCGGATCGGGTTGGGCAGATCGAGCAGCGGCGCCAGGAGGGCGATCAGCAGGATCGCCGCGACGAAGCCGCCCGGGAGCCAGAGCCGCTTCAAGCCGCGCGTACCCTGGGGTCGAGTGCGGCATAGACCAGATCCATGATCAGGTTGATCAGCAGGAACAGCCCCGAGATCGTCAGCACGATGCCGACCACCATCGGGTAGTCGCGGGCCTCGACCGCGCGCAGCAGCGGCGTCGACAAGCCCGGCCAGTTGAACACGTACTCGACCAGCACGGTGCCGCCGAGCAGCGTCCCCATGTGCAGCCCGAGCACGGTGACCACCGGCGTCAGCGAGTTGCGGATCACGTGACGGAGCAGCACGCGCGAGGGCGCCAGGCCCTTGGCGCGGGCGGTGCGGACGAAGTCCTTGGACAGCGCATCGAGCACCGAGGCGCGGGTCATGCGGAAGACGACCGCGGCAAGGCTCTTGGCGATCGCGATCGCCGGCAGGGTCAACAGGGTCAGGTGCTTCGCCGGATCCTGAGCGAAGGCGACGTAGCCGCCGGCGGGCATCAGCTTGAGCATCTGCGCCAAGACCAGCACGAGCAGCGTGCCGACGACGAAGACCGGGATCGCCAGCAGCAACGCGGCGGCACCCGAGACGATCCGGTCGAAGAGTCCGCCGCGATGGAGCGCCGCATAGGTTCCGGCCGGGATTCCGAGCACGACGGCGAGCAGCGTGCCGGCGAGGATGAGCTCGAGCGTCCTCGGCAGGCGGAGCGCGATTTCCTTCGTCACCGGGAACTCGTCGACGAGCGAGGTGCCGAGGTCGCCGCGCGCGACGCCGCCGAGAAAGCTCAGGTACTGGTCAAGGATCGGCCGCTCCAGGCCGAGCTTGATCCTGAGCTCCTTGACCGCCACCGGATCGGCCGCGATCCCGCCGGTCGACAGCAGCAGCTCGGCCGGATCGCCCGGCACGATATGCAGCGTCATGAACACGACCAGCGAGACGGCCCAGGCCAGCACCAGGCAGGTGGCGATGCGCCTAAAGAACCAGCGCATCAGCCGAACGACACCTCGTCGAGCAGCGCGCCCGAGGCGGTGGTCAAGGCGCCGGGCAGGGTCTTGAAGCCCTGCACGCGCTTGTCCATGCCGTAGCCCTGGCTGCGCCAGGCGAGCCCGATGATCGGCACCTCTTCGAGCGCCGCCCGCTGCATCTCCTTGTAGATCTCGACGCGCTTGGCGTGGTCGAACTCGGCCCGGCCCTTGGCGAAGGCCGCGGACGTGCGCGGCGCCTTCAGGCCGAAGGAGCGGCTGTAGGTGGGCGACAGCGAGGTATCCATGACGACCGAAAGGCCGTCCGGATCGTTGTTGTCGCCGGAGACGCCGTGGATCGAGATCTCGTACTGGCCGCGCGATCCCATCGCGACGCGGGTCGACCAGTCGGGGAGCTGCAGCTCGCACTGGATGCCGACCTGCGCCAGGTGCTGCTGCACGACCTCGGCGGTGTCCTTGTGCATGCCGAACTGCGCGGTCGCCAGCATCTTGCAGGAGAAGCCCTTGGCGAGGTTCGCCTGGGACAGAAGCGCCTTGGCGCGTTCCGGATCGTAGTTCCAGCCCTTCGCCAGTTCCTTGTCGTACCAGGGCGTGCCCTCGACGATCGGCACGCCCTCGAGTGCGCGTCCACGACCGAAGAAGGCGGCCTTGACGATATCCTCGCGGCGGACGGCGTGTGCCACCGCGCGGCGCACGCGCGGATCGGCGAACGGCCCCTGCGTCGCGTTGAACAGCACGTCCATGAACGGGCCGTCCTCGGCATCGAGCTTGAGGCGCGGGTCCTTCTCGGTCGTCTCCATCGACTGCCAGGGGACGTACTCGATCATGTCCATGTCGCCGGACTGCAGCGCCGCGAAGCGCAGGTTCTCGTCGGCATAGACGACGAACTTGATGCCCTTCAGCTTCGGCATGCCCGACTTGTGGTGCTTATCGAAGGCGACGAGATCGAGCGAGGTGCCGCGCTCCTGGCCGGCGAGCTTGAACGGCCCGGCGCCGATCGGGTTGGCGGCATCCGACTTCCTGGAGATCACGCCCATGTTGTAGTTGCCGAACCAGTGCGGCAGCGTCGCCACCGGCTCCTTGGTGTGCAGCCGCACCGTGTGCGGGTCGGGCGTGTCGATCTTGCTGACCATCTGGAACTGGGCGCGCATGTAGGCGGTCGACTTCTCGCCGGCGATCTGCTCGATCATCCACTTGATGTCTTCGGAGGTGACCGGGTCGCCGTTGTGGAAGAAGGCATTGCGCTTGAGCTTAAACACCCAGGCGCCGTCGGCCGGATCGCGCGCGAAGGACTCGGCAATCTCGCCGGCAAGCTCGCCCTTCTTGTCGTATCCCACCAGTCGGCCGTAGGTGAGCATCTTGACCGTGCCGGCGGAGGCACCGGTCGAGACCCAGGGCTGCAGGTTCGGCGGCCAGGCCGAGAGCCCGCAGCGGAGGATGTTCGCCTGCGGCTGGGCGTGAAGCGGCGACGGCAGCAGCGAGAGCGCGGCGCCGGCCTTGATCAGCGTGCGACGGGAGAATTGCATTGGATCGCCTCCTGGCTCGGATGACCGCTTCTTCGCGGCTTTTCTCTAGGCCAAGAGTGACCCGCCCGACCTGGGCTGGCAAGGCCGGCTTGCGTTTCGGCCGCCCATACCCAATATCCCTCGGCATCCCATGAAAACATTCGGCAAGAAGCCCGAGGGGCTCCGTCTCGAACGGATAAAATCATCGTCCCGCTGGACGGGCGAGCGCTTCCGCAATCTGCACCCGATCCTGCCGGGCCTCCGCGACCTCACCGCGTCGCCGCCGACCTTGGGCGACTTTCTCCGCAACGGCGACCGCCGCCTGCCAAGCGGCCCCCTCCCGTCGGTGAGTCCGCTCGATTCCTGGGCACGTGCGACCGACAGCGGGCTCCGCGTCACCTGGCTCGGGCATTCGACGCTGCTCGTCGAGATCGACGGCTATCGCGTGCTGACCGATCCGGTCTGGGGCAAACGCGCCTCGCCGTTCAGCCTCGTCGGGCCGAAGCGGTTCCAGCCGGTGCCGGTACCGCTGAAGGCGCTGCCGCCGATCGACCTCGTGATCGTCTCGCACGACCACTACGACCATCTCGACTATCCGACGATCCGCGACCTCGCGAAGACCGGCGTCCCGTTCGCGACCTCGCTCGGCGTCGGTGCGCATCTGGAGGCCTTCGGCGTCGCCGCCGACCGCATCACCGAACTCGACTGGTGGGAAGCGCACCGGCTTCGCGGCCTCGAGGTGACGGCGGCGCCCTCGCAGCATTTCTCCGGCCGCGGCCTCAAGGACCGCAACACGACGCTGTGGTCGTCCTTCGTGCTGCGGACGGACCGGCACACGGTCTTTTTCAGCGGCGACACCGGGCTCACCACCGAGTACGAGCGGATCCGCGACCGGCTAGGTCCCTTCGACCTGGTGATGCTCGAGGTCGGCGGCCTCCATCCGTCATGGGGCGACATGCATCTGGGGCCCGAGAACGCGCTCGATGCCGCGAGCATGCTCGGCGGCGGCGCTTTCCTCCCTGTTCATTGGGGCACCTTCAGCCTGGCGATGCATGCCTGGGACCAGCCGGCGGAGGTGCTGTTCGAACAGGCGCCGAAGACCGGCGTGCGGCTCCTGATGCCGCGCCTCGGGCAGCCGGTCGAGCCGGATCAGGCGAACGGTGTCGATCCCTGGTGGCGGGCGGTAGATACGGTCGTACCGAAACCCCAGCACGGCACCACCGGCGCGATCATCGCATCGAGGGCGATGGCGGAGCCGATCGACTAGCACGAAAGAGAGATTCAATGCGCTTCGAGGATCGGACCGCGGTCGTGACCGGCGGCGGCAGCGGCATCGGCAGGGCGATCGCCGAGGGGCTCGCCGCCGAGGGCGCGCGTGTCGCGATCGTCGACATCGATGCCGGCCGCGCCGAAACGGCCGCGCGCGAGCTCAGCGCCGTCGCGATCCAGGCCGATGTCAGCCGGCCGGAAGACGCTGTCCGCCTCGCCGCCGAGGCCGCACGTCAGCTCGGCAAGATCGACATCCTGATTCACAGCGCCGGCGTCGGCGCCGAGCGCAGCTTCCTCGACACGACGCCGGACGAGTGGCGGCGGATCATCGACATCGACCTGTCCGGCACCTTCTACACCTGCCAGGCGGTGGCCAAGGTGATGGCCGGGCAGCGTTACGGCCGCATCGTGACGCTCGCCTCGACTGCCGGCATCCGCGGCGGCACCGGCCGCACCGCCTATGGCGCGGCCAAGGGCGGCGTCATCACGCTCACCAAGGTCATGGCGGTCGAGCTGGCGCCGTTGGGGATCACCGCCAACACGCTGGCGCCCGGCGCCATCGAGACCGAGCTGGTCAAGAAGATGCACTCAGCCGAAACGAGGGTCGTCTACCGGCGCGGGATCCCGCTCGACCGCTATGGCGTGCCCGAGGAGGTGGCGGCGGCCGCACTGTTCCTCGCCAGCGACGAAGCGCGCTATGTCACCGGCGCCGTGCTAGCGGTCGACGGCGGCTTCCTCGCCGCAGGCGTGATGCACGCCAAGCCCGGATGACATTTCTGGGGGAGGTCGATGGTGCCCAGGGACGGAATTGAACCGCCGACACTGCGATTTTCAGTCGCATGCTCTACCAACTGAGCTACCTGGGCGCCCGTCGAGCGCGAGGCTTATAGAACGATCGGGTCGGGGCTGTCCACCCTTTGCCGTTCAGGAAGCCCGTGCTTCGGCGACCCCGATCATGGTGTCGCGGGTGACGATGGCGGCCAGCTTCTCCTCGCTCCAGCCCTCGGTCCCCTTCGGCCGCTTCGGCAGCACCAGGTAGCGCATGTCGGCGGTCGAGTCGTGGACGCGGACCGTGGTGTCGTCCGGAACCTCGAGCCCAAACTCGGCCATCACCTGGCGCGGCTCGCGGACGGCGCGGCTGCGGTAGGCGCGGCTCTTGTACCAGTCCGGCGGCAATCCTAGGACCGCGCGCGGATAGCAGGAGCAGAGCGTGCAGACGACGAGATTGTGGACCTTGTCGGTGTTCTCGACCACGACCAGCTTGTAGAGCCCGACCTCGACGCCGACCTGGTTCAGCGCCTTGCTCGGGTCGCTCATCAGCAGCTGCTTGTAGGCAGGATCGTTCCAGGCACGGGCGACGACCTTGGCGCCGCCGGCCGGCGAGCGCGCGTCCATCGCCTCGACGGTGCGCCGGACCTCGTCGGCCGAGAGAATGCCCTTCTCGATCATCAGCTCGCGGATCGCGATCTCGAGCTTCTGGTGGTAGGTCAGCGGCCCGTCGATGTCCGGCTGGGTCGGATGCGCGTGGTCGTGGTGATCGTGGTCATGATCGTGATGGTGATGCGTGCTCATGATGCCCTCACGCCCTCTCGAGCCAGTGCTCGTAGATCTCGACGTCGATCGTGTCGCCGGCCGGGCCGGCATAGTCTGGCCAAACCTTCTTCTGGGCGAAGCGCACGCGGTAGAGCGCCCGCTTCGGCAGACCGTGGCGGTTGAAGGCCAGCTCTTCCGGATTGGCGAAGAAGCCGCAGATGCGCTCGACCTCGCCCTCGTGGCCGCGGATGTACCAGGGCGTGCGCAGGTGACCCGGCACGTCGGCCTTCATGACCTTCACCCGGTCGCCAGGCTGGAAGCGTGCCGGCGTCACAGGAGGCCGGCCTTCTCGCGCCGCTCGACGTCGGCGATCTTCTTCGCGAGCTCGTCGGACGAGATCACGCCGCGCTGTAGCAGCGTCGAGGTGATCGATGTGATCCAGCGTTCGTAATAGGTCATCTTGTCGTAGGCATCGGGGCCGATCGCCTCGATGTTCTTCCTGAGCTCGTCGACCCTCATCAGGCTGCGCTCCCGGTCGGAGAGCAGCACCATCAGCGCGTCGACCCGCTTCTCCCACGGCGCATAGTCGTGCTCGGTCGGCTCGACCTTGCCCGCCGTCTCTCCGCCCATGTCGTGATGCGACCGCATCGCCTCACCTCTTCGCGTATTGAGCCTTGCCGAACAGGTTCTCGCGCGACTTCTCGTCGATCGGGCCTTGGCGCTGGCGGTCGGCGAGGACGGCTACGCCCTTCTTGACCGCCGGGCGCTCGGCAATCGCTTCGAACCAGCGCTTGAAGTTGGGGATCTCGTCCATCTTCTGGCCGTGACGCTCCCAGCCTCTGGACCACGGGAACACCGCCATGTCGGCGACGCCGTAGTCACCCGCCAGATACTCGGACTCGCTTAAGCGCTTGTCGAGGACGCGATAGAGACGGCTCGCCTCGTTCGAATAGCGGTCGATCGCGTAAGGCAGCGGCACGGGCGCGTAGTTCTTGAAGTGGCCGAGCTGGCCCAGCATCGGGCCGAAGCCGGCCATCTGCCACATGACCCACTGGACCGCGGTCCAGTAGCCGGGCTTGTCCTTTGGGATGAACCTGCCGGTCTTTTCGGCGAGGTAGAGCAGGATCGCGCCGGATTCGAACAGCGAGATCGGCTTGCCGCCGGGACCGTCGGTATCGACGAGCGCCGGCATCTTGTTGTTGGGGCTGATCTTGAGGAAGTCCGGCTTGAACTGGTCGCCGGCGCCGATGTTGATGGCATGCACGTTGTAGGGCATGCCGAGCTCTTCCAGCATGATCGAGACCTTGAATCCGTTCGGCGTCGGCCAGGTATAGAGCTCGATCATCGGAAGTCTCTCCCTAGTAGGCCTGCTCGGCGAAGACCGGATCGACCGAGCCCTTCCAGCGTGTCCCGAACGCCTCGAGCATCTCGTCCGAGGCCGTCCGGCCGGACTCGGCGATACGCTCCAGCGGCTCGAGGAAATGCGCCTCGTCGATGCCGGCCTTGTTCAGACGTCGGCGTGCGATCAGGCCCCGCCGCGCGATCTTCAGCACGTCGATCGCGACGTCCTGCACCGTCCGGCCGCGGAACTTGGTCTGGAGCGCGGAGCGCGGAACCTCGCGGCGAAGCAGCTCGTGGTCCGGCAGCTTCCACTCGCGGATCAGCTCGCTCGCCTGGTCGAGCGCGCCGGAATCGTAGAGGAGCCCGACCCACAGGGCTGGAAGCGCCACGAGGCGGTCGAGGGGTCCTGAGTCCGCGCCGCGCATCTCGAGGTAGCGTTTGAGGCGGACTTCGGGAAACACCGTCGTCGTGTGATCGACGAAGTCGGTGATCCGGGGCTCGTCCTTGAGCTCGTTGTGGAAACGGCCGGCCATGAAGTCGCGGAACGAGCGGCCGGAGAAGTCGAGATACTCGTTGTTGCGGTAGGCGAAATACATCGGCACGTCGAGCAGATAGTCGACGTAGCGCTCGTAGCCCATGCCGTCTTCGAAGACGAAGGGAAGTATGCCGCAGCGGTCGGGATCGGTGTCGGTCCAGATATGGCTGCGGAAGGTCTGGAAGCCGTTGGGCTTGCCCTCGGTGAAGGGCGAGTTGGCGAAAAGCGCGGTGGCGATCGGCTGGAGAGCGAGGCTGACCCGGAACTTCCGGACCATGTCGGCCTCATCGGCGAAGTCGAGATTGGTCTGCACCGTACAGGTGCGCGTCATCATGTCGAGGCCGAGCGAGCCCTTCTTCGGCATGTAGGCGCGCATGATCTTGTAGCGGCCCTTCGGCATCCAGGGGATGTCCTCGCGCTTCCACTTCGGATTGAAGCCAAGGCCCATCAGGCCGACCCCGAGGCCCTCGCCGACCTTCTTCACATGCGCGATGTGCTCGGCCGTCTCGTCGTAGGTCTCGTGGATCGTCTCGATCGGCGCGCCCGACAGCTCGAACTGGCCGCCCGGCTCCAACGTGATCGCACCCTGGCCCTTCGCCAGCGCGATCGTCTTGCCGTTCTCCTGGACGCGCTCCCAGCCGAACTGGGTCATGCCTTCGAGCAGCGCGCCGATGCCGTCCCGTCCCTCGTAAGGAACGGTCTTCAGGTCGCCGTAGCGGAAGACGAACTTCTCGTGCTCGGTGCCGATCCGCCACGCGTCCTTCGGTTTCTCGCCTTTTACGAAGTACTCGACCAGCTGGCGCTTCGATGTGATCGGAGCGCCCTGAGCCTCAGGCGGACGGGACATGCTGCGGGGATTCCAGCGGTTGGAAAGTTTCCAGGCGATATGGGCCTAGGCCCGTCGATCGGCAAGGGGAGGTTGCGCGAGCGCCTGCCAGAGCGCCATCGCCGCCGCCGCCGCCGTGTCAGCCCGCAGGATGCGGGGACCCAGGCCGACCAGTGTAGCGAAGCCGAGTTGGGCCAAGTGGTCAAGCTCGGCCGGTTCGAAGCCGCCTTCCGGGCCGATCAGGATCGCCGCCGGAACACCATCGGCTCGAATCGCCTCGGCCATCGGCGGCACGCCGCGCCGCTCCGCCGCGACATAGAGGCGGCGTTCCTTCGGCCAGCGGTCCATCACGTCTCCGAGAGACCTGGCTTCGCGCACCGGCGGAACCGAGAGCCGTTCGCATTGCTCCGCCGCCTCGGTCGCATGCGCCTGCAGGCGGTCGAGATTGACGCGCGAGACCACGGTGCGCCGCGTGATGACCGGATGAATCTCCGTGGCGCCGAGCTCGGTCGCCTTCTCGACGATCCAGTCGAGACGCGGTCCCTTGATCGGCGCGAACAGAAGCCAGATGTCGGGCTCGGTCGTCTGCTCGCGCAGCCGATCTTCCACGGAGACCGTGATGGACTTCTTGGCGACCGCCGAAAGCGTGGCCCGCCATTCGCCGTCGCGGCCGTTGAAGACCGCGATCGCATCGCCGGCCTCCAGCCGCAGCACGGCACGGAGCTGATGCGCCTGATGCTCGCCGAGCAGGACCTCGGCGCCGGCATCGAGCGGCGCGTCGACGAAGAGGCGGGTGGCGAGCGGACGCGGCATTCTTGGAGCTTACCGGTTGCGCCGCCGCCCGTCGTGCTTTACGGCGCTCCGGTGAGCCAAGCTTCCGACATCCGTGCCGGCGACTGGGTCGACCGCCACCTTCCCCGGCCGATGCGCCCTTACGCTCGGCTCGCCCGCTTCGACCGGCCGATCGGCACCTGGCTGCTGTTGCTGCCCTGCTGGTGGTCGACGGCGCTGGCCGCGCGCGATGAGATGCGCTGGGACCTGTTCATGCTGTTCGCGATCGGCGCGCTCTCGATGCGCGGCGCCGGCTGCGTGATCAACGACTTCTGGGACCGCGACATCGACGCCAAGGTCGCGCGGACGGCGGACCGGCCGCTGGCCTCCGGCGCCATCGGCGTGCCAGCGGCACTCGTCTATCTCTGCCTGCTGCTGCTGATCGGCCTCGGCGTGCTGATGCAGCTCAACTGGTCGGCGATCGTCACCGGCTTCGCGGTCATGGGCGTCGTCGTTCTCTATCCGCTGGCCAAGCGCGTGACCTTCTGGCCGCAATTCGTGCTGGGCATCGCCTTCAACTGGGGGGCGCTGGTCGGATGGGCCGCGGTGCGCGGCACCGTCGAGTCGCCGGCGATCCTGCTTTATGCCGCCGGCATCCTCTGGACGCTCGGCTACGACACGATCTACGCGCATCAGGACAAGGAAGACGACGCGAAGATCGGCGTCCGGTCGACGGCGCTGCTGTTCGGCGCGAGCACCAAGCCGTGGCTATCGGCCTTCTATGCCGGCGCCGTCGCGCTCATGATCGCGGCCGGCATCGCCGCAGACGCCAAGTGGTCCTACTACGCCGCCCTCGCCGCGGCGGCGCTGCATTTTGTGTGGCAGGTGCGGACCCTGGATCTCGACGATCCCAAGGACTGCCTCGCCAAGTTCAAGAGCAACCGCGACGCCGGCCTCGCGATCACGCTTGCCTGCCTGATCGCATGACCGACCCGGTCGCGTTCATCCGCGCCAACACCGAGGTGACGGCCGCATCGCTGGTGCCGGAGATCCGGCTCCATCTCGCGACCGAGGTCGTGCCGCTGTGGCAGGCGACCGAGGCGAGCCTGGAGAAGGCCGGGTTGCCGCCGCCCTACTGGGCCTTCGCCTGGCCAGGAGGACAGGCCTGCGCGCGCCACGTGCTCGACAATCCGAGGCTGGTGGCAGGACGCCGCGTGCTCGACCTTGCCGCGGGCTGCGGCGTCGCCGCGGTCGCGGCGGCGAAGTTGGGAGCGCGCGCGTCGGCCAGCGAGATCGATCGTTTTGCTTTGGCCGCCATCGCCCTCAATGCGGCGCTCAACGGTGTCGAGGTAGCGCCGATCGATCGCGACGTGCTCGATGATCCGCCCGGCGACTGGGATACGGTCCTGGCCGGAGACCTCTGCTACGAGCGGCCGATGGCCGACCGGGTGGCATCCTGGATCAAGGCCCAGGCGCGAGCCGGCGTGACGGTGCTGATGGGAGATCCGGGCCGGGCCTACAAGCCGGCCGACGGACTGGCCGAGGTCGCACGCTATGTGGTGCCGACCTCGAGGGATCTGGAAGACCGGGAGACGCGCGAGACGATTCTCTGGCGCGTGCTGGGCTAGGCCGCGTCCTCGACAATCCGGTAGCGGACCAGGCAGTGGTCGATGGTCGAGAAGGCGCGGCTGGCCCAGGCGTCGCGGGCCTCCTTGAAAGTCCCGTAGGGGCCGAGCTTCTCCTCGACCTTCCCAGGCGTCACCTTCTTGAAATCGGTATCCGTATATTCGCCGCCGACAACCCAGTAGTTCATCTGATCGATTCCTTAGGCTTTTTAAGGATATAGGCTCCGGATCCGGTGCCCGCAAGGCGTGCGACAGGTTGACAGAGCCCGCCGCCGACAAGACTAATCCGCCAATGGTTTACGCAAGCTTACGCGACTTCATGGACCGGCTCGAAGCAGCCGGAAGGCTGAGACGGGTTGCCGCACCCGTGACGCCGGTGCTGGAGATGACCGAGATCCAGACGCGCCTCCTGGCCGAGCAGGGGCCGGCGGTGCTGTTCGAGGACGTGCGGCGCCCCGATGGCAGCCGCTACGACATGCCGGTGCTGGTGAATCTGTTCGGCACGGTCGAGCGGGTCGCCTGGGGCATGGGCCGCGAGCCGAGCGAGCTCCGGCAGATCGGCGAGACGCTGGCGTTCCTGAAGCAGCCGGAGCCGCCGGGCGGCTGGCGCGAGGCGCTGGAGATGCTGCCGCTCCTGAAGACCGTGATGGCGATGCGCCCGCGCACGGTCTCCCGCGCGCCATGCCAGGAAGTCGTCCTTCAGGGCAACGACATCGACCTTGGCGCGCTCCCGATCCAGACCTGCTGGCCCGGCGAGCCGGCGCCGCTGATCACCTGGCCGCTGGTCGTGACCAAGGGCCCGAGCTCCCGGCGCGAGGACGCCTTCAACCTCGGCATCTACCGGATGCAGGTGACGGGCCGCAACACGACGCTGATGCGCTGGCTCAAGCATCGCGGCGGCGCCCAGCATCACGCGCGCTGGTCGAAGGAGAAGGCGGAGCCGCTGCCGGCGGCCGCGGTGATCGGCGCCGATCCGGGAACGATCCTGGCGGCGGTGACGCCGGTGCCGGATACGCTCTCGGAGTACCAGTTCGCGGGCCTGCTGCGCGGCACCAAGGTCGACCTCGTCGACTGCGTGACCCAGCCGCTCAAGGTGCCTGCCGAGGCCGAAATCGTGCTCGAAGGCACCGTGTCGCTCTCCGACTACGGCGACGAAGGGCCTTACGGCGACCACACCGGCTACTACAACTCGGTCGAGCCCTTCCCCGTCTTCACCGTCACCGCGATCACGCGGCGGCGACAGCCGATCTATCTCTCGACCTTCACCGGCCGTCCGCCGGACGAGCCCTCGGTGCTGGGCGAGGCCCTGAACGAGGTGTTCATCCCCCTCCTCAGCCAGCAGTTCCCGGAGATCGTCGACTTCTGGCTGCCGCCGGAAGGGTGCAGCTATCGGATCGCGGTCGTCTCGATCCGGAAGGCCTACGCCGGACACGCCAAGCGCGTGATGATGGGCGTGTGGTCGTTCCTCCGTCAGTTCGTCTACACGAAGTTCGTCATCGTCGTGGACGACGACATCGACGCGCGCGACTGGAAGGACGTGATGTGGGCGATGTCGACGCGCATGGACCCGGCCCGCGACATCACCGTGGTCGAGAACACGCCGATCGACTATCTCGACTTCGCCTCGCCGGAGAGCGGACTCGGCGGCAAGATCGGCCTGGACGCCACCAACAAATGGCCGCCCGAGACGAAGCGCGAATGGGGCCGCAAGATCCGCATGGCCGACGACGTGATCGAGCAGGTCACCAGGCGGTGGGGCGAGTACGGCCTCCCCGGCTCGGGCAAGCCGATCTGGAAGTAAGCCGGTGCTGAAGAACCTCCAATACGGGCTGGGGTTCCTGATCGGCTGCTTCGCCACGCTGACGCTGTCGATCGGCATGATCGCCGGCATCGAGGCGATGACCGGTGTTCCGATCCCGTTCAAGATCGCGATCGTGCCGCTGGCCGCGATCGGCGTCGGCATTCTCGTCGCCCGCTGGATCGGCCGCCTCGATCTTGCGCGCTACTTCACCGCCCGCGATCCCGAGCCGAAGGCGCCGCCGCCTCCCCGCCCGGCCAGGGCGCCGAAGCAGAAGCGCCCCTGGAGCTTCCACCTGGTCGGCACCCTGATCGCCTTCTGGGCGATCTCGCTGGTCGGGATCATCGTGCTATTCGGCCCCTTCGGCTTCGCCGACGACCCATCGGTCTCCATCCGCCTGCTCAAGATCGCCGCCTGCACCGTCGCCATCGCCGGTCTCGGCGGCTTCCTCTTGCGGAAAGAGTTCGCGAAGCTCATGTCACGTTGAGACAAGGTACAGTTTGGAACCGTCATGGCCGCTTCCCTCGACCTCCTGATCGATCTCGTTTCCAAGGCCCGCAGGGCCGGCGCCGACTCGGCCGACGCCGTGATGTTCAAGTCGGCGCATCTCGGATTGCGCCAGCGGCTCGGCAAGCCGGAGATGCTTGAGCGCTCCGAATCCCAGGACCTGGGTCTCCGCGTCATGGTCGGCAAGCGCCAGGCCTCCGTCTCCTCGACCGATCCGTCGCCGCGGGCGCTGGCCGAGCTGGTCGAACGCGCGGTGGCGATGGCGAGGATCGCGCCGGAGGATCCCTATTGCGGCATCGCCGATCCGGACGCGATCGCGAAGGGCCTCCCCGACCTCGACCTCAACGATCCGGCCGAGCCGGCGCCTGAGGCGCTGGAGAATCGCGCCAAGGAGACCGAGGACGCCGCCCGAGCTGTCCCCGGCATCACCAACTCCGAGGGTGCCGAGGCGACATGGTCGCGATCGGAGATCGCGATCGCCGCCTCCAACGGCTTCGCCGGCAGCTATGCCCGCTCGGGCCACGGCGTCAGCGTCTCGGTCGTCGCCGGCGAAGGTGCCGGCATGGAGACCGACTACGACTATGCGAGCTCGGTCTACGGTCGCGACCTCGAAGCGGCCGCGACCGTCGGCCGCCGCGCCGGCGAGCGCACGGTCAGGCGCCTCAACCCGAAGAAGGCGGAGACCGCGAAGGTGCCGGTGGTCTTCGACCCGCGCGTCTCGGCCTCGCTGATCTCGCACCTCGCCGGCGGCATCACCGGCCCGTCGGTCGCGCGCAAGGTCAGCTTCCTGAAGGACCAGATGGGGAAGCAGGTCCTGGCGTCGGGACTCAACGTGATCGACGATGCGCTGAAGCCGCGCGGGCTCCGCTCGCGTCCCTTCGACGGCGAAGGCATCGCCGCGAGGCGCTGGACGCTGGTCGAGGACGGCGTGCTCAAGACCTGGCTGCTCGACCTGGCGTCGGCCCGCCAGCTTGGCCTCGTCACCACCGGGCACGCGGCGCGCGGCACCTCGGGCCCTCCCGGCCCGTCGGCGACCAACCTCTATCTCGAAGCCGGCAAGATGACGCCCGACGAGCTGATGGCCGACATCAAGAGCGGCTTCTACATCACCAGCCTGATGGGAAGCGGCGTCAACATGGTGACCGGCGACTACAGCCGCGGCGCCGCCGGCTTCTGGATCGAGAACGGCAAGGTGGCCTATCCGGTCAGCGAGGTGACCGTCGCCGGAAACCTCAAGGACATGTTCCTCCAGATGACGCCGGCCAACGACCTCGCGTTCAAGATGGCCGTCAACGCCCCGACGATCCGCGTCGAAGGCATGACCGTCGCCGGACGATAGGAGATTCAGATGCCCGACAGCGCCGCGCCCTCGCCTGTTCTTCTCGACGCCGACGCGGCACGCGCGCTGGTCGAGAAGACCTATCCGCAGCCCTCCGCAGTGGTGATCGCTAAGGACATCGGCCACATCGACGGGTATCTGAAGCGCTTCATCGAGACCGCGCCGTTCTATTGCATGGCGACAGCCGACGCGGCAGGCAACCAGGACGTGACGCCGAGAGGCGATCCGCCCGGCACCTTCAAGGTCCTGGGACCGCATACGCTGGCGCTGCCGGACCGGCCGGGGAACAACCGGCTGGATGCGATCCGCAACCTCGTCGAGAACCCGCATATCGGGCTGCTCTTCATCATCCCGGGCGTCGAGGAGACGGTGCGGATCAACGGCACCGCGCGCTTGAGCGTCGATCCCGACCTGCTCGCCTCGATGGCAGTCGAAGGCAACCTCCCGCGCTCGGCCATCGTGGTGCAGGTAAGCGAGGCGTTCCTCCATTGCGCCAAGGCCTTCAAGCGCTCGAAGCTCTGGGATCCGTCGGCGCAGGTGCCGCGCACCTCGCTGCCGAGCCTCGGCACTATGCTCGCCGATCACGTGAAGATGACGCCCGAGCAGAAGCAGTACGCCGACGAGCGGATTGAACTCTCCTATCGCACCCTCTGGGGCGCGATGAAGCCGGATACGACCAAGCTCAAGTAGCTAGTCAGAGCATCTTCCCCTCGAACGGGTGACGGCCCTTCGGGTCGTCGACCTCCAGCACCCAGAGATCGGAATCGTATTTGATCTGGCGGGCGATATAGGCGTCCGCCTCGGCTTCCGGCACGAGGTTGCCGCCTAAGGCCGCCATCCATCCGGGCTCGCCGTCGGGGCCGGTCATCCGGGTCATCACCCGGCAGCCCTGGCCCGCGAGATAGAGCTTCACGACGACCGCGCCGCCGAGCGGATCGCCCTTCCTCACCACCGTGGCGCCGATGCCGTCGACGGCGCAGCGCCGCACATGGGCGGCGATCCAGAGATCGGTGGTGAGCGTCGCCACTTACTCGCCCGCACCTATTCCAAGGTCTCGAAGAGCCTGACCCACATCTTCGCGCGCGGCTCGAGCGAGGAGAAATAGATCTGCTCGTAGTCGGTATGTGCGCCCTTGCCGTCGGCGCCGAGGCCGTCGAGGGTCGGAACGCCCAAGGCCGCGGTGAAGTTGCCGTCGCTGCCACCGCCGGTCAGCTTCACGTCCTGGAGGTCGAGGCCGAACTCCGAGCAGACCTTCTTCGCGTGGTCGAACAGCGCCGTGATCTTGGCGTCCTTGGTGTAGGGCGGGCGGTTGAGGCCGCCGGTCACGGTCAGCTTCACGTCGGGGTCGACCGCCTTCAGGCCCAGGATCTTCGCGCACATCTCGTCGGCGGTCGCCTGGTCGGGCACGCGCATGTCGATCTCGGCCGAGCAGAACTGCGGAATCACGTTCACGCCGGTGCCGCCGGTGACGAGCCCGACCGAGGTGGTGATCTGGCGCGTGTAGTCGGTCATCGCCTCCACCGCCAGGATCTGGCGCGCCATCTCCTTGATCGCGCTGCGGCCGTCCTCGTGGCGGGCACCGGCATGGGCGGGCCGGCCCTCGGTCTTCATCACGAAGCGGGCGACGCCCTTGCGGCTGGTGACGACCTTGCCGCCGTCGCGCGCCGGCTCGGTCACCAGCACGTACTTGGCGTTCCGCGCCTCCTTCTCGATCAGCGCGCGGCTGGTCGGGCTCCCGACCTCCTCCTCCGGCACGAACAGGAAGCGGATCGGGAGCTTGGTCTTCTGGCCCATCCGGATCAGGTGGCGATAGGCGTAGTAGGCGAGATAGGCGCCGGCCTTCATGTCGTAGATGCCGGGACCGTAGACGACGTCGCCCTCGCGCTTGAACGGCAGCGTGTCCTTGATGAAGCCGATCGGATGCACGGTGTCGATGTGCGAGAGCACCAGGATGCCGGGTCCGTCGCCGCCCCAGGGGCTCCTCGCCGTCAGGATGTCGCCGAAGCCGTCGCGGCCGGGAATCCGATCGGTCAGGCAGCCGACCTCCTTCATCGTGCCTTCCACCTCGCTGACCATCCGGTTGACGGCGACGGCATCGTGCGAGGGCGACTCGATCTCGATCCAGCGCTGGACGCCGGCCAGGATCTCCTCGCCGTCGATCTTCGGCTGGTTGGTCAGGCTTTCGGCCATGTCGGCAAATCCTTGGAATGCGGAAAGGCGGTGATTTAGGCTCGGATCGGCAACCGGGGTCAACCCGGTGCCGAGCACTTCAAGGGAGACGCCCATGCGTGGCCGGATGATGGATTGGCCGCTGCTGATCTCAAGCCTGATCGAGCATGCAGCACAGAACCATGCGGATGCGGAGATCGTCTCCCGCTCGGTCGAGGGGCCGATGCACCGCACGACATATGCCGAGGTCAATCGCCGGTCGAAGCAGCTGGCCAAGGCGCTCGGCAAGCTCGACGTCGGCTTCGGCGACCGGGTCGCGACGCTCGCCTGGAACGGCTACCGCCATGTCGAGCTCTACTACGCGATCTCCGGCATCGGCTCGGTCTGCCACACGGTCAATCCGCGGCTCTTCGTCGACCAGCTGATCTACATCTTCAATCACGCGGCGGACAAGGTCCTGTTCTTCGACCTGACCTTCCTGCCGCTGGTCGAGAAGCTGGCGGCGCAGATGAAGACCGTCCGGCACTTCGTGCTGATGACCGACCGCGCGCATATGCCAGCGTCCAGCCCGCTCAAGCTCCTCTGCTACGAGGAGCTGCTGGCGGCCGAGGACGACGATCTGCACTGGCCGCGCTTCGACGAGCTGACGGCATCGTCCCTCTGCTACACCTCGGGCACCACCGGCAATCCGAAGGGCGCGCTCTACACGCACCGTTCGACGGTCATCCACGCGCTCACCTGCTGCGCCACCGACGTCTTCAGCATGTCGGCCGAGGATTCGGTCTGCCCGATCGTGCCGATGTTCCACGTCAACGGCTGGGCCGTGCCCTATGCCGCGGCGATGAGCGGCACGCGCCTGGTGATGCCCGGCCCGGCGCTCGACGGCGCCAGCGTCGCCAAGCTGTTCAACGACGAAGGCGTCACCTTCTCGCTGGGCGTTCCGACCGTGTGGCTCGGCCTGATCAAGCACATGGACGAGACCGGCGGCAAGTTCCGCACCTTCAAGCGCATGCTGGTGGGCGGTTCGGCGATCGCGCCGTCGCTGGTCGAGGCCTTCCAGAAGAGATACGGCGTCAACGTGCGGCACGGCTGGGGCATGAGCGAGCTGAGCCCGGTCGGCACCACCGGCACGCTCAAGCGCAAGCACATGGGGCTTTCGGAGGACGAGAAGATCCAGGTGCAGCTGAAGCAGGGCCGCGCGCTCTACGGCGTCGAGATGAAGATCGTCGATGCCGAAGGCAAGCGCCTGCCGCATGACGGCAAGGCGCAGGGCGAGCTCCTGGTGCGCGGTCCCGGCGTGGTCTCGGGCTATTTCAACGACGAGGAGGCGAGCCGGGCTGCGCTCGACGAGGAGGGCTGGTTCCGTACCGGCGACGTCGGCACCATCGACACCGACGGCTACCTGCAGATCACCGACCGCCGGAAGGACGTGATCAAGTCCGGCGGCGAGTGGATCAGCTCAATCGACATCGAGAACATGGCGATCGGCCACCCCGACATCCAGGAGGCCGCGGTCATCGGCCTGCCGCATCAGAAATGGGGCGAGCGTCCGCTGCTGATCGCGGTGCCGAAGGAGGGAAAGACCCCGACCAAGGAGGCCGTGACCCAGTTCATCGCCGGCAAGGTCGAGAAGTGGATGGTTCCCGACGACGTGGTCTTCGTGAAGGAGCTGCCGCACACCGCGACCGGCAAGCTGCTCAAGATCAAGCTTCGCGAGGACTTCAAGAACCACAGGCTGCCCGGCACCTGATCCCTTCCACGACGGACGAGTTCGCCTTGCGCGCGGCCTAGGTCTCGGCCTGAATCCGGCGTCCGCCCTTCAGAGGTCTACCTATGCCCCTTCCCGCCTTCGGTTCGGTCAAGCGCATCGGCGTGATCGGCGCCGGCACAATCGGCGCCTCGTGGTCCGCCTATTTCCTCAGCCGCGGCTACGAGGTCCAGGCCCAGGACCCGAACCCGAAGGGCGAGGAGTTCCTCAAGGGCTTCATCGAGCGCGCCTGGCCGGCGCTCGAGAAGCTCGGCCTTGCTCCAGGCGCTTCGCCGAGCCGCATCACCTTCACGCACGACCCGAAGAAGGCGGTCGAGGGCGTCGACTTCGTCCAGGAGCAGGCGCCCGAGCGGCTCGACCTGAAGCAGGATCTGCTGGCGCAGATCGACGCGGCGCTTCCGGCCGATCGCGTCATCTCGTCCTCGACCTCCTCGCTGATGCCGTCGGCGATGGGCGCCAGGCTCAAGCACAAGGAACGGCTGATCGTCGGGCATCCGTTCAACCCGCCGCACCTGATTCCGCTGGTCGAGGTCGCCGGCGGACCGAACGCCTCGGCCGAAGTCGTCGACTGGTCGGTCGGCTTCTATCGCCACATCGGCAAGGTCGCGATCAAGCTCAACAAGGAAATCCCCGGTCACGTCTCCAACCGCCTGCAGATGGCGATCTTCCGGGAAGCGCTCCACCTGGTGCTGGAAGGCGTGGTCTCGGTCGAGGACGTCGACTCTGCCATCTCCGACGGACCGGGACTGCGCTGGGCGATCATGGGACCGATGCAAACCTTCGCGCTCGCCGGCGGCGAAGGCGGCATGCCGCACTTCGTCGACCATCTGGGCGGCATGATCCGGGGCCTGTTCAAGGAACTCGGCACCCCGGACTTCGATCAGGCGACGATCAAGAAGCTGCTGCCGGAGGTCGAGAAGGCGGTGAAGGGCCGGCCGGTCCGCGAGCGCGCCGCGGCGCGCGACAAGGCGCTGATCGGCATCCTCACCGCGCTCAAGGAAGCAAGGAAGTCCTGACATGGCCGCACCGATCCTGCTCTCCCGCGAGACCGTCACCTACAAGGTCGACAAGACCGAAACGCCCAGGCTGGAAGTGGCGCCGGGCACCGAGCTGATGATCGAGACGCACGACGCCCGCGCCGGCCGCCTCAAGCGGCCCGAGCAGGTGATGGAGACCGCGCCCGACTTCCGCGACAAGTATCCGAAGAGCAATCCCGCGACCGGACCGGTCAAAGTCATCGGCGCCGAGCCCGGCGACGCGCTGGTCGTCGACGTGCTGGGAATCTCGCTCGACGATTACGGCTTCCTGCTGGTGAAGCCCGATTTCGGCCTGGTGCGAAACCTGGTCAACGATCCGATCGCCAAGATCCTTCCGGTGAAGGACGGCGTGATCCATTTCGACAACCTGCGCTTTCCGGTGCGTCCGATGATCGGCGTGATGGCGACCGCGCCGGCGGGCGAGCCGATCGGCACCGCCTATTGCGGCAAGCATGGCGGCAACATGGACAACAACGCGATCGCCGTCGGCGCCCGCGTCCACCTGCCGGTGCGGGTGCCGGGCGCGCTCTTCTACATCGGCGACGTGCATGCATCGATGGGCGACGGCGAGGTCAGCGGCACCGGCGTCGAGATCGGTGCCCGCGTCCATGTCCGCATCGGCCTCGAGAAGGGCAAGGCCCGCGACTGGCCGTGGCTGGAGACCCCGGACCTTCTGATCCAGACCGCCTCTGCCAAGACCTACGAGGAAGCCTCCGAGATCGCGGTCATGGAGATGATGAAGCACCTGGAGGAGCGGCTCGGCCTCAAGCCCACGGATGCCTTCATGCTGGTCTCGGCCGTCGGCCACGTCCGGGTGAACCAGGCGTGCCGGTCGCCGATCGACGTCAGCGTCCGCTGCGAGATGCCGAAGCTGAATGCAGGTTTGACCGCGATCTAGTCCTGCCGGTCATTTATCATCGGAAAACGGGCTCCAGCGAAAGGCCGCTTGGACG
Organism: Rhodospirillaceae bacterium; assembly: GCA_016792585.1. GTDB lineage: Bacteria > Pseudomonadota > Alphaproteobacteria > SHVZ01 > SHVZ01 > SHVZ01. Next base: position 67,597 of record JAEULB010000122.1, read on the forward strand.
GAGGTCGGCCGTCCACTAGAGTATTCCAATCGGAAACTCAAGGGATCCAGAGAATGACCTTTTCCTCTCGTGCCGGCCTGAAGGCGCTCGGCGCCGCAGCCGCCCTCGCCTTCCTGCTCGCCTCGCCCGCCCAGGCCCAGTCGACGCTCAAGATCGTCGCCCAGGCCGACCTCAAGATCATCGATCCGATCGTGACGACGGCCGACGTCACCGCGGCCCATGCCTACAACATCTACGACGTGCTGTTCGCCGAGAACGAGAAATTCGGCCCGGCCCCGCAGATGGCGGAGAGCTGGTCGAAGAGCGCCGACGGCCTGACCTGGTCGTTCAAGCTGCGCTCGGGCCTCAAGTGGCATGACGGCACCGCCGTGACGGCGAAGGACGTGGTGCCCTCGCTGAAGCGCTGGGGCGTCAAGATCATCGGCGCCCAGATCATGTTCTCGAAGATCGCCGACATCGTGGCGACCGGTGCCGACACCTTCGACATCAAGTTCAAGGAGCCCTTCGGCCCGGTGCTCGAGGTGCTGTCGAACTCCGGCAACCCGGCCTTCATCATGCGCGAGAAGGAAGCCGCGACCGACCCCAACACCGCCATCACCGAGACCATCGGCTCCGGCCCGTTCACCTTCGTCAAGGAGGAGTGGGTTCCGGGCAGCAAGGTCGTCTACAAGAAGAACGCCGCCTACGTCCCGCGCAGCGACAAGCCGGACGGCTACGGCGGCGCCAAGCTCGTCAAGATCGACCGTCTCGAGTGGATGTACATCCCCGATCCGGCGACCGGCGTCCAGGCGCTGGGCACCGGCGAGGTCGACGTCATGGAGTACTTCCCGGCCGACCTCGAGCGGCTGGTGAAGTCGAATCCGCAGGTCGAGACGCGGGTCATCAACAAGCTCGGCAACCAGCTCGTCTGGCGCGCCAACCACCTGATCCCGCCCTTCAACAACCCGAAGGTCCGCCAGGTCCTGCTCTACGCGCTCGACCAGAAGGCCTTCCTCGACGTGGTCGCCGGCCCGCCCGAGCTGCAGAAGACCTGCTGGTCGCCCTACGTCTGCGGCTCGCCGCTCGAAACCAATGCCGGACTCGGCGACTGGACGACGCTCGCGCCCGCGGCGAAGAAGGAGAAGGCGAAGCAGCTCCTCAAGGAGTCCGGCTACAAGGACGAGCCGATCGTCATCCTTTCGGCCTCGGACAACAAGATCGTCGGCGAGATGGCGCTGCTGACCGACCAGGCGCTCAAGGAGGTCGGCTTCAAGACCGACCTTCAGACAATGGACTGGAGCACGATCCTCACCCGGCGCCAGAATCGCGAGGCGCCTTCGGCGACCAACCGCGCCGCGTGGAACGTGCTGTTCTCCTACGCGCCCGGCAACTTCATGGGCAACCCGCTGACCAACACCACCGCGCCGACGCCCTGCGACGGCAAGAACTGGTTCGGCTGGCCCTGCGACGAGCAGCTCGAGAAGATCCGTCTCGAGTTCCTGTCGATCAGCTCGGATGCCCAGCGCAAGGACTGGATCGACCGCTTCCAGAAGCGCTTCTACGAGGTCGTTCCCTACATCCCGATGGGTCAGTATCTGGCGAAGATCGGCTATCGCAAGAACGTCACCGGGATCCTCGACCTGCCGCGCATGGTCTACTGGAACCTCGAGAAGAAGTCGTAAGGCTTCCACTCGGACGACGAGACGGGCGCCTTCGGGCGCCCGTTTTCGTTTCGGCTCAGACCGAGGTGACGAGGCCGCCGTCGACGGCGAGCAGGTGGCCGTTGACGTAGCTGCCGGCCTTCGATGCGAGAAACACCGCGGCACCGCCGAGCTCCTTCGGATCCGCCCAGCGCCCCATCGGCACGCGCTTCTCGATCCAGGACTTGAACTCGGGATTCTCGACCAGCGCGGTGTTCATGTCGGTGACGAAGAAGCCGGGCGCGATCGCGTTGACGTTGATGCCTTTCGGCCCGAGCTCCGCCGCCATCGTGCGGGTCAGGCCCCAGAGGCCGCTCTTCGCCGCCGTGTAGCCGTGCACGGTTGGCCGCGCCAGCAGCGACATGATCGAGCCGATCATGATGATGCGGCCGTACCCGCGCGGGATCATGTGCTTCGCCGCCGCCTGCCCGAGCACGAAGGCCGAGGTCAGGTGCGTGTTCATCAGGTTGTGCCAGTCGGCCAGCTCCCATTCGATGAGAGGCTTCCGGTGCTGGTTGCCGGCGTTGCAGATCAGGATGTCGAGCTTGCCGTGGCGCTCGACGATCGCCGGGATCGCCTTCTTGCAAGCCTCCGCGTCGGTCACGTCGAACGGCGCGGCCGAGGCCTTCAGGCCCTTCCCCTCCAGCCGCTTGACCTCGGCATTGAGCGTGTCGGCGCTGCGGGCGTTGAGGACGACGGTCGCCCCGGCCTCCGCCATGGCCTCGGCCATGGCGAGACCGAGGCCTTTCGACGCGCCGGTCACCAGGGCCACCTGGCCCGCAAGCGAGAACAGGTCCTGGCCCATATGCTTCCCCCCGAACGGCGTCCGGCGCGAGTGTGCCGGGACCGCTCCCGGGGGCCAAGCCCCGGCCCTAGCTGGCGAAACGCCAGATAAACGGCCAGAGACCCCGTTCTCGCGCCGAGGGCTGGAATATGCCAAACTCTTTCGTTGCTTCCGGCGGCCCCTAGGACCCCGTCGCGGGGCAACATCTTCGTTCGGTTTCATTTTACGTTTATTCTACGGAACGGGGTCGGGGGATGTCGGCGTCGCGGTGAGGCCCGCGGGGTCGGAGAGGACGGGGGAGTAGTGATGTCGGCGAGCGAGACGCCGGAACGTCCACGCGTGACACACACGCAGCTGCGCGACGTTCTGGATGCTCATCTCAAGTACATCCTGAGCAAGCCGGGCGGTCGCCGGGCGGTGCTGCAGTTCCATGACCTGAGCGGCCTCATCATGTCCGGCAGCAACCTCAAGGGCGCGGACTTCACTGGCGCGTCGCTGGTCGGCGCCGACCTGTCCCAGTGCAACCTCGACGAAGCGATCTTCTTCGCCGCGGATCTTACCGAGGCGAACCTCGAATCCACTCGGCTGGTCGCGGCCGACCTCCGCGGCTGCCGGATGCGCGGCGCCGTGCTGGTCCGCGCCAACCTGCATCGCGCCGACCTCCGCGAAGGATCGATCACCAAGCGGGTCAAGGGCGGCAACCTCTCGCGGATGGCGGCGGACCTCGGCGCCTGCGACCTGACCGGCGCCGACGTCAGCGAGGCCTATGCGGCGCAGACCGACTTCACCGACGCGATCATGGTCGGCTGCCAGCTCTCCAAGACCGACCTCCGCAGCGCCAACCTCTCCGGCGTCAATCTGCAGGGCGCCAACCTGAACTCGGCCAATCTCCGCGGCGCCTCGCTCAAGGACGCGATCCTGACCGGCGCCAAGCTCGAGAATGCCGACCTCTCCGGCGCCAGCATGACCGGCACGCTGACCGACAAGCCGCAGGGCCGCACGGTGGCGCAGCTGCCGAAGCCGATCCCGGAGATGCTGAAGCTGCACGACCTCTGGGTCCGCACCTCGGGCCGCGAGGGCGAGGTCTGCGACCTCTCCGACGTCGATCTCCGCGGCGGACCGGCGCTCGACGGCATGCACCTGACCGGCCTGGTCGCGCGCAACACGGTCTTCTACGGCGTCTCGATGCGCGGCATCTCGCTCCAAGGCGCGCGACTGCAGGGTGCCGATCTCCGCGGCTGCCGGCTCGACGGCGCCGACCTGCGCGGCGCCAACCTGGCGGGCGCTCGCCTCAACTTCGCCGATCTTCGCGACGCCAACGCCTCGCCGCTGATCCTGCCCGGCAACCGGCTCTATCCCTCGGTCCTCGACAACGCCGTGCTGCGGCGCGCCGATCTTCGCGGTGCCAAGCTGACCAGCGCCCGCCTGACCGGCGCCGACCTGACCGAAGCGCAGCTCCACAACACCGACTTCGAGGGGGCCGTGACCGACGGCGCCAAGATCCCGGCGATCAAGCGCCGCGCCGCTTGATGGTGCCTTAGATGAGCTACCGCGAAGCGGTTGCCGAGGCGCTACGCGAACTCGACCTTGCGATCAACGCGACCTGGCGCCTCGGCCAGTACATGGTCGTCGGCTGGAGCCACGAAGGACCGACGGTCCATCTCTGCGTCGTGCCCACCCAGCGCGTGTTCGAAGCCTCGGTCACCGTGCCCCAGGTCTTCCAGGGTCAGCGGCACATGGCGCCAGACCCCTTTTTGAATCTGTGCAAGGACCTGCAGGCGAGACCCACGCGGATCATCCTGCCCCTGGCGGTCGGCGAGGGGAAAGAAGAGCTCCCGCCCGCGGTCATCGATAACCTGATCCGCCGCTACTCGGTAACCCGCACCAACCACCGCGCGGTGATGCTGTTCGACATCGTCGGGTTCAGCCGCGCCTCCTCGATCGAGCAGGTGGCGCAGCTCAACTCGCTCGAATACAGCATCAACGGCGCCAACAAGAAGCTGAGGCAGGTCGGCGTCGATGCCGAGCTCGCGCGCTCGACGGTCGGCGACGGGTTCTACGTCTGGAACCGCATGACCGGGCTTCAGGCGGACATCGCGACATACATCTCGCTGATCCTGATCCTCGCCGACAACGCGCGGGCCAGACGCGAGGGGAACCCTGGCTTCGTGCCCGTAATCCGCTCGTGCTTCGCCATCGGCCCGCACTACTCCTACCACCAGGTCGAGGGCACGAGCCCGCGCGGCTTCGAATACATCGTCGGCGAGGTGACGATCACGCTGGCCCGCCTGATCTCGAAGACGCTTGCCAACCAGGTGGTGATCGGCGGCTTCAAGCGGCCGCTCGACAACGTCCCCGGCCGCGAGGTCGACACGCCGATGTTCATGACCCAGGCCGCCGCCGCGATGGCGAAGCTGACGGGCATCGAGGTCGGCGACGCACCGCTGACCGAGCTCCGCTCCTACCTCACCGGCGCCGAGCTCAAGGAAGGCCGCTACGGCGTCGAAGGATTCAAGATCAAGGACAAGCACGGCTATCTGCACGAATGCTTCAATGCCAACGTCGTCCTCGTCGACGAGGCCGGCGGCCGCTCGGAGCTCGGCGTCAAGCGCAGTGAGCTCGGAGAGTTCGAGGCCGACCGCTTCCGCTACGACCTCTCGGCCGAGCAGATGGTCAGGATGTTCGCCCAGATGAAAGAGACGGCGCCGGCGAGCTGAGGCTCGCCAGCTATTTGACCACGGTCACCGCAGCGCCGCTGTCGCGGACCACGTCCTGCGCGACCGAGCCCAGCACCAGCTGCAGCGCCGATCCGAGGCCGTGCGTGCCCATGATGATCTGGCCGCAGTTGAGCTTCTGGGCAAAGGCGATGATCGAGGGGCCCGGCTGGCCGACGCCGATATGCTCCTTGAACGGGACCTTGGCCTTGCCCAGGAGATCGCGCGCGGACGCGAGCGCCTTGTCCGCCTCTTCGCGGTGGAAGTCGTCGCGCGTCGGCTTGTCGATGAAGGTGCCGACATGGCCCGGCAGCGCCGGCTGGACGTTGAGCAGATGCAGCTCGCGCACCTGGCCCGAGCGATGCATCTCGATCGCGTGGCGGACGGCTCGCTCCGCATGCGAAGAACCATCGACCGGAACCAGCACCTTCGACAGATCGCCGCTCATCGCTCGCCTCCTCCCTTCTGGGCAAGGTCCTCGACTTCATGCGCCTGGGCAGCCTGCCGGCGTGCCAGCAGCTTGCCGATCAGGATGACGACGCCAGCGCCGATCGGCTTGGACCAGAAATGCATCCAGGCTGCGTTCGCGTCGACCCAATGCTCGATCGACGGATCGGTCACGATCACTTCGCCGGCGATCCAGCCGAGCAGGCCGCCACCGGCGACCACCAGGACGGGATAGCGCACCAGGATCTTCAGGATCAGCTGAGATCCCACGATGATCAGCGGGATCGAGATCGCGAGGCCGATCACCAGGAGCGCGAAGTTTCCGCGCGCCGCCGCGGCGATCGCGATCACGTTGTCGAGGCTCATCACCGCGTCGGCGATGACCACCGTCCGGATCGCGCCCCAGAGGCTGCTCGCCCCTTCGACGCCGTCGCCGTGCTCGGCTTCCGGCACGATCAGCTTGACGCCGATCCACAGCAGCAGGAGGCCGCCGATCAGCTTGAGATAGGGGAATGTCATCAGCTCGACAACGACGATCGAGAAGACGACGCGCAGGATGATCGCACCGGCGGATCCGGCGAAGATCGCCTTGTTTCGATACTTTTCCGGAAGATTGCGGCAGGCGAGCGCGATCACCACCGCGTTGTCGCCCGAGAGAATGATGTTTACGCCAATGATCTGGCCGAGCGCGGTCCAGAAAGCTGCATCGAAGGTCATGTCGGCCGGGAACGAAGGTGGCGGGTCGCCGCGACTATAGGGGCCCCTCGGGGGTCGCCGCTAGCGAAACCGGACACGCATTCGGGCGCGGCTCTCCGACGGACGGTCGATCTCCTCGAATCCCGCCGCCTCGAACACCTCGGCGAAGCCGTGAAAGCCCCGGGCAGGGCTGGCACGGCCTTCGACGACAACGGGATAGGCCTCGACCGCCTCGGCGCCCCGTCGTTTGGCATGGGCGACGGCTGCGTCGATCAGCGGCCGGCTGAGCCCGCTCCGCCTGAAGTCCCGATGAACGAACAGGCAGGTGATCGCCCACAACCGGCTCTCGCCGGTCGGAGGAAACAGCTTCGACCTGGCGAGCACGGAGTAATCCTCGTGCGGCGCCACCGCGCACCAGCCGGCGGGCGCGCCATCGACGTAGGCGATCAGGCCGAGCGGCGCGTCGTCGTCGACCAGCTTCTTGAATGCCGCCCGGTTGCCCTTCGAATGCGCCGCCTGCCACTCCTTACGCGGCCGGCGGAACCACATGCACCAGCAGCCCGAGTTGGCGCCGTTCGGGCCGAAGATGCGCTCCAGATCGTCCCATCGATCGGGCGTCAGGGGCAGGCAGCGGATCTTGGGTGCGGCCATCGTCCGATCTGGGTCGCCAGGGTTGTGAAGGCTCGGAGAACCGTGCCAGAGTCGCCTCATCCTGCAAAGCCAGCCCTTCCCGCGAGGCCAGTGCCCGATGTCTCCCACGCGTACCTCGACCGGCGTCGCCTGCATCCGCCTGCTCGAGGCCTATGGCGTCGACCTCGTCTTCGGCATCCCGGGCGTGCATACGCTCGAGCTCTATCGCGGACTCGAGAACAGCAAGATCCGCCATGTGACGCCACGCCACGAGCAGGGCGGCGGCTTCATGGCCGACGGCTATGCGCGCGTCTCGGGCAAGCCGGGCGTGTGCCTCTTCACCACCGGCCCCGGCCTCACCAATGCCGCGACCCCGATCGGCCAGGCCTTCTCCGACAGCCAGCCGATGCTGGTGATCTCCTCGGTCGCCGCGCGCGCCGACCTCGGCGCCGGTCGCGGCCGCCTGCACGAGATCACCAACCAGCAGGCGACGATGGCGCCGCTGACCGCCTTCAGCCACACCGTGCTCGACCCCGACGAGCTGCCGGACGCGATCGGCCGCGCCTTCGCGGTGTTCTCCGGATCGCGGCCGCGGCCCGTGCACATCGAGATCCCGCTCGACGTGCTCGACATGCCGGCCGAGTTCCCGATCAAGGCGCGCCCGCAGGTCGGGTATCCGGCGCCGGCACCGGAAGCGATCGAGGAAGCAGCAAGGCTGATCCGGGACGCTTCCAACCCCTTCGTCATCATCGGCGGCGGCGCCAACCGGGTCGGTCCTGCGATGCTGAAGCTGGTGGAGCTGATCGGCGGGCCGGTCTCGCCGACCAAGGCCGGCAAGGGCACGATCCCGGATACACATCCGCTCTCGCTCGGCGCCAACCTGATCGTGAAGTCGACCCGCGACATCCTGGCCAAGGCCGACGTCGTGGTGGTGATCGGCTCCGAGCTCGGCGAGACCGATCACTATGGCGGCTACCTGCCGATCGAGGGCAAGCTGATCCGGATCGACGTCGATGTGCAGCACTTCAACCGCGACTACCCGGCCGACGTGCCGATCCTCGCGGACGCCGGCCGCACCGTCCGCGCACTTGTCGCGGCGCTCGAGTCCGACCCACCGCCGTCGCGGACCGCCGCCTCGGCCAAGATCGTCGCCGAAGCGCGCACGCGACTCGTCGACGGCCTGCCGCCGCTGAGACAGACGCACAAGAAGGTGCTCGACGCGCTCCGCTCGGCCATGCCCGCCGACGGCATCGTCGTCTCGGACATGACGCAGATCGCCTATGCCGGCAACCAGCTCTATCCCTGCGCCGAGCCGCGCACGTGGTTCCATCCGAGCGGCTACGGCACGCTCGGGTTCGGACTGCCGGCGGCGATCGGCGCCAAGCTCGCAAAGCCGGGGAAGGCGGTCGCGGCTCTCGTCGGCGACGGCGGCCTGCTCTTCACCGTCCAGGAGCTGGCGACCGCGGTCGAGCTCGAGATGCCGCTGGCCGTCGTCATGTGGAACAACGACGGCTACGGGCAGATCCGCGACGGCCTGGTCCAGCGCGGCGTCGCCGAGATCGGCGTCAACCTGCGCAATCCCGATCACCTGATGCTGGCGCGGGCCTTCGGCTGCGAGGCGGTGCGGCCGACCAGCCTCGATGGATTCAAGACGGCGGTGGCCGGTGCCGCGCATGCCAAGAAACCGACCTTCATCGAGGTCCGTCAGGACGCGCCCTTCCTTGCCTGAGCGTCCATTGCCGACGCCGTGGCGGGCCTGGCTCGCCTGGACGGCGGCGGCCGTCTTCTTCTTCTACGCCTTCGTGCTCCGCGTCAGTCCGAGCGTGATGGTCGGCGAGCTGATGGCGGAGTTCCAGGTCGGCGGCGCCGTCTTCGGCACTCTCTCGTCCCTCTATTTCTATACCTACGCGCCGCTTCAGCTGCCGGTCGGCATCATGATGGACAAGTACGGTCCGCGCCTGATGATCTCGATCGCGATCGCGCTGGCGGCACTGGGGTCGGTCCTATTCGCCTTCGCGCCGACGCTCGAGATCGCCTACCTCGCGCGCCTCCTGATCGGCTTCGGCTCGGGCTTCAGCTTCGTCGGCGCGTTGACCGTCTCGACTCAGCTGTTCCCACCCGCGCGCTTCGCGATGCTGGCGGGCTTGGTGCAGGGGCTCGGGATTCTCGGCGGCATCGCCGGCCAGGCGCCCCTCGGCATCGTGGTCGAGCACCTCTCCTGGCGCGGCGCGATGGGAATGCTCGCGGCCGTCGGCGCGGTGCTCGCCGTCGCCGCCTGGCTCGCGATCCGCGATCGCGTCGGCGCCGCTACCGGTGCCTCGCCGATGGCGGGCCTCAAGGTAGTCGCCGCCAATCGCGAGACCTGGCTCTGCGCCGTCTTCGGGCTCGCCAAGACTGCGCCGATGCTCACATTCGGCGGACTCTGGGCGGTGCCCTTCATCATGGCGGCGCATGGCGTCGACCGCGCGACGGCGGCCTCCCTCTCCTCGCTGCTGTTCCTCGGATGGGGCCTCGGAGCGCCGTTCAACGGCTGGCTCTCCGATCGCCTCGGCCGGCGCAAGGCGCCGATGCTGGTCTCGAGCCTGATCGCGACCTCGGCGATGGCGACGATCGTCGGCGTTCACGGCCTTTCGCTGACGACGACCGGGGTCCTCTGCTTCGTCAACGGCTTCGCCTCCTGCGCGATGGTCCTGGCCTTCGCCGCGGTCCGCGAGCACAACCCGCCCGGCACGACCGGCGCCGCCTATGGTCTGGTCAACACGTTCGTTGTCGGATCGGGCGCGGTCTTCCAGCCGCTGGTCGGCTGGCTCCTCGACCTCGGCTGGGACGGCACGCTGGTCGCCGGCGCCCGCGTCTATGCCGAGGACACCTATCGCGCCGCGTTGTGGACGCTGCCGGCCGTCTCCGCGGTCGGTATCGCAGCCGCGCTGCTGATGCGCGAGCCGCCGCGGCCTTAGGTCACCGCGCCGCGCGCCAGGATCGGCCAGAGCGTTTCCACCTTGCCGCCGCGGACGCCGACGAACCAGTCGTGCATGTTGATCGTCGGGTCGCAGTGTCCCGGCACGATCCGGATCTTCGATCCCAGCGCCGGCGCATCCTCGGGATCGGCGTAGAGCCAGCCCGAATGATCGTCGCCGCCGCGCACCCACTCGGCCCGCGCGTTGCCGGCGAGCGCCGGTGGGCCTGAATCGATGCTGACCGACTTGAGTCCGGCATCGCAGATCGCCCGCGCCGGCTCCGGACGGCTCATCACGGTCGCCAGCACGAAGAGGCTGTGCTGCCAGTCGCCGAGCAGCGCGCCGGCGGCATTGCGAAGCTTCGCGTAGTCGAGATCCATGAACAGGTAGGAGCCGGTCTGCAGCTCGTTGTAGACGCCGCTCTTGCCTTCGATCTCGTAGGTGCCCGAGCCGGCGCCGCCGATATAGAGGCAGTCGAAGCCGGCCGCCTTCAACGTATCTCGCGTGCTCCTGGCGTCGGTGACGGTCTGCGTCGCCGCGACCAGCCGCTCGATATGCAGATAGACGTGCTGGGCCTTGCCGTTATAGGCCTGCAGCCCCTCGAACCTGAGGCCGGGCAAGGCGGCGATCTGGTTGGCGAGCTCAACCGCCGCGGAGCCCGGCGGCACGCCGCAGCGGTTGCCGACACGGATCTCGACGCGCACGCCGAGCGTGACGCCGAACTTGCGCGCAGCCTCGCTCAACGCCTCGATCTGGTCGGGGTGATCGACGCAGGTGGAGATGCGGGCCCGGCGACCCAGCGCCGCCAGCCGCTCGACCTTCCGCCGTCCCACCACCTCGTTCGAGACGTAGACGTCGCCGATGCCGCCCTCGACCATCGCCTCGGCTTCCGAGACTTTCTGGCAGCAGACGCCGATCGCACCGGCCTTCACCTGGAGATGCGCGATCGCCGGCGTCTTGTGGGTCTTGGCGTGCGGACGGAGATGAACGCCGTATTCCTTGGCGAGCCGCGCCATGCGCTGGAGATTAGCCTCGAAGGCGTCGAGTTCGACGATCAGCGCCGGCGTGTCGACGTCTTCGACGGGCTGGCCGATCTCGGCGGGCGGACGCTGCATCGGGTTCCTCCGGGACGCGGGCGCGATGATGACGCAGTGCAGCACCGCGCGCGACAAAATTTCCGGCGCAGATCGACGCGCCGGGGTTGTCCGGGCGAAGCCACCATGGGACCATGATCATTCCCCCTCGATGACCGCTTCGCCGCCTTCGCCCGCGCTCTCCGTCCGCCCGTCTCCGGGCCCCTGGACCTTTGCCGGCATCTACACGCTCGAATCCGCGGTCCGGGCCCTCACGGCGACCGTGATACCTCTCCAGGCCCTGTATCTGCTGGAGCAGCCGCGGCTCGTCAGCCTCGTCTACCTCGCGGTTTCGGCGGCAAGCCTGCTCGGTGGCTTTCTCATCCCCTTCGCCATCAATCGCTTCGGCAGAGGCAAGGTCTATGGCTTCGGCGCCACGGTGCTGATGGTCTTCCCGCTGCTGCTGGCGACCCACACGCTCGAAGGCCAGATCGCCGGCATGGCCGGCCGCGCGCTCGCCTCGGTCTGCACGGTGATCACCTTCCAGCTCTACGTGATGGACTACATCGCGAAGAAGGACCTGGTGCGTTCCGAGCCGCTCCGCTTCCAGATGGGCTCGCTGATCTGGGCCGTCGGGCCTGCGCTCGGAGTCTGGCTCTACGAGCAGTTCGGGCCGCTGGAGGCGATGGCGCTGCCGGCCTTCTTCGGCGGGCTGGTCCTGATCAACTTCTTCCGCCTCGACCTCGAGGAACGCACCAGGGCGAAGCCTCCCGGCAATCCGCTCGCCAACATCCGGCGCTTCCTCGAGCAGCCGCGCCTCAGGCTTGCCTGGTGCATCGCTTTCTGCCGCACCGTCTGGTGGGGCATGTGCATGGTCTATGTGCCGCTCTACCTGGTGCGCGCCGGCGAGCCGCCGATCACCGGGGCCATCGCCTCGTCGCTGGCGGTCGGGCTCCTGTTCTTCACGCCGGTCTGGGGCCGGATCGCGATGCGCTTCGGCATCCGCCGCAGCCTGATCGTCTGCTTCGTTAGCCTCGCGTTTTCGACAATCGCTGCAGCGACGGTCGAGAACCCCTATCTGGCCGCAGCGCTGATCGTGCTCGGGGGCCTTCCAGCCGGCGGCCTCGACGGCATCGGCGGCATCCCGTTCCTCCGCGCCGTCCACTCCTACGAGCGCCCGCAGATGGCCGGCATCTACCGCACCTACATCGAGATGGGAGACCTCCTGTCTTCCGCGCTCTATGCGGCGCTGCTCAGCTTCTTCGACATCCCTGCCGTCTTCGTCGCCGCCGGCATGATCGCCTTCCTCGGCGCCGGCCTCTGCCGCTACCTTCCTCGCAGTCTTTAAGGAGCCTTCCGTGGACCAGGCCTATCCGGTTGCCGGCCTCAAGGAGCCGGCCGAGATCATCGTCGACCGCTGGGGCATCCCTCATATCTACGCGAAGAGCGAGCACGACGTGTTCCTGGCACAGGGCTTCAACGCCGCGCGCGACCGGCTCTGGCAGATAGACCTCTGGCGCCGCCGCGGCCTCGGCCTGTTGTCGGAAGCGTTCGGTCCCGCCTATGTCGAGAAAGACCGCGCCGCCCGCCTCTTCCTCTATCGCGGCGACATGGCGCCCGAGTGGAAATCCTACGGCGCCAGCGCCGAGGCCTGGACCACTGCCTTCGCCGCCGGCATCAACGCCTGCGTCAAATGGACCGAGGCCGACCCGAAGCGCCTGCCGGTCGAATTCCGGACGATGGGCCACAAGCCCGGCCACTGGCAGGCCTCCGACGTCGTCCGCATCCGAAGCCATGCCCGCATCCGCAACATCGAGCACGAGGTGCAGCGAATGGAGATCGGCAAGCGCTTCGGCTTCGAGGCCGACCGCTGGCGCAAGGAACTGGAGCCCAAGCACGAGCTCAGGCTGCCGGCGGGAACACCCCTCGAAGCCGTGCCGCCGGAAGTGATGGCCACGTACAGGCTCGGCACCGAGCCGGCGGTGTTCGGCAAGGACAAGGTCGGCGACTTCGCCGATGCCGGCGCTCTCGAAGGATCGAACAACTGGGTGGTGGCGCCAAGACGGAGCACGACGGGACGCGCGATCCTGGCCTCAGACCCACACCGCGTGCACGAGATGCCGAACCTCCGATACGTGCAGCACCTCTCGGCCCCGGGTCTCGACGTGATCGGCGCCGGCGAGCCATGCGTGCCCGGCGTCTCGCTCGGCCACAACGACCGGATCGCCTTCGGCCTCACGATCTTCCCGGTCGACCAGGAGGACGTGCACTTCTACGACCTCAAGCCCGACGACCCGACGAAGTACCGCTACAAGGACGGATGGGAATCCTTCCGCGTGATCCGCGAGGAGATCCCGGTCCGCGGCGCGAAGGCCGAGACCGTCGAGCTGCTGTTCACCCGCCACGGGCCGGTGCTCCACATCGATCAGGGGAAGAAGCGCGTCTGGGCCGTGCGCTCAGCCTGGCTCGATGCCGGCACCGCCCCCTATCTCGCGAGCCTCGACTATCTCAAGGCCGGCGACTGGGACCGCTTCGTCAGGGCGCTCGACGGCTGGGGCTGCCCGACGGTCAACCAGGTCTATGCCGACGTCGACGGCAACATCGGCTGGGTCTCGGCCGGCTTCGCGCCGAAGCGCCCGAACTGGGACGGCGTCATGCCGGTCTCAGGCGACGGGCGCTACGAATGGGCAGGCTATCATCCCCACTCGCTGCACCCGCGCAGCTACAACCCGGAAGACGGCTGGGTCGGCTCCGCCAATCAGATGAACCTGCCGGACGACTTCGACAACGAGCGCCACAAGTTCGGCTTCGAATGGGCCGACCGCTCGCGCTTCGTGCGCATCGC
>JAEULB010000127.1 GCA_016792585.1 Rhodospirillaceae bacterium
GCCGACGGCCACAAGGTCACGGTGCTCGACAACTTCCTGTTCAACCAGGCGCCGCTGAACCACATCGTCGCCGATCCGAACTTCACGCCGGTGCGCGGCGACGCCCGCGACGAGGCGACGCTCAAGCCGCTGGTCAAGAACGCGGACGTGGTGATCCCGCTGGCGGCGATGGTCGGCGCCCCGCTCTGCGACCGCGACAAGACCGCCGCCGTCACCGTCAACCGCGACGCGGTCGATACGCTCTGCAAGCTCTTGTCAAAGACCCAGCGCCTGTTGATGCCGATCACCAATTCCGGCTACGGCATCGGCCAGCCGGGCAAGCCGGTGACGGAGAAGGACTCGCTCAACCCGCTGTCGCTCTACGGCCGCACCAAGGTCGAGGCCGAGCAGATCGCGCTCGAGCGCGACAACTCGATCAGCTTCCGGCTCGCGACCGTGTTCGGCATGTCGCCCAGAATGCGCCTCGACCTGCTGGTCAACGACTTCGTCTACCGCGCCGTCAACGACCGCGCCGTCGTGCTGTTCGAGCCGCATTTCAAGCGAAACTACGTCCATGTCCGCGACGTGGCGCGTGCCTTCCAGCATGGTCTCGCCAAGTTCGAGGAGATGAAGGGGCAGGCCTACAATGTCGGCCTGTCGGATGCGAACCTGTCGAAGTGGGAGCTCTGCGAGCGCATCGCCAAGCACCTGCCGAAGTTCGTGTTCATGGAGGCGCCGATCGGCGAGGACCCCGACAAGCGCGACTACATCGTGTCGAACGCCAAGATCGAGGGCACCGGCTTCCAGCCGAAGTACTCGCTGGACGACGGCATCAAGGAGCTCATCAAGGGCTACACGATGATCCGCAACTCGGTTTACTCGAACGTCTGATGGCCGATTTCCCGCTTGCCGGCCGCCGCGTCTGGGTCGCCGGCCATCGCGGGATGGTCGGCCAGGCGCTCGTCCGCCGCCTGGGCAAGTCCTCCGAGGTCCTGACCGTCGACCGCAAGGCGCTCGACCTTCGCCGCCAGTCGGATGTTGAGGACTGGATCCAGGAGAACAAGCCGGAGGCGGTCTTCATCGCCGCGGCCGTGGTCGGCGGCATCCTCGCCAACGACTCCCGCCCGGCCGAGTTCATCTACGACAACCTGGCGATCGAGGCGAATATCATCCACGCCGCGGCGAAGCTCGGCGTCGCCAAGCTGATGTTCCTAGGATCCTCCTGCGTCTACCCGAAGCACTGCCCGCAGCCGATGAAGGAGGAGCATCTCCTGACCGGCCCGCTGGAGCCGACCAACGAGTGGTACGCCGTCGCCAAGATCGCTGGCATCAAGCTGGCCCAGGCCTTTCGCCGCCAGCACGCCAAGGACTTCATCTCGGTGATCCCGACCGGCCTCTACGGACCGGGCGACACCTTCGATCCGGCCGTCAGCCACGTGATCCCCGCCTTGATCCGGAAGATCGAGGCGGCGAAGACGTCGGGCGGCCCGGTCGAGATCTGGGGCACGGGCTCGCCGCGACGCGAGTTCCTCTATGTCGACGACTGTGCCGACGCGCTGGTCTTCCTGATGGAGCGCTACGCCGAGGAGCGCATCATCAACATCGGCCAGGGCGAGGAAGTCTCGATCGCCGAGCTCGCCAGGCGCATCGCCGCCATCGCCGGATACAAGGGCGACTTCAAGTTCCTGACCGACCGCCCCGACGGCATGCCGCTCAAGAGCATCGAGGGCTCGCGCCTCGAAGCCATGGGCTGGAAGCCGAGGACGCCGCTCGACCAGGGCCTCAAGAACACGATCGAGGCGTTCCGCGCCGGCCATCGCCGCGATGAGTACTAGGTGCCCCTTCCTTACTCCGTCCGCCGCCACGCGACCGTCCGCGCACCACGAGGTGCGGAAGAGGTGACCGACCTCTCCGGCATCGACGTCGCGGTGATCGCCGGCGGCCTTGGCACACGGATCGCGGGCGTGCTCGGCGACACGCCGAAGGTGCTGGCACCGGTCGACGGCCGGCCGTTCCTCTCGATCCTGCTCGATCGCCTCGCCGGATCGCGGAAGGTCGTGCTCTGCCTCGGCCACCTGGCCGGCAAGGTCACCGACTGGCTTGCCGCCAACCCGCCGCCGGTGCCGGTCGAGACCGTGATCGAGCCCTCGCCCTTGGGCACCGCCGGCGCGATCCGCTTCGCGCTGCCGAAGCTCGGATCCGATCCGGTGCTGATCATGAACGGCGACAGCGTGGTCGAGACCGACCTCGGCAGCTTCATCGCCGATCACCGGCGCTCAGGCGCCGTCGGATCCCTGCTGGCGGTCGAGGTGCCTGACGGCTCGCGCTTCGGCCGGGTCGAGATCGGCGCCGGCGGCCGGCTCGCCCGCTTCGTCGAGAAGGACCCGAACGCCACCGGTTCGGCCTGGATCAACGGCGGCATCTACGCGTTCACGCCAACGCTCCTCGCCCGCTTGGCTAAGTCCGAGGGGCCGTCGCTGGAAAGGGATTTCCTCGGCCTGCTGCCGGAGGCTACGCTGCACGTGGCCAAGCGACAGGCGCGGTTCATCGACATCGGGACGCCCGCCTCGCTCGCCGAGGCGCCGGCGTTCTTCACGGGCACGAAGGCATGATCATCAGCCGCACCCCCTTTCGGCTCTCGCTGTTCGGCGGCGGCACCGACTATCCGAAATGGTACCTGCAGCATGGCGGCGCCGTGCTCGGCACCACCATCAACAAGTACTGCTACATCACGGTGCGCGAGCTGCCGCCCTTCTTCGAGCACCGGCACCGCATCGTCTACTCGCGCATCGAGCTGGTGAAGGAGATCGACGAGATCATCCATCCCGCCGTGCGCGCCGTGCTCACGGAGCATCCGCTGCCGCAGGGCATCGAGATCCACCACGACGGCGACCTGCCGGCGCGCTCGGGGCTCGGTTCCAGCTCCTCCTTCACCGTCGGCCTGCTGAACGCGCTCTATGCGCTGAAGGGCCAGATGACGAGCAAGCGGAAGCTCGCCGACGAGACGCTCCGCATCGAGCAGCAGGTGATCGCCGAGGCCGTCGGCAGCCAGGATCAGATCTGGGCCGCCTATGGGGGCTTGGGCCGCATCAACTTCGCGACCGACGGCTCCTACGAGGTCGAACCGGTGATCCTGTCCGACTCGCGCAAGCGCGAGCTCGAGGACTCGCTCCTCCTCTGCTTCACCGGCATCTCGCGCTTCTCGGTCGAGGTGGCGAAGGACAAGATCGCCAACCTGGAAGCCAAGGCCACCCAGCTCCACACAATGCGCCAGATGGTCGACGAGGCCGAGGCGATCCTAAGGAGCCCGACCCGCCCGCTCGCCGAGATCGGCCGGCTGCTGCACCAGAGCTGGATGCTGAAGCGCGAGCTCGCCGGCTCGATCACCACCAACGTGATCGACGAGATCTACAACGCGGCGATGGCAGCGGGCGCGCTCGGCGGCAAGGTGCTGGGCGCCGGCGGCGGCGGCTTCATGGCCTTCTATGTGCCGCCCGACCGCCGCAAGGCCGTGGCCGAGCGCCTCAAGGACCTGATCCAGGTGCCGTTCAAGATCGGCAGCCCCGGCAGCCGGGTGATCGTCTACGAGCCGGGTGGCGAAGTAGAGGACTAGACCATGGCGACGGCGCTCCGACCGGACGTCTCGTTCCGGCAACTCACAACGAGTGACTTCGGCATCGAGGCCACCGGCATCGACATCTCGAAGCCACTCGCGCCCACCGTCGCCTCCGCTCTCCGTCAGGCCTTCGACCGCCACCGCGTCCTCGTGATCCGCGGACAGTCGCTCTCGCCTGAGGCGCATATCGCGTTCAGCCGGACCTTCGGCGAGCTCGAGATCCATGTGCTGAACGAGTATCACAAGGCGGCGCATCCGGAGATCTTCGAGCTCTCCAACATCGGGCCGGATGGCAAGCCGAACGCGGTGCATCCGGATCGCGGCACCCTCTTCTGGCACACCGACGCCTCGTTCCAGGCGAAGCCGGCGCTGGCGACGATCCTCTATGCCGAGCAGGTGCCGTCGAACGGCGGGCACACGATGTTCGCCGACATGATCGGCGCCTACGAGGCCCTCGGCCAGGCCGAGCGGCAGCGCTATCTCGGGCTTCGCGTTCGGCACGACCTGCACATCTCCCGCCTCAAGGCAGGGTATCCCGGCATGACCGAGGCGCAGCGGAAGCAGGCGCCGCCGGTGGTGCAGCCGCTGGTCCGGCTCCACGAGCCGACGGGACGCAAGGCGATCTATCTCGGCAGTCACGGCCAGGAATTCCTCGACATGGACGAGGTCGAGAGCCGCGGGCTGATGGAGCGGGTGATGAACCACTGCACCGAGCCGCGCTTCATCTACGAGCATGTATGGCAGGCCGGCGACCTGGTGATGTGGGACAACCGAGCCACCGTCCATCGCGGCACCGAATACGACACCGCGATCGAGCCGCGCGTCGTCCGCCGCACCGTGATCAAGGGTGTCGCCCCGATCGCGGCGACATGATCCGGTTCTTTTCAGGTCTCACGGCCCTGTCTCTCGCCGCGCCGGCAGCCGCGCAGCCATTGTCGTTCGAAGGCCGGTGGGCCCAGCAGAGCGCCTGGTGCACCTCGCTGCCGTCCGGCCGGCCGGCGCCCGTGGTGCTCACTCGACAAAGCCTCGCCAGTCCCGCGATGACCTGCGACTTCACGTCAGTGAAGCCCGGCGGCGTCATGTGGCGCGTCGAGGCCGACTGCGTCGTCACCGAGACCAAGGAGCGCGGCAGCGACTTCTTCGGCTTCACCGTGCTGGAGGGCCTGCTCCACTGGAGCTGGGGCGACCGCACCGTCACCTTCCATCGCTGTCCCGACTGACAAGGATCCATCCCCATGGCCGTGAACTGGAAAGGCGTTCAGGACGTCATCGCCAAAGCCGAGACCGGCGGCGTCAAGGTCGGCGTCGGCGCAATCTCGCCGTCCGGCGAGCGCTTCGCGCATAACGGCGACCGAAGCTTCGTCGCCGCCAGCACGGTCAAGATCGCGATCATGATCGAGATCTTCCGGCTGATCGACGCCGGCAAGCTCTCGCTCGAGAAGCATCACAAAATGACTCAGGACGACAAGTCGAACGGCAGCGGCGTGCTGCTGCATATGCACACGGGCGTCGAAGTCACGATCGGCGATCTCGTCTACCTGATGATGTCGATCAGCGACAACACCGCGACCAACATCCTGATCGACTATGCCGGCATGGAGCAGGTCAACGGCGTGATGCGGAGCCTGGGCATGCCAAAGTCGGTGCTCGGCCGGAAGATGCGCGGCCGGCCGGTGCTCCCGGGAGAGAACGAGAACCTGGCGGTGCCGAGCGAATACGCGAGCATGATCGCGGCGATCATGAACGGCACCGCGGCCTCGTCGTCGGCCTGCGCCCAGATGGTGTCGGTGCTGGAGAAGCAGCAGAACAACCGACGGATCGCCCGACATCTGCCAAGGGACAATACGCCGCGGTGGGGTACCAAGACCGGTAGCCTGCCGAACGTGATCAACGACGTCGGCTTCATCATGACGGCGAAGGGACCGGCGATCGCCGCCGTCTTCGTCGAGAACTGCCCGGACCAGCTCGCCGGCGAGGCGATCATCGGCGATGTGGCCCGGGCGGTTCTGGCCGCCGGCTGAGCGCTAGAACGACAGCGTCGCCGCCCCGTCCTTCATCTCGGCGAACATCGCGCTGGCGCCGACGATGACGATGCCGTCCAACAGGTCCGCCTGCTCGTAGCCGCGCGACTTGACGCAGGGAGGGCAGGCCCAGATCGTCCCGCCGCGCGCCTGGAAGTCCTCGATCAGCCTGGAGAGAGACTCCAGCGGCGCCACCTGGGTCATCTTCTGGCCGCCCTTGCGGACAAGGTCGATCGCGGTCGAGGTCAGGAACACGGAGGCCTTCATGCCGGCGGTCAGGGCTCCGTTGGCGATGGTGAATGCGACCGAGGAGACCTCGGACTCGATGCCCTTGGTCAGGAGAACGACGACCTTGTCTGTTGAGTTCTGCATTGGGATGCTCGCTTGAGTTTGGTTTCGATGCGCCGGGGAAATACCGGCGATCCGGGGGCAAGTCTTTGGCTGAACGCCTGAGAAAATTGATCGAAACGCAGGACGTGCTGTCGGAGGTCCTGAGGACCGTCCGGCTCTCGGGATCGCTGCAGTTCTGCGTCGTGAGCTCTAGCGCCTGGCAGACCGACGACAAGCCCTCGCTGGCGAAGCAGGGCGGGCGGACGGCGAACGTCGTGCCGTTCCACATCGTCGCCGAGGGCGGATGCTGGATCGAGATCGAAGGGAAACGCACGGTGCTTGGCGCCGGCGACGTCGTCGCCTTTCCCTTCGGCACCGGCCACGTGATCGGCTTCGGCAAGGGCGGACCGCTGGTCAGGCCGACCGACGACCTGCCGCCGAAGCCGTGGCGCGACATCCCGGTCCTCCGCTACGGCAAGGACAAGGTGCAGCTGCGCCTCCTCTGCGGCTACCTCACCTGCGATGCGATCAATTTCGGCCCGCTGAAGAGCGCACTCCCGTCGCTTCTCCATGTCAGGACCAGCAAGGCCGACGAGTGGCTCAGGGCGACGGTCCGCCAGATGGTGGCGGAGGTCGACAATCCGAGAAGCGGCGGCCGCTCGCTGCTCGAGCGCCTGACCGAGATCACCTTCATCGAGGTGCTGCGCCACCGGATCGGCGAGGCCGTGCCCGGGTCGGTCGGCTGGCTCGCCGCGCTGGCCGATCCGCAGCTCGGCCGCTGCCTGGCGCTGATCCACGACGAGCCTCAGCGCGCCTGGTCCGTCCCCTCGCTCTCGGCCGCCGCCGGCGTCTCGCGCAGCGTGCTGACCGAGCGTTTCGAGACGGTGCTCGCGACCTCCCCGATGCGCTACGTCCGCGACTGGCGCCTCTACCTCGCCAGCGTGGCGCTCGGCACCACCTCCAAGAGCCTCGCCGCCATCGCCGAGGAGGCCGGGTACGGCACCGAGGCCGCCTTCAACCGCGCCTTCTCCCGCACCTATGGCATGCCGCCCCATGCCTGGCGCCAGGCGGCCCGGAAAAGCCGCGGCTGACGAGGACTTAGCCGGCGCTTGCCCCCCTTTCCGCCCTCGGCTACGAGAGGGCGTCCAGCCGCTTCCACGGATCCCGAATGCGCCCCTCCCCCGTCCAAGGCCCGCTCAGCGGGATCACCGTCATCGACCTCTCCCGCATCCTCGCGGGCCCCTACTGCACCTTCCTGATGGCCGAGATGGGCGCCCGGGTGATCAAGGTCGAGACGCCCGGCAAGGGCGACGACGCGCGCGAGTACGGGCCGTTCGTGAAGGGCCGTTCGGCCTATTTCATGTCGGTCAACCGCGGCAAGGAGTCGATCGTCCTCGATCTCAAGAAACCCGAGGACAAGAAGATCTTCGAGAAGCTGCTGGCCGAGGCCGACGTGCTGGTCGAGAACTTCCGGCCGCAAACGATGGAGAAGCTCGGGTACGGCTGGGAGCATCTGCATCCGAAGTTTCCGAAGCTGATCTACGCCGCCGCCTCCGGCTTCGGCCACACCGGCCCCGACTCCCAGCGCCCGGCCTACGACATGGTCGTGCAGGGCTTAGGCGGCATCATGAGCGTCACCGGCCATCCGGGCGGACCGCCGACGCGATCGGGCATGTCGATCGGCGACATCGGCGCCGGGCTCTATACGGCGGTCGCGGTCAACGCGGCGCTGTTCGCGCGGGCATCCAGCGGCAAGGGTTCGAAGGTCGACATCTCGATGTTCGACTGCCAGCTGGCGCTGCTCGAGAACGCGGCGATGCGCTACTTCGTCTCCGGCAAGGCGCCGGGACCGCTCGGCGCGCGCCATCCCTCGATCACGCCGTTCGAAGCCTTCGACACCCAGACCAACCCGATCATCATCGCCGCCGGCAACGACAGCCTGTTCGTCAAGCTCGCGTCCGCGCTCGGCAAGCCGGAGATGGCGAAGGACCCGCGCTATCTCACCAACGATCTCCGCAACCAGAACGTCGACGCGCTGAAGGGCGAGATCGAAGCGGTGCTGAAGACCAAGCCGGTCGGCCACTGGATGGACCTGCTGGATGCCGCCGGCATCCCGGCTGGCCCGATCAACAACATCGCCCAGGCGATCGACCACCGTCAGGCCAAGGCCCGCAACATGGTGATCGAGCTCGAGGACGCGGTCGCCGGCAAGATGAAGTTCATCGGCAATCCGATGAAGATCTCGGGATTCCCCGATCCCTCGACCCGCGCGCCCGCGCCGGATCTCGACGGCAACCGTGCCCAGATCCTGGCCGAGCTGAAGTAAGGAACACGGACATGAGCAACCAGCTTTCGCCCAACCTCGATCCGCGCGCCCTCGCAGGCCTGCTTTCGGGCAAGCACCTGATCGACGGAGCGCTGGTCCCGGCCGCCTCGGGCAAGACCTTCGACGTCAAGAGCCCGGCGACGCGCGAGACAGTGGCAAAGGCCGCTTTCGGCGAGAAGGCCGACGTCGATCTCGCGGTCGCGGCGGCGAAGAAGGCGCAGGCGGCCTGGGGCAAGCGCGCGGCACGCGAGCGCGGCAAGCTGATCGCCGAATGCGGACGCATCCTTGCCGGCCACGTCGAGGAGCTGGGCCGGCTGATCGCGCTCGAGACCGGCAAGGCGCTCCGCACCGAGAGCCGGGTCGAGGCCTCGGTGCTGGCCGACGCCTTCACCTTCTATGGCGGCCTCGGCTCGGAGTTGAAGGGCGAGACCATTCCCTTCAACCCGAACATGCTGTCGATGACCATCGTCGAGCCGATCGGCGTGGTCGGCGCGATCATCCCCTGGAACGTGCCTCTGATGCTGATGGCGCTCAAGATCGCGCCGGCGATGGTGGCGGGCAACGCGGTGGTGGTGAAGTCGGCCGAGGAGGCGCCCTTGGCGGTCCTCCGCGTCTGCCAGATCCTGAACCAGATCCTGCCGCCGGGCGTCTTCAACATGCTCTCGGGCATGGGACCCGAATGCGGCGCGCCGCTGGTCGCGCACAAGGACGTCGGCAAGGTGACGTTCACCGGCTCGGTCGAGACCGGCAAGATCGTCTACAAGACCGCGGCCGAGAAGCTGATCCCGGTCACGCTCGAGCTCGGCGGCAAGTCGCCGATGATCGTGATGGGCGACGCCGACCTCGACCGCGCGGTCGACGGCGCAGTCGTCGGCATGCGCTTCACCCGCCAGGGCCAGAGCTGTACCGCGGCGTCGCGCATCTTCGTGCACGAGACGATCCACGACGCCTTCGTCTCGAAGCTGAAGGCCAAGGTCGACGCGATGAAGATGGGCGATCCGCTGGACGAGGCGACCGACATCGGCACGATCATCTCGACCCAGCAGTTCGAAAAGGTCGAGAGCTACATCAAGATCGGCGAAGCGGAAGGGGCTGTCGCGCATCGTTGCTCGGCGAAGCCGGCCGACAGCAAGCTGAAGGACGGGCTCTACGTCCAGCCGGTGATCTTCACCGGGCTCTCCAACAATTCGCGGGTCGCGCGCGAAGAAATCTTCGGTCCCGTCACCTGCGTCATCAAGTTCAAGGACTACGACGAGGTCATCGCCGCTGCGAACGACACCGAATACGGCCTCGCCGCTTCCGTCTGGACCAAGGATCTCAAATGGGCGCTGGATGCGACCCGTCGGATCGACGCCGGCCTGGTCCAGGTGAATCAGAACCTCGTCGTGCAGCCGGGCATGTCCTATGGCGGCTTCCGTGCCTCCGGCCTCGGCAAGGAAGCCTCGCTGGAGGCGATGCTGGAGCACTTCACCCGCAAGAAGATGGTGATGGTGAACCTGCAATAGGCCTTAGGTGTCTTAAACCTGATGCGCATCTTCGGCTGGATCATCGCAGGCCTCTTCGGCCTCTGCCTCGTGGCGGCTATCGGCGCTGTCGGCTTCCTGTGGGGCGGGTTGCCCAGGACCAGCGGCGAAGTCCGGCTCGACGGGCCGTCGGCGCCGATCACGATCGTCCGCGACAAGCGCGGCATCCCCTACATCAAGGCGGCGAACGAGACCGATGCCGCCTTCGCCCTCGGCTACGCGCATGCGCAGGACCGCTTCGCGCAGATGGAGATCATGCGCCGCCTGGTCTCCGGGCGCCTTTCCGAGCTTTTCGGCGCGGTCACCATCGAGTCCGACAGGTTCATGCGAACGCTCGGCCTCGGCCGCCTCGCCGAGGAGGGTGTCGCCCGGCTTTCGGCCGACACCCAGGCGACGCTCGCCGCCTATGCCTCGGGCGTCAACGCAGCGCTCGCCAGCCGCCGGCTGCCGTCGCCTGAGCTGGTGCTCGCCGGCAGGCCCGAGCCATGGCAGGCCGCGGACTCGCTGAAATGGGCGCGGCTGATGGCGCTGCAACTCACCTGGAACTGGCGCGACGAGCTCGCCCGTGTCAGGCTTTCGCAGCATCTCTCGCCGGATCAGCTTCGCGACCTGTTCGACCGCGCCGCCGACGGTCCGCATGTGCCGCTGGCCGGGCTCGATCCGGACCTCGCCCGACGCCTGCTCGCGGCGATCCCGCCCGAGGCGGAGCCGCGAACGGCATCCAACATCTGGGCGCTGTCGGGCGCGCATACCGAGACCGGCAAACCACTGCTCGCCAACGATCCGCACCTGGCGCTGACGCTTCCGAACCTCTGGTACCTGGCGCGGATCGAGCTGCCCGACCGCGTCATGGTCGGTGCCACCGCGCCCGGCGTTCCGTTCACAGTGCTCGGCCACAACGGCCGTGTCGCCTGGGGCATGACGACGACGCAGGCGGACTCGGCCGATCTCTTCGTCCTCGACGTCATGCCCGACGGCCGCTACCTCGCCGCCGACGGCCCGCGCGATTTCCAGAGCCGGACGGAAACGATCAAAGTCCGCAGAGGTGACGCGGTCACGCTCACGATCCGCGAAAGCCTGCACGGCCCGGTGATCTCCGACGCCTTGAAGCGTGTCGCGGCCGAGAACCAGGCGGTGGCCCTCGCCTCGACCGCGCTCCAGCCGGACGACCGCACCGCCGACGGACTCGCGCATCTTCTCCGCGCGGCGTCGCTTACCGAAGCGCAGGTGGCGCTCGGCGAGTTCCAGGCGCCGCTGCAGAACGTCGGCGTCGCCGACACCGCGGGGCGCATCGGCCTCTTCATCTCCGGGCGCATTCCGATCCGCGACGGCGACGGCTGGATGCCGGCACCGGGCGCGGATCCGGCCCGCGCCTGGAAGGGCTGGCGGCCGCGCGATCCCGACTTCACGGTGATCGACCCGCCGTCGGGACGCATTGTCAACGCCAACAACGCGCCGGTCGCCAATCCGCTGTCGCGCGGCTATGGGCTTGACTTCGATGCGTCGTACCGCGCCCGCCGGATTGCCGAGCGTCTCGACCAGCATCCGAAGGCGTCGGCGCGCGACATGGTCGAACTGCAAGGCGATGCCGTCTCGACGATGGCCCGGGACGTCCTGCCGGTGCTGTTGCGCCTCACCCCGCGCAGCGATGCCACCGCGTCGGCGCTGGACCGACTTGCCGCCTGGAACGGCGAGATGCGCCGCGACCGGCCGGAGCCGCTGATCTTCACCGCCTGGTGGCGCCACCTGCTGCATGCGATTTTCGCCGACGATCTCGGCGAGGCCTGGGGCGAGGTGCTGCCTCGTCCGGGCGTGGTGACCCGCGCGCTGACCGAGCGCACCCAGTGGTGCGACCTGCGCTCGACGCCGGCGACGGAGACCTGTCCCGATCGTCTCGCTCACGCGCTCGACGAGGCGCTCAAGGACCTTGCGCGGCGCTACGGCGCCAATCAGGACAAGTGGCGCTGGGGCGAGGCGCATCGCGCCCGCCTGGCCCATCCGCTGCTCGGACGGCTTCCGGTGATCGGCCGCCTGTTCAAGGTCGAGCCGATGACCGACGGCGACAACTGGACCGTCAACCGGGCGCAGAGCCGCCTGCTCGACGACTTCGATCCGTTCGGCGACGTGCACGGCGCTGGATATCGCGCGGTCTACGACCTGTCCGATCTCGACAGGTCCCTCTTCCAGATGTCGCTCGGTCAGTCCGGCCATCGCCTTTCGCGGCACTTCTCCGATCTCGCGCGGTCCTGGGCCGACGGGACGGCCTTCCGCATCGGCCCGCAGCCGGAAGGACCGACCGCGACGCTGACGCTTCGTCCGCGCTAAAAGACGTTATGGCCGTCACCCTCGCCGACATCCGCGCCGCATCCGAGGCGCTCAAGGGCCACATCGTCCGCACGCCGACCGTGCGCGCGACCGGCCTTTCGGCCGAGCTCGGCTGCGACCTCCGCCTCAAGCTCGAGACCCAGCAGCACACCGGCTCGTTCAAGCCGCGCGGCGCCTTCGTCAAGATTCGCAACCTGACCGAGGCGCAGCGGCAGGTCGGCGTGATCGCGATGTCGGCCGGCAACCACGCTCAGGGCGTCGCCTTCTGGGCCGGACGCCTCGGCATCCCCGCCGTCATCGTGATGCCGAAGGCGACGCCCTTCTCGAAGGTCGAACGTACCCGCGCCTACGGCGCCAAGGTCGAGCTGCACGGAGCCAATCTCAGCGAGGCCGCCGAATACGCGGAGAAGCTCGCCGCCGAGCAAGCCCTCACCTTCGTCCACCCCTATGACGACCCGCATGTGATCGCCGGCCAGGGAACGCTGGCGCTCGAGATGCTGGAAGACGCACCCGATCTCGACTGTCTGGTGATCCCGATCGGCGGCGGCGGCATGGCGTCCGGCATCGCCATCGCTGCCAAGGCGCTGAAGCCCGGCATCGAGATCGTCGGCGTCCAGGCGAAGCTCTACCCCTCGATGTCGCAGGTGCTGGCGAACCAGCCGCCGACGTCCGGTGGCGACACCCTGGCCGAAGGCATCGCGGTCAAGGCGCCGGGGAAGATCACGCGCGAGATCGTCCGCGCTCACGTGTCCGACATCCTGCTGCTCGACGAGAGCGCCATCGAGGACGCGGTCCAGAATCTCGCCGAGAGCCAGAAGCTGGTCGCCGAGGGGGCCGGCGCCGCCGGCGTCGCCGCGATCCACACCAACGCCGCGCGCTTCCGCGGGCGTTGCGTAGGTACCGTGATCTGCGGCGGCAATATCGACTCGCGCATGCTGGCATCCGTGCTGATGCGCGGCTTGGTCCGCGACGGCCGCATGGCGCGGATCCGGGTCGAGCTCTCGGACGCGCCGGGCCAGCTCGCCGCAGTCGCGACCCTGATCGCCGCTGCAGGCGGCAACATCGTCGAGAGCTATCACCAGCGCCTGTTCCAGGACGTGCCGATCAAGCATGCCGAGCTCGACGTCGTGATCGAGACCCGGAACCTGGAGCACGTCCACGAGATCCTCGACCGGCTCAGGGAGGCCGGCTTCCCGCCCCGGCTCCTGTCGGCAAACAAGGAAGCCGGAACGGTCCTCTAGACCCGAATCGCTCAAAATTACGGTAACTTACTTGTCCGGCCGGGAGCGAATCGGCCAATATTCCCGGAACGTTCCACTAAACCGTTGTTGGCGGAGGGAAAATTCCCCAATATCCGCTGGGGGTGGAACCGTACGCGCTCGGGCGAGCGAGGGTCCGCATGTTTCCGATCATCGGCTGGATTGTGGTTCTGGGGTGCGTCGCGGGCGGTTACGCCGGCGGCGGCGGGCATTTCGGGGTGCTATGGCAGCCGTTCGAGTACCTGATCATCCTCGGGTCTTCGGTCGGCGCCTTCATCGTCGCCAACCCTAAGCATGTGCTGGGCAACGCCGGCAAGGGCGTCGGCAAGGCGCTCAAGGGACCGCAATACACCAAGGAGCATTACCTCGAGCTGCTCAGCCTGATGTACGCCATCTTCAAGCTGGCGAAGACCAAGGGCATGCTCGCGATCGAAAGCCACGTCGAACGCCCGGAAGAGAGTTCGCTCTTCCAGCAGTTCCCCAAATTCGCCGCCGACCATCATGCCGTCGAGTTCCTCTGCGACTACCTCCGCATGATGACGCTGGGCACCGACAACCCGCACGAGATGGAGACGCTGCTCGACGCCGAGATCGAGACGCATCACGCCGAAGAGCTCGCGGTCGCCAACGCTGTCCGCAACATGGGCGACGGCATGCCGGCGCTGGGCATCGTCGCGGCGGTGCTGGGCGTCATCCACACCATGGGCTCGATCACCGAGCCGCCGGAAGTGCTGGGCAAGCTGATCGGCGCGGCGCTGGTCGGCACGTTCTTCGGCGTCATGGCCTCTTACGGCTTCGTCTCGCCGCTGGCCAACACGATCGAGCAGACCTCCAACGCCGACGGCAAATACTATCAGTGCATGAAGAGCGGGTTGCTCGCCCACATGCAGGGCTACGCGCCCGCCGTCTCGGTGGAGTTCGCCCGCAAGACGCTGCTGGCCGGCGTCCGGCCGACCTTCTACGAGGTCGAAGAAGCGGTCGCGGCGCTGCCGCCGGTCTGATCCGTCGATGGACAACCAACCGAGCATCATCAAGAAGGTCAAGAAGGGCGGCCACGGCGCTCCGCACGGTGGTGCGTGGAAGGTCGCCTACGCCGACTTCGTGACCGCGATGATGGCCTTCTTCCTGCTCCTGTGGCTGCTGAATGCCACGACCGAAGAGCAGAAGATGGGCATCTCGAACTACTTCGACCCGACCGCGATCTCGCGCTCGGCGAGGTCGGGCTCGGGCGGCGTGCTCGGCGGCACCTCGATCACCGTCCCCGGCGCGCTCAAGAGCGCCACCTCGCCGCCGATGATCTCCTCGCCGCTGGTCGCGCGGCCTGCGAACGATCCGAGCAAGGACACCAACCCCGAAGGCGAGGAGGCCCAGCGTGGCATGGGCGAGGCCCAGGCCGGCGAGCGCGGTGCCGACGCCAAGCAGTTCATCCAGCGTGGCACCGAGATGCGCCGGCCTGCCGGACAGGCAGGCAACCCGGGCGAGCCCGGCGCGCTCGGCAACGAAGCCGGCCTCGGCCGGGCCGGATCGACCGGCCAGGACCAGGGCCGCACCGGCGCCAGCGCCGACGCCCAGGGCAATCCAGGCCAACAGAGCGACGGCCAGGGCAATCCGGGTCAGCTCTCGCAGGCACAGCAGGCGCAGCTCCAGCAGATGGTGCAGAGCGGCCAGGTCACGCAGGCGCAGATCAACCAGCTCTCCCAGGCACAGCTCGACAAGATGCTGGGCGAGCGCGAGGACCAGAAGCTGCGCGAGGCGGCCGAGCAGGTGAAGCAGGCGATCCAGGACCGCATCGACCTCAAGTCGGTCGCCGAGAACGTCAAGCTCGAGATCACGCCCGAGGGGCTCCGCATCCAGCTGATCGACCAGGACCAGAAGTCGATGTTCCCGCTCGGCAGCTCCAACATGCAGGACTCGGCACGGAAGCTGATGGAAGAGGTGGCGAAGGCCATCGCGGCGCTCCCCAACAAGATCACCATCTCCGGCCACACCGACTCGACGCCGTTCAAGGGCGGCGTCGGCGGCTACTCGAACTGGGAGCTGTCGGCCGACCGCGCCAATGCCAGCCGTCGCGTGCTCGTCGCCAACGGCGTCTCGGATTCGCGACTGGCTCTCGTCGTCGGTAAGGCCGACAAGGATCCGCTGATGCCGAACGATCCGGCCGCCTCGCAGAACCGCCGCATCTCGGTGGTGGTGTTGCGCGAACAGGCCGGCGCCGCGGCCGGCCAGCCGCGTCCGCAGACCCAGGCGCAAAGCCCGGCCCCCGCTCCCGCGCAGCCGACGGCGCGGCCTTAATTCCGACGTGCGCGTCGGCCGGCCGCCTCTCGTCCTTCATCGAACGCTTCCGGCCCCCTGCCCGTATCTCAAGGGCCGTATCGAGCAGCGCGTCGTCGTTTCGCTCGAAGAGACGCCGGCGGGAACCTTCGACCGCCTGAGCCAAACCGGATTCCGGCGCAGCCACGCCTTCGCCTACCGCCCGGCATGTCCCGGATGCAGGGCCTGCGTCCCGATACGCATCCCGACATCGGCCTTCGCGCCCGACCGGACGCAACGCCGGATCCTCACGCGTAACGCGGGTCTCATCGCCGCCGAGAAGCGGGCCGTCGCAAGCCGCGAGCACTACGCGCTGTTCAAGGCCTATGTCACCTCCCGCCACGGCGACGGCGACATGGCGCAGATGACCTTCGCCGACTATCGCGCGATGATCGAGGATGCGGTCGAGGGCACGCGCACGATCGAGCATCGCGACGACGAGGGACGCCTGGTCGCGGTCGCGCTCGTCGATCGCCTCGCCGATGGGCTCTCGGCCGTCTACAGCTTCTTCGACGCCGAGCAGGAACGCCGGAGCCTTGGAACCTACGTGGTTCTGGAGATGGTGATGCGCGCCCGCGCCGAGGGTCTGGCTTACGTCTATCTCGGCTACTGGATCGCCGACAGCCGCAAGATGGCCTACAAGAGTCGCTTCCGTCCGTCCGAAGTGATGGTCGACGGATCGTGGCAGGCGTTCACCGACGTTGCGACGGGAGAAGAGGGATGAGGCGCCGGGCGTTTCTCGGAGCGGCGGGAGCGGGCGTGGCGGTGCTGTCGAGCCCGGCCATTGCCCAGGGCCGCGTCGAGTGGCGAATGGTGACGGCATGGCCAAAGGACATGCCCGGCCTAGGCACCGGCGCCGAACGCTTCGCCAGACGCGTGGGCGAGCTCACGGGCGGACGCCTGGTGATCCGCGTTCATCCCGCCGGCGACCTGGTGGCGCCGCTCCAAGGCTTCGATGCGGTCGCGAACGGGACAGCGGAGATGTCGCACGGCTGCGCCTATCACCACACCGAGAAGTCGAAGGCCTTTCCGTTCTTCACCGCAGTGCCCTTCGGGCTCAGCGCGGACGAGCACATCTCCTGGCTCCGCCACGGCGGAGGTCAGCGCCTGTGGGACGAGCTCGCGGAGCCGTTCGGCGTCCGCCCGATCCTATGCGGGGCGACCGGCGCGCGCTTGGCCGGATGGTTCCAAAAAGAGATCAAGAAGCCCGACGACCTGAAGGGCCTGAAGATCCGGTCGAGCGGATTCGGCGCGCTGGTCCTCGAGCGGATGGGCGCCAAGACGGTGCCGATGCCCGCGGTCGAGATCGCCGCCGCGTTCCAGTCCAAGGCGATTGACGCCGCCGACGGCCTGGGGCCTGCCGCCGATATCGGCCTCGAGCTTCACAAGGCGGCGCGCTTCTACTACTGGCCCGGCGTCAACGAGCCGTCGGTCGCGGTCGAGCTGCTGGTGTCGAAGGCGAAGTTCGACGCCTTGCCGGCCGATGTCCGCGCCATCGTCGAGGGCGTCGCCGCCGCCGAGAGCGCCGAGATGACGGCCGAGATCAACTTCCGCTCAGGGCCGGCGCTGCAGGCGCTCACCGGTCAGAACGGAACCCAGCTTCGCCAGATGCCGCGCGACGTGCTGATCGCCCAGGCCAACGCCGCCGGCCAGCTGATGCGCAACCTCGTCGAGGACGCCGACCCCCAGGTCAAGAAGATCGCCCAGGTCTACTTGGCCCAGCGCCGCGACCTGATCGGCTGGTCGAAGCTCGCCGAGCTCGGCTTCGCCGGCGCCCGCGACCTCAAGTACAATTACCCTTAAAGGGTCAGACGCCGCCGAACCTGTTGTTCGCCGGGAAGCCGCGCGGCGGCATGCGGCCGGACTGGGCGCGCTTGCCGATCCAATCCCTCAGGTCGGTTTCCGTCCGCGTCTTGCCGCCGGACAGCTTCCACGAGAGCCCGTCCTTCAGCGTGAAGGTGATCGCGTCCTTGAGGCCGCCGTCCTTGTACTTCTGCAAGGTGACTCCACGGCCCCTCGCCATCACCGGCACCTCGTCGAGCATGAAGATCAGCAGCTTCCGGTTATCGCCGACGGTCGCGATCGCGTCGCCCGCGACACGCACCGCGACGACACCGCGGGCATTGTCGGCGAGAGACATGATCTGCTTGCCGGCGCGGGTCTGGGCTACGACCTCGGACTCCTCGACGACGAAGCCGCGGCCGTCGTCTGACGCCACCA
Organism: Rhodospirillaceae bacterium; assembly: GCA_016792585.1. Classification (GTDB taxonomy): domain Bacteria; phylum Pseudomonadota; class Alphaproteobacteria; order SHVZ01; family SHVZ01; genus SHVZ01. The sequence continues at coordinate 17,910 of JAEULB010000127.1, forward strand.
GCAGCTTGCCGCCTTCGGGCCGGTGCAGCATGACTTGCACGATCTCGTGCTCGTTCGGCAGGTCGATCATCAGCCTGAGCGGCTCGCCGAAGCCGCGCCCGCCCGGCAGCTTGTCGACCGGCATCGAGTAGAAGCGGCCGTTGGAGGCGAAGATCAGCAGCCGGTCCGTGGTCTCGCACCGGATGAGGAAGCGGCTGTGGTCGCCTTCCTTGTACTTGATCTCGCCTTCGTTCTCGATGTGCCCCTTGGCCGCGCGGACCCAGCCCTTGTCGGAAACGATCACCGTCACCGGCTCGCGCTCGACCATCGTCTCCAGCGGAATGTCGGCGATCGCCGGTGCGTCCGCGATCTCGGTGCGGCGCTTGCCGAGCGGCGTGTTGAGGGCGAAGCGCTTCTTCACCTCGCCCAGCTCCTCGGCGATCTTCTGCCAGCGCCTCGGCTCCTTCGCCAGCAGATCGACGAGATCAGCCTTCTCGGCGGAGAGGTCCTTGTGCTCCTTCCGGATCGCCAGCTCTTCCAGCTTGCGCAATGCCCTCAAGCGCATGTTGAGGATCGCTTCGGCCTGCACGTCGGTCAGCTTGAAGCGCTTCATCAGGACGGGCTTCGGCTCGTCCTCCTCGCGGATAATGCGGATCACCTCGTCCAGGTTCTTGTAGGCGATCAGGTAGCCGGCGAGGATCTCGAGCCGGCGCTCGATCTTCTCCAGCCGATTCTTCGTCCGCCGCGTCAGCACGACCTCGCGATGGTCGAGGAAGGCCCGCAGCGCCGCCCTAAGATCCAGCACGCCGGGCGTTCCGTCCGCGCCGAGGACATTGAGGTTGAGCGGGACGCGGACCTCGAGATCGGTCTGACGGAACAGCGTTTCCATCAGCATCTCCGGCTCGATCGTCCGGCTCTTCGGTTCGAGCACGAGACGGACTTCCTCGGTCGACTCGTCGCGGATGTCGCCGAGCACGGTCAGCTTCTTCTCGCCCAGAAGCTCGGCGATCTTCTCGATCAGGCGCGACTTCTGCACCTGATAGGGAATCTCGGTCACCACCACCTGGTACTGGCCGTGGCTCAGCTTTTCGACCTTCCAGCGCGCGCGAAGGCGGAAGCTGCCGCGGCCGGTCTTGTAGGCCTCGATCACGCTCGCCTGCGGCTCGACCAGCACGCCGCCGGTCGGGAAGTCGGGGCCCTTCACCTTCTGCACCAGCGTCTCGATGCTGGCGTTCGGATGCTTGATCAAGTGGACGAGCGCGTCGCAGAGCTCGGAGACGTTGTGCGGTGGGATCGAGGTCGCCATGCCCACCGCGATGCCCTGGGCGCCGTTGGCGAGCAGGTTCGGGAACGCGGACGGCAGCACCACCGGCTCGTTGCCGTCGCCGTCGTATGTCGCTCGGAAGTCGACCGCGTCCTCGTCGATGCCCTGGAGCAGAAGCTCGGCGACGGTCGTCAGCTTCGCTTCCGTGTATCGCATCGCCGCGGCGTTATCGCCGTCAATGTTGCCGAAGTTGCCTTGGCCGTCGACCAGGGGATAGCGTTGGGCGAAGTCCTGGGCGAGACGCACCAGCGCCTCGTAGACGGCGACGTCGCCATGTGGGTGATACTTGCCGATGACGTCGCCGACGACGCGGGCAGATTTCTTAGGGCCTCCGGTCGAGGCGAGGCCGAGCTCGCGCATCGCGAACAGCAGACGGCGATGCACCGGCTTGAGGCCGTCGCGCACATCCGGCAGCGAGCGCGCCATGATCGTCGACAGCGCGTAGGAGAGGTAACGCTCGCTCAACGCCTCGGCGAGCGGCGTCGGGCGGATGTCGCCGTCAGGGGCCGCAGTCATCTCGTAACCTCGAAGAGGGCTTTAGCTAGATATAGTAGCCGAACGGCTCAAACGGTCAACAAATCGCGTTCTGGCCGCCGGAATCCCGCGGTTATGCGGGGCAAACGCGTGGCGTTCGAGGAAGTGGCCGGTCAGCGTCAGCCCGGCCAGGACCTGGTCCTCGGTCGCATCGCCGCGGCCGATCAGGAATCCCGGCAGGTGCAGCAGGCGGTCGCGATAGGGCTCGCCCGCCGACAGCGACACCGCCTTGCCGGTGCGCGGCGAAACATAGGCGAGATCGTCGTTGGTCCCGGTCGCGGCGCATTGCGAGAGGTCGAGGCCGTACCCGAGCTCCGCGAGCAGGCCGAGCTCCCATCCGACATACCCGGCGCCGAAGACTTCCGATTCCAAAACGTCGATGAAGGCGAGGAACCCGTCATAGGCGCGCGGATGCGGTTCGCGCTCGGGCAGCGCCTGGTCGGCGACCGCTGCCGCCGCGGCGAGTGCTGCGAGGCGCACCGGATCGTCGATGAAGCGCGCCGCCGGCGTGTCGGCGAGCTCGCATTGCCAGGATCCCAGATGCTCGGCGAGCCTCGCCCTCCAGGTCGCGCTCACGCGATTTCCGGGCTCGTAGACCGGCCGCTTGCCGCGCGAGACACCACCCTGGACGATGCCCGCATGCCGCCCGCGCGTGCGCGTCAGCAGCGAGACGATCAGCGCGTTCTCCCCATGCGGCCTGGCGGCCAGCACGAACGCGTCGTCGGTCCATTCCATCAGGGCTCGACCATCCGGAGGCGCAGCTTGGCCACCTCTCCGGATATGGCCTTCTCGGCCTTCGCTTCCATCAGGCGATAGCTCTTCAGAACCTCGGTGCCGAGCTTCGTCAGCCTGGCGCCGCCGCCCTTCGCGCCGCCCTTGGCCGCCTCGACGACGGGTGCCCGGAAACAGCGATTCATCGTCTCGACCAGCAGCCAGGCGCGCCGATAGCTCATGTCGAGCCGGCGGCCGGCCGCCGAAATCGATCCGGTCTCCTCGATCGCCGCCAGCAGGTCCGCCTTGCCGGGTCCGATCGCGATCTCCTCGCCGGCCATAAGCCGGAGGCGAAGGCGCGCCTTGATCACGCCGCTTCCCTCATGTTGATGTCGAGTGCATGGACTTCGGGTTTGCCTCAGTCGAACCGTCGATGTTTAGCCCGGCCCGCCAACAGCGGCCAGCCTTCGCATGACCCAGGCCAGCCTGGCGGAGGCCGTGGCCCATCACGCCGCCGGGCGGCTCGGCGACGCCGTCCGGATCTATCAGGCGATTCTCCAGCGCTCGCCCGAGGACGCCGACGCGATGGCCGGCCTCGGCGTCGCCGCCCTCGATGGCGGCAGGCCGGACATGGCTCGGTCGCTTCTCGGCGAGGCGGCGCGGCGCAAGCCGGGCGACGCGCTGATCCACAACAACCTCGCCAACGCGGCGAAAGCGCTCGGCGACACCGCGGCGGCCCGCACCGCCTATCGCCGGGCAGTCGCGCTGGCGCCCGGGCGCAGCGACGTCATCGTCAATCTCGCCGCCGGGCTCGGCCGCGCGGGCGCCGCCTGGGCAGGGCGTGCAGCCCGTGTCTCGCCCGACGATGCCGACGCCTGGTTCGTCCTCGCCGAATGCGTGTCGGGCCAAGGCCGTCTCGATACCGCGCTGGCGGCGCTCGCCCGCGCCATCGCGCTCGCGCCGAGCCGGACCGCGGCATGGTTCAACCGCGCCAATGCGCTCCGCGATCTCGGCGAGGTCGTGCCGGCTGTACGGCACTATCGCCGCGCGGTCGCCCTCGCCCCGGCGGACGACGGCGCCGCATCGAACCTGATCTTCGCGCTCTCCTTCGTCGCCGGCGATGCCGAGGTGATCGCCGCCAACTGCGCCTGGGGACGTCGGGTCGAGGCTGCGTCGCCGTCGCCAGCGCCGTTCGCGAACGACCGCTCCGAGGAGCGCCCGCTGGTCGTCGGCTACCTTTCGACCGATTTTCGCCGACACCAGTTCGTCAAGTTCCTCGAGCCGCTGCTGCGTCATCACGATCGCACCCGACATCGCGTGGTCGCCTATGCCGACGTCACGACTCCCGACGTCGAGACCGCGCGCCTGAAGCCGATGTTCGACGACTGGCACGACATCGCGGGCCTCGACAGCGACGCGCTCGATCGCCGCATCCGAAGGGACAAGGTCGACGTGCTGGTGTGCGTGACCGGATATCTTGCCGCCGACCGGCGACGTTTCGTGCCGCGGCACGCGCCGGTCCAGGTGGCCGCGATCAATCACGTCTCGACGACCGGACTCTCGGCCTTCGACGCGCGCATCACCGATCGCTGGCTTGACCCGCCCGAACTCGGCGATGCCGGCCCCGAACGCCTGATACGGCTGGCAGGCGGCTATGCCGTGTTCGATCCACCGACGCTGGCTCCGGAACTCTCGCCTCTTCCGGCGAGCACGGCCGGCACCGTCACCTTCGGCAGCTTCAACAACCTCGCCAAGCTGACCGACGAAAGCCTCGCGCTTTTTCGCCGGGTGCTCGACGCGGTGCCCGGAAGCCGGCTTGCGATCAAGGCGATGTCGCTGTCCGATGATGAGCCGCGGGCGCGCTTCGAATCCCGCCTCGCTCGCGCCGGGATCGACCGTGCCCGGGTCGAGCTGATCGGCCGGATCGCCGGCGACCCGGCAAATCTTGCCGCCATCGCCAGGGCCGATATCGCCCTGGACCCCGTCCCTTTCAACGGCGGCATGTCGACCGCCGATGCCCTCTGGATGGGTGTCCCTGTCGTCAGCCTGGCCGGTCCCAGCCTCGTCGGGCGGATCGGCGCCACGATGCTCGCGCGCGCCGACCTCGCGGATCTGGTCGCAAATTCAACGGCCAACTACGTCGAGATCGCTTGCGGGCTGGCCGCCGACCTGCCCCGCCTGGCCGCCCTCAGGTCGGGTATGCGGGCCCGGATCCTCGGCTCATCCCTCTCAAATGGCAGGGTTTTTGCCTCAGAGATGGAGCAGGCTTATCGTGACCTCTGGCGCCGCTGGTGCCGGAGGTAGACGGCCAGCCGGAGGTCGGCTACATTTGAAGCGAATATTTAGGCTGCGAGCGGCAGTCGGCGTCGCTTCGAAAGCCGCCCTCTAGAAAGGAGGCGCACCCGTGACCGGTTCTATCGGACAGACCAATGCTCTCAGCGCATTCCTTGCGCTCGAGAAGAACCGCGACCTCTATCTGACGCGCTTCAAGAATTCCGCTTCGGTCCAGAAGGACATCGAGTACTTCAAGACCAAAGCCGCGAAGATCAACACGGTCGACGAATTCGTCAACGACCCCAAGCTCCTCGCCTTCGCCGCGACCGCCTTTGGCCTCGAGGCCGACCTCAAGTATCCCGCGCGCCTGAAGAAGGTTCTCAAGGAGAGCCTCGGCGACGAGAAGGCGCTCGCCAACAAGCTGATCGATCCTCGCTACAGGGAGATGGCGAAGTTCTTCAGCTTCGGCGATGTCGGGCTGACCAAGGTCAAGCTGAGCTTCACCCAGCAAGAGGTGATCGACAAGTACACGACCGGCGCCTTCGAGAAATCGCAGGCGGCGATCAATCCGGCGCTGCGCGACGCGCTCTACTTCGAGCGCAATGCCGGCAAAATCAAGAACGGCTACGACATCCTCGGCGACAACGTGCTGCGCGCGGTCGTGACGTACACGCTCGACCTGCCGCCGCAGATCGCCGTGCAGTCGGTCGAAAAGCAGAAGCAGCTGATCGAGTCCAAGCTCGACATCAAGAAATTCCAGAACGACGCCGCCATCGGCGCCTCGCAGAAGATCACGGACGCGGACAACGACATCAAAAAGCTCGACCCGCTGTCCTCCGCGCTCGACGCAGCCCAGGCCAAGGTGACGGAAATCGTCACCCGGCTGGAGGCTCTTCGCGGCAGCTACGACAAGCTCACGAACGAGATCAACCCCGCCGGCCCGTACGCGGCGGAGATCCCGACCCAGAATGCGGCGGCGGCCGGTCTTGGCCGCCAGCAGGGCCTGCTGGGCGCTGCGACCCAGGGCACCTCGGCGCTCGCCACCATCCAGAACCAACTCGCCGGCTACATCACCGAGGCTCAGGACCCGCTGACGACGCCGGCGCGCATCACCGAGCTGAAGACGCTGTTCCAGGGCGCCGTCAACGACGCCAACCAGCTGGTGACCGACGCGCAGTTCGGCACCGAAAACCTGCTCGACGGCTCGATCGGCGCCGCCATCTCGGTCACCATCAAGTCGAGCGGCCAGTCGGTCACGCTCCGCACGCTCGACCTCAACAACGGCGTGCTCGATAATCTCGCCGCCGCCAACGCCGCCTTCCAGGCCGACAACTTCGCTGGCGCCCAGACGTCGCGCCAAGCCTCGGGCACCGCACTCTCGGCTGCCCAGCTGCAGCTGAACCAGGACACCCAGATCCTTTCGACCGGCCTCGCCTCGGTGCCGCGCTGGGTACCGTCCCTCGATACCTCGGCCATCTACACCGCCCAGCAGACGGTCAAGACGGCGCAGAACGCAGTCGGCACCGCGCAGAGCCTCGTCTACCAGATCCGCAGCGTCGCCAACCAGGCGACCGATGTCGGCCTGACGGCGCCCGAGCGGACCGCGCTCAACGACCAGTACATCGCGCTTCGCGACCAGCTGCGCGACGCGATTGCTGCAGGTACCTATTCTGGCAACAGCCTACTCGACGGCTCGACGGTCAGCATCGGCACCAGCGCCGGCGCCAACGAAGTCGACATCGACGGCGCCGGCACGACGCTCGCGATCGGCGGCCGCGACATCCAGCGCTTCGCCGACGACACCGCGCCGCCGCCGGAGAGCCTTTACAATCTCGACCTGACCTCGGCGGCAAGCGCCCAGTCGGTGGTCGACAGCGTCGACCAGACGATCACGCCCGAGATCCAGCGAACCGCACGGACGCTGGCCGCCTATGCCGGCACCTACAATCTCGAAGCCGAAACACTCGATCCGCGCGGCAAGCTGGATGCCGAGTACCGGAAGCTCGTCACCGATCTCGACGGGCTGATCAAGGGTGCGGCGTCGAACAAGACCAACCTGCTCGAGTCCATCGCCTCCGACGTCACCATCCGTTCGGCGGTCACGGGTGCCGCGATCACCGCACACGCGCAGAGCTCGTTCCGCTCTCTCGTCGAGACCGGCCTCACGACCGGCTCGGGCCTGCTCCTCACCGACCTCGCCGGCGCACGCCGCGCGCTCGACGACGCAGCGTTCTTCGCTCGCCGCTTCCAGAGCAACATCAAGACCGACCAGACGGTCATCAAGAACCAGCGGGTCCAGATCACCCAGGCGAAGACCGATGCCGAGGCGGCACAGAAGAACACCGAAGTGCCCGACAACGCCTTCCTCGAGAAGTTCATCCAGCGCTATCTCTTGAAGAAGGACGCCGAGGCGTCGAAGGCACTGACTGGTGCCGCGACCGGCAACTCCTACGTCCTGAGCCTGCTGACCTGACGTCTCAGCCGGTCATCCTGAAGATCGCGTCCTCGAAGTTTCGCGTGTATCCGGCGGCATCGCAGATCGGCGATGCAGCGAGCCTTGATCTCAGCGAGCGGCGCAGCCCGGCGAGCCGCTGCCGGTCCCCGGCCAGCGCCACCGCCGCCGCGACATAGGCCTCCTCGTCGG